>DQOF01000116.1 GCA_015658775.1 Acidimicrobiia bacterium | reverse complement strand
CCGAGGTCGTGCAGTGCTACGTGGCCCCCTCGGCCCCGGCCCTGGCCCGACCACCCATGGAGTTGCGGGGGTTCGCGAAGGTGTTCATCGAACCGGGTGAGACCGTTGAGGCCGTGATCCGGTTGGGCCACCGGGCCTTCGCATACTACGACCCGGCAGACCCGACCTGGGCCGAGCGGTCGACCAGGCAGCCTGTGGCAGCGGGCGGCGGTGGGTCGGGTGCAGGCCACCGGCCGCAGCCGGGCTGGTACGCGGACGCGGGTGACTACGAACTGATGTTGGGCGCCTCGTCGGCAGACATCCGAGTCGTCCTTCCCGTGCACCTCGTCGCCGGCGACGGGTAGTCTCTGGTCCACAACCAGCCGGGGAGCTCGGGCCTTGTGCCGGGCTGAGAGGGCAGCAGCCGTCGGACACCGACGGGGGCGCTGTCGACCCGAACCGAACCTGCTCTGGGTAATTCCAGCGAAGGGAGATCCCGTGAGGCGTTCTCACACCACCACCGTCCTGATCGCCGCGTTCGTCGCCGTTGCCGTGCTCGCCGCCGGGTGCGGCAACGAGAGCCCGTCGACCACGGTTCCGATCAGCGCGACCACCACGTCCGCACCGTCGATCAGCGGGCAGACCGTCACCCTCGTCACCCACGACTCGTTCTGGGTGTCTGAGGGAACGCTCCGGGAGTTCACCGCCGAGACCGGCGTGGAGGTCGTGCTGCAACGCCTGGGCGACACGGGCCAGATGGTCGCCTCGGCGATACTCACCGCCGGAGACCCGTTGGGCGACGTCATGTTCGGCGTCGACAACACGTTCCTGCAGCGGGCCCTCGACGCCGGGCTCTTCGAGGCCTACGAACCACCCGCCATCTCCGGCGTACCCGCCGCCCTGGACCTGGATCCGCTGCACAGGGTGACACCGATCGACTTCGGCGACGTCTGCGTCAACTACTGGATCGACCGCTTCGGCGACGGTCTGGCCGCCCCGACCAGCCTCTCGGACCTGGCCGACCCCGCATACGCCGACATGCTCGTGGTCCAGAACCCCGAGACGTCCTCACCCGGCCTGGCGTTCCTCCTGGCGACCATCGCCGAGTTCGGCGATGGCTGGGAGGACTACTGGTCGGCCCTGCGCCGGAACGGCGTCGTCGTGACCTCCGGATGGGAGGACGCCTACTACGGCGAGTTCGTCTCGGGCGGCGGTGATCGGCCGATCGTGGTCTCCTACGCCTCCAGCCCGCCCGCAGAGGTGATCTACGCCGATCCGCCGGTCGACACCCCACCTACCGGCGTCATCACCGACACATGCTTCCGGCAGATCGAGTTCGCCGGCATCCTCGCCGGCACCGGGCACCGTGACGCCGCCGAGGCCCTTGTCGACTTCCTCCTCTCGCCGACGTTCCAGGAGGACATCCCGCTGAACATGTTCGTGTTCCCCGCCCTCGGGACAGCGGCCCTCCCGCAGACGTTCGTGGACTTCGTGCGACTGCCCGAGGACCCCCACATCCTGGATCCGGCGGACATCGAGGCGAACCGCAACGCCTGGACCGAGCGCTGGACCGAGATCGTTCTACGGTGACGTGGAGTTGTGACATGGGGATGAGATGAACGTGGGTGGGGGAGCGGCACGGCTGCTCTGCGTCGCCCTACCCGCCGCATTCCTCGGGGTCTTCTTCGTCTATCCGGTGATCTCGATCATCGGACTGGGACTCGGTGGCGACGGCCTGTCCAGGCTTCTGGCCCTGCCCGGATCGGGCACGTTCCGGGGTGTCGCGTGGTTCACGCTCTGGCAGGCGGCCGTGTCGACGCTGCTCACGGTCGCAGTCGCCATGCCCGGCGCCCACCTTGTGGCACGCCGTCGATTCAGGGCACGACGGCTGGTCCGGGCCCTGACCACTGTGCCGTTCGTGCTGCCCACGGTCGTGGTCGGCGGGGCGTTCATGGCTGTGTTCGACCGGTTCGGACTCGACGGCGGACCGGTTCGGCTGACCCACACCGTCTGGGCGGTGCTGCTCGCCCATGTCTTCTTCAACCTGGCCGTGGTCCTTCGCACCGTCGGCGCCTTCTGGGAGGGCCTCGACCCCGGACCCGAGGAGCAGGCCAGGGTGCTCGGCGCATCGCCGTGGCAGACGTTCCGCATGGTCACCCTGCCCAGGTTGTGGCCCGCGATAGCGGCTGCGGCGTCGATCGTGTTCCTGTTCTGCCTCACCTCGTTCGGGGTGATCCTCATCCTGGGTGGGCCGACCGTCGCCACCGTCGAGACCGAGATCTGGCGACATGCGGTCTGGCGTGGCGACCTGGCCTCAGCTACGGCCCTGGCCGTCGTCCAGTTGACCGCTGTTCTGGGGGTCGTGGCCGTCGGCAACCGGCTGCAGCGGCGCAGGGCGATAGGGCAGCGCACCGTGTCACGGCCGTTGCCGCGCGCTAGCCGGCGGGCGCTGCTGGGAAACCTGGGGTTGCTGGGCGCGGTGCTGGGCCTTCCGATTGTCGTGCTGGTCGAGCGGTCGCTTGCCGTAGGCGACGGCTACTCGCTGCGCAACTACGGGGCGCTGGCCGACAGGCTCACGCTGCTGCCTGTCAGCGCGCTCGAGGCCCTCGGGAACTCGCTCGTCTTCGCCGTGGTGGCGACCGCCATCGCCGTGCTGGTTGGGGGCCTGGCCTCGCTGGTCGTGGTGCACGGACCGAGGGCGCTGTCACGGGTCTTCGACCTGGGGGTGATGCTGCCGCTCGGAGCCTCGGCGGTCACCGTCGGATTTGGAATGCTGATCGCCCTGGACGAGCCTCCGCTGGACCTCAGGTCGTCCCGATGGCTGGTGCCTGTGGCCCACGCCCTGATCGGCACGCCGTTCGTGATGCGCACGCTGGTGCCGACGCTGCGGAGCATCGACGTGCGGCTGCGCGAGGCCGCGTCGGTGCTGGGCGCCCGTCCCTCCGTGGTGCGGCGCCGGATCGACCTGCCCATCGCCGCACGTGCACTGGTCGTGGGAGCGGGTTTCGCCTTCGCCGTGTCGCTGGGTGAGTTCGGTGCAACCTCGTTCCTGCCGCGTCAGCCCGACCGTCTGACGGCTCCCCTGGCCCTGTTCCGCCTGCTCGGCACCCCCGGAGACCTGTTGCGGGGCCAGGCGATGGCCCTGGCCGTCGTCCTGATGTCGCTCACGGCAGTGTCCGTACTGGTGATCGAGGGGCGGCGGGGGTCGGGTGCCGGGGTCGTGAGGGGCGGGTTCTGAGATGCTGCAGGTGACGGGCCTCTCGGTGGCGTTCGACGGTGTGGAGGTCCTGGCCGGCATCGACCTGGAGGTCGACGAGGGTGAGATTGTCGTGTTGCTGGGCCCCAGCGGCTGCGGCAAGAGCACGCTGTTGCGGACGATTGCCGGCCTCGAGACGCCCACGGCCGGGAGGGTGGCGTGGGCAGGCCTGGACCTCACGGCGACACCGCCCCACGGACGCGACTTCGGCCTCGTGTTCCAGGACCATGCCCTGTTCCCTCACCTGGACGTGGCCGGAAACGTCTCGTTCGGCCTGGAGGTGGCCGGCATGCCGCCAGACCAACTGGCCCACAGGGTCGAACGGACCCTGGAACTGGTGGGCCTGGCCGGGTTCGGGCAGAGGTCGGTCGACACGCTGTCTGGCGGAGAGGCCCAGCGGGTGGCGCTTGCCCGGTCGCTGGCACCGGGACCCCGGCTCCTCATGTTGGACGAGCCGCTGGGCGCCCTCGACAGGTCGCTTCGCGATCGCCTCATCGGCGAGTTGGGCACCCTGTTGCGGCGGTTGGGGCAGGCCGCGGTCCACGTCACCCACGACCACGACGAGGCCTTCGCCCTGGCCGACCGTATAGCCGTGCTGGGTGACGGCCGGATCCGACGGATCGGCACGCCTGCCGAGGTGTGGGCCGATCCCGGTACCGCCTACGTGGCGAGGTGCCTGGGCCACGACAACATCATCGACCTGGACGCGTCCGGCCGGTGTGCGCTGGGCCGACTGGGCGACGCGGCCGGAGCGGTGCTGCTGAGGGCCGATCGGGTGCGGGTGGACCCGTCCCGCGGGGATGGCGGAGTGGCAGCCGTTGTCGCCGGGTCGGTGTTCAGGGGAGACCGGTCGGTGCTGCGGCTGACCGTCGGCGATGAGGAGATCCTGGTGTCCTCGGAGGCCCCCGCCGACGTCGGTTCAGCCGTCTGGCTGACGATCGGGCCGGATGCCGTCGTGCCTCTGGGTGGGGTGTCGTAGACAGGTGGCCGTCGGGGCCGCGCAGACGTCCGGGCTGGCGCGGGTATTTTTGGAAGCAGGGTTTGCCTGTCGCTGCTCAACAGGCCATGATCTAGCCCCTATGCGGGCGTGACCGCGGTCACAGCCGTACCTAATTCACCGATTTGGAGGGTGTCTACCATGCGTCTAAGTCGACGTGTTCTGTTTGCTCTGGGTTTGTCGTTCGCCTTGATTGCGGGGGCCTGTGGGTCTGATGGCGCGGATGAGGCGGCTCCGGCTGCTACGACTGCGGCTCCTGTGGCTACGACTGCGGCTCCTGTGGCTACGACTGCGGCTCCCGAGGCGGCTCCCGAGGATGT
>DQOF01000155.1 GCA_015658775.1 Acidimicrobiia bacterium | reverse complement strand
GTGGGTGACGGTGAGTCGGTGCTGGTCGGACCCGACAACGGGCTGCTGGCACCCGCTGTGGCAATGGTCGGCGGGGCATCTCGGGCCGTATCCCTTACAGACGCCGGCTACCACCTGTCCGCCCCCGGCCCCACCTTCGCCGGTCGCGACGTGTTCGCACCGGTTGCGGGCCACCTGGCGAACGGTGTCGACCTGGCCGAGCTGGGGGAGCCGGTCGAACCCGCCTCGCTGACGCCCGGCCTCCTGGCCGTCGCCGCTGTGGAGGCCGACGGGATCCATGCCGAGGTTCTCTGGATCGACCGGTTCGGCAACGTCCAGCTGAACGTCGGTCCCGACGAGTTGTCCGAGGTGGATGCCACAGTTGGACAGGTGGGCGACCGGATCCAGGTCACGATCGCCGGTCGGGTCCGGTCGGCCACCAGGGTCGTCGCCTACGACGAGGTGCAGTCCGGGGCCGTCGGGCTCCTGGTCGACTCCTACGGCCTTGTCTCACTGGTGGTGCAGCGGGCGTCGGCCGCCGCCGACCTGGGTGTCGTGGCAGGCGATGCCGTTCTGCTCTCCTCCCCTGGTGAGGTTCCCCCAGGTGGGGATCCCGGGGTCACGACACCTGTCGAGCTGGGCAGGACCCGGGCCGTCTGATGCGCTTCGGCACGACCATCGCCACGGCGATGCTGCTGGCCGTCATCCTCGGCGCCGCCGTGGTCCAGTTCGTGCTGATGCTGGACTAGGAGCCCGCAGCGACGGTCCTACGTCCGGAACCCGTGGCGGTGAGCGCGCCGGCGAAGATGAGGGCGATCCCGGCCACCAGCGTGACCGAGAAGCCGGTCATCTCGTCGACCACCGAGTTGAGCACTCCACCGAGGCTCAGGACGATCGCGCCCACGGCTATGAGCACGTTGCCGAGCGCTCCCCGCCGGGCTGCCGGACTCCGTACCTTCAACAGCCGCACCGTCGACCAGAGCGAACCGCCGATCACGACCAGGGCACCCAGCGACGATGCGACCGCGGCGGCGATGCGTGGACCGGCTCCGAACACCTCGCTGCCCCGTGGCAACTCGTCGACCGCGAAGCCCGCGCCCATCGGTGAGGCCAGTACGACACCGGCGGCCAGGGCACACATGACGACTGTGACCCCGGCAATCCGGTCGGCCTGACGTCTCGGCGCCAGCAGGTACACGGTGCCGAGCGCCAGGATCGGCACGTTGAGGACGGCGCCGAACAGGTAGAAGGCCCGGAACGGCCCGGCTGACCAGCCGATCGACGCACCGATCCACATGGAGCCGGCGCCCAGGGCGAAGAGTCCGAGGGCCACCGACCAGGCCAGGTCCTGTGGCTGTCGCCGGTCCAGCCACCGTTCGAAGACAGTGGCCGTGAATGCCAGCGAGATGAGAGCGGCCGTGGCAGCGGCGGCGACCTGGAACGTCACGATCGGGCACCGTAGAGCGCATGGGCCGTGTTCACACCCGCGGGTCGGCCCCACCGCCAAACCTACGTCCGGATTCCCGCCCGCCATGCATGTGAATGCGTGCACAATCGCTTAGCGTTGTGGCATGACAACGGACCGCACCGATGCCGCGGCAGTCGCAGAGGCAACGACCCCTGAGTCGGGCATCGCCGATCCCATACCCGAGGCCACCCTGGCCCGCCTCCCGATCTACATGCGGGGACTGCTGGAGGTCGCAGGAGACGGTGTCACCACCGTGTCGTCCCGCCGGCTCGCAGACCTGTCGGGTGTGAACGCCGCCAAGGTGCGCAAGGACCTGTCGTACGTGGGTACCCGCGGCACCCGCGGCGTCGGCTACGAGGTCGACCGCCTCATCCGCGAGATCGGCATGGTCCTGAGCGGAGAGGTCACGCCGGTCGTGATCATCGGGGTCGGCAACCTGGGTCGTGCTCTGAGCCGGTACGACGGTTTCGTGGCCGGGGGGTTTCCGGTTCTGGCCCTGGTCGACGCCGACAGTTCGATGGTGGGTCGCAGGATCGCCGGCGTGATCGTCTCCCACGTCGACGACCTGGGGAAGGTGGTGGCCGAGACCGGCTGCCTGCTCGGAATAGTCGCCACCCCCGCCCATGCGGCGCAGGTGGCCGTCGACGGCCTGATCGCCGCGGGGATTCGGTCCATCCTGAACTTCGCACCGGCCGTGGTGTCGGTGCCCGCGGAGGTCGAGCTGCGCAAGGTCGACCTGGCAACCGAACTCCAGATCTTGGGGTACCACGAACACCGGCGGGAGGCCGCCAACCCACAGCAGGTGGCGTGATGGACGGCAACATGCGGCATTGGGTGCCTCGTGGGTTGGAACCGGGTGGTCGATTCGGGAATGCTGGACCCCGTCACACCCCATCCGCCAGGTAGTCGAAGAGCAGGAGCCCTGATCCGTGTCGGTCGTCGTCGTCGGCCTCAACCACCGCACCGTGCCACTGGAACTTCTGGAGCGGATGACCGTGCAGTCGTCCCGCGTCCCGAAGGCACTGGCCGACCTGGTGTCGCGTGAGCACATCACAGAGGCGGTCCTTCTCTCGACCTGCAACCGCATCGAGGTCTACGCCTTCGCCGAGAAGTTCCACGGTGGCTATCAGGACATCCGCAACTTCTTCGCCGAGGCGTCCCACCTTCCCCCCGAGGAGTTCTCCGACCACCTGACCGGGCTCTACGACGCCGATGCCGCCCGCCACCTGTTCGCCGTGGCGTCCGGCCTCGACTCGGCGGTGCTGGGCGAGCACGAGATCCTCGGACAGGTACGCACCGCGTGGCAGACCGCCGCCGATGAGGGTGCGGTCGGCCCGGTGCTCAACCCGTTGTTCCGCCACGCTCTCGAGGTCGGCAAGCGGGTCCGGACCGAGACCGCCATCTCCCGCAACATCACCTCGGTCTCACAAGCGGCGGTGGCCATGGCCAGCGAGCGCCTGGGTGGCCTCGACGGTAGGAGGGTGCTCATCGTCGGCGCCGGCGAGATGGGCGAAGGCCTGGCCAGGGCCCTGCACGGCGGTGGCGTCGCCGAGATCCTGGTGGCGAACCGCACCTGGGAGCGGGCCGTCGACCTGGCCGCACGCCTCGGCGGCACAGCGGTGCGGCTCGACGAGCTTCCCCGGCACATTGCCGAGATCGATGTCCTCCTCACCTCCACCGGCGCCTCATCGGTCATCCTCGAACACGGTGATCTCGAGGGTGTCGTCGGCGGACGGAACGCACGCAGCCTGCTGATCGTCGACATCGCCGTGCCACGCGACGTCGACCCGGCGGCCGGTGAGCTGGACGGCGTCACCCTTCTCGACATGGACGACCTGAGGGCCTTCGCCGAGGTCGGTATCCGGGCCCGCCAGCAGGAGATCACCAGGGTCCAGGCGATCGTCGACGTCGAACTGGACCGGTACGTGGACGAATCCACCGCCCGCCTGGTCGCCCCGCTCATCACCCGGCTCCGCGACCGGGCCGACGGGATCCGCGCCGTCGAACTGCAGCGCATCGCGGGTCGGCTGGGAGAACTGGACGACCGCCAGCGGGAGGCTGTAGAGGCGCTGGCCGCCGGAATCATCGGAAAGCTGCTGCATGAGCCGACGGTCCGCATGAAGGACGCCGCCGGTACCGTCCGGGGCGAGCGCTTGGCAGAGGCCATGCGCGACCTCTTCGACCTGTAGGTCGTCGAGACCGGCCGTGCGCATCCGGGTAGCAACCCGGGGCAGTGCCCTGGCCAGATGGCAGGCCGACAGCGTCGCAGGCCTGCTCACCGACGTCGCGCCGGGAATAGAGGTCGAGATCGTGGTCGTCCTGACTACCGGCGACCGCGACAGGACCACGCCACTCGAGGAGATGGGCGGGCAGGGCGTGTTCGTCAAGGAGGTGCAGACGGCGGTGCTGGAAGGCCGAGCCGACCTGGCCGTCCACTCGGCCAAGGACCTCCCCGGGGCATCCACGGACGGGCTGGTGCTGGCAGCCGTGCCTGAGCGGGCCGACCCGCGCGACGCCCTGGTCGGCTGCCGGTGGGTGGACCTGCCCGTGGGAGCGACGGTCGCCACCGGTTCCATCCGTCGCCGCGCCCACCTGGCCCACCTCCGACCTGATCTCCTGTTCGTGGGCCTCCGCGGCAACATCGAGACCCGCCTCGCCCGTGTGTCCGACGTGGATGCGGTGGTAACCGCGATGGCGGCACTCGACCGGCTGGGCCTGGCCCCCGACATCGTGGATCCGCTCGAACCGGCCGTGCTGCTTCCCCAGGTTGCACAGGGGGCGCTGGCCGTCGAGTGCCGGGACGACGACGAGCTCCGGACCCTGCTGGCCACCATCGAGGATCCGTCCGCCAGACGCGCCGTCGACGCCGAACGGGCGTTCCTGGCGGAGCTGGGGGCCGGGTGCGACCTGCCCATCGCGGCCCACTCCCGCCTGCTGGTGGACGGTTCCGCCGCCGGCGGGATAGTGGTCACAGGTGCATTGTCGTCGCCGGACGGAACAACCCTGCTCCGCGAGGAGCGCACGGGCACCGATGGAACGTCGCTGGGCAGGGCCATCGCCAGACACCTGCTGGACGACCGGGGTGGTGCCGCCCTCATGGGTGTCTCGTGAGTGGGTCGCTCCACGGGCGGACGCTGGTGGTGACCAGGGCTACCGACCAGGCCGGAACGCTCACGGCGGCACTCGCCGAACAGGGTGCCGCGGTGGTCGAACTGCCGGTCATCGCCATTGCCGACCCACCGGACGGGGGAGCAGCCCTCGGGGCGGCTGCCGGCGACGTCGGGTCCTTCGACTGGGTCGTCGTCACCTCGCCGAATGGGGCCAGGCGCATGGTCGACGCCCTGTCAACCGTGGGGGTGACGGTGGGCCCAGGCGCGCTGCCCAGGTTCGCCGCCGTAGGGCCCAAGACGGCCGAACCGCTCATCGGGGCCGGGTTCACCGTGGACCTCATCCCGGACCGGGCGGTCGCCGAGAGCCTTCTCGCCGCGTTCCCCGCGCCCACACCCGGTGCACGGGTGCTGGTGGCCAGGGCCGAGGAGGCGCGACAGGTGTTGCCCGAGGGCCTCGCCGCCGCCGGCTGGGACGTCGTCGAGGTGGTGGCCTACCGGAACGTGGAACCCGACGTGGCGCCGGCGCTGCTGGAACGCGCCCGGAGGGCGGACGCCGTCACCTTCACGGCGGAGTCCACCGTCCGCAGGTACGTGTCGATGGCGGGTGGGCCGACACCCGTCGACGCCATCTGCATAGGGCCGATCAGTGCCGTTGCGGCACGTGACCGGGGCTTCCGGGTGGTCGAAGCCGATCCCCATTCCGTCCATGGACTGGTCGCCGCCGCCTGCGCCTGGGCCCGGTCCTGACCCGGCCTTCGTAGGCTCGTACGGTGACGTTTCCAGAGCGGCGGCCCCGCCGTCTACGCCGAACGGCCGCAATCCGGAGACTGGTCGCCGAGACCCGCCTCTCGGTGGACGACCTCGTCGCTCCGCTGTTCGTACGCGAGGGCATCTCCGAGCCACAGCCGATCGCATCGCTGCCGGGTGTCGTCCAGCACTCGCGGGCCAGCCTGAGGGCCGAGGTGGCTGCGTTGAAGGGTCTCGGCATCCCCGCCGTGGTCCTGTTCGGCGTTCCCGAGCGGAAGGACGCTGTCGGCTCCGAGGCCTGGAACCCGGACGGCGTGGTCCAGGTCGCCCTGCGCGACCTGAGAGACGACGTGGGCGACGAGATGGTGCTGATCGCAGACCTGTGCGTCGACGAGTACACGGACCACGGCCACTGCGGGGTCGTCACCTCCGACGGAACCGTCGACAACGACGCCACCCTGGACCTCTACCGCCAGGCCGCCGTCGCCCAGGCCGACGCGGGCGCCGACGTCTGTGCCCCGTCGGGGATGATGGACGGCCAGGTGGCGGCGATCCGGGCCTCACTGGACGGCACGGGGCACGAGGAGGTCGCGATCCTGGCCTATTCGGCGAAGTACGCATCGGCGCTGTACGGACCGTTCCGTGAGGCGGTCGACGTCGAGATCGCCGATGGCGGCGACCGCAGGAGCTACCAGCAGGACCCTCCCAACGCCAGGGAGGCGCTCATGGAGATCCACTCGGACATAGCCGAGGGCGCCGACATGGTCATGGTCAAGCCGGCGCTCGCCTACCTCGACGTCGTCGCGCGTGCCAGGAAGGAGGTCGATGTGCCGCTGGCCGCATACCACGTCAGCGGCGAGTACGCCATGGTCGAGGCGGCGGCCGCCAACGGCTGGATCGACGGCGACGCAGTGGGGATGGAGCACCTCCTGGCGATCAGACGCGCCGGTGCCGACTTCATCCTCACCTACCTGGCGCGCCGGGCCGCCCAGGCGCTCGACAGCGCCGGCGCCTGACCGGCGGTCCTCGACCGATGAGTGGGCAGGGCGCCCGGTGACCGACTCCAACAGCTCGCTGTTCGAACGGGCCGTCAGGGTCATCCCCGGTGGGGTGAACTCGCCCGTACGGGCATTCGGGTCCGTGGGCGGGACCCCCTACTTCGTGCAGAGCGGCGACGGTCCGTACATCTGGGATGCCGAGGGGCGGCGGTACATCGACTACGTGCAGTCCTACGGGCCGGGCATCCTGGGCCACGCCCACCCGGCGGTCGTCGAGGCGATCACCCGGGCCGCTGCGGAGGGAACCAGCTACGGCGCTCCCACCGAGGCCGAGGTGGTGCTAGCAGAGATGGTCGTCGAGCGAATCGCCGGCCTCGAGTCGGTGAGGTTCGTCTCCAGCGGCACCGAGGCCACGATGTCGGCCATTCGGTTGGCCCGCGGCGCCACCGCCCGTGACCGGATCGTCAAGTTCGCCGGCTGCTACCACGGGCATGCCGACGCGCTCCTGGCCGCCGGCGGAAGCGGAGTGGCGAACCAGGGCCTGACCGGTTGCGACGGTGTCACCACCGGGGCCGTCGCGGACACCGTCGTCGCCCCCTACAACGTGGTCCCCGAGCTGGACCACACGGTTGCTGCCGTCATCGTCGAACCGGTGGCCGCCAACATGGGGCTGGTGGCACCCGCACCCGGCTTCCTCGAGGGCCTGCGTGCCGCATGCGACTCCGTCGGCGCGCTGCTCGTCTTCGACGAGGTCATCACCGGCTTCCGGCTGGGACGCGGCGGTGCCGCCGGGTACTTCGGCGTGGTACCCGACCTCTGGTGCTTCGGCAAGGTCATCGGCGGCGGACTTCCGGTCGGAGCGTTCGGAGGCCGGGCCGATGTGATGGCGAACCTGGCCCCTCTGGGCGACGTGTACCAGGCGGGCACCCTTTCAGGCAACCCGCTGGCGATGGCAGCCGGACGCGCGACCCTCGAACTGCTCGACGATGCCGCCCACGAACGGCTCACCGCCACGGCGACCCGGCTCGGTGACGGGTTGGCGGCAGCCTTCGCCGACGCCGGGCTGGCCGCCATGCTGCCGCGGGTCGGCCCACTTCTCGGCGTCTTCTTCGGTGACACGACCCCCGGCGACTTCGACGAGGCCTCGGTCCTGGCCCGCAACGGGGTCTATCCGAAGGTCTTCCATGCCCTCCTGGCACGGGGGGTCGCGTTCGCGCCGGGCGCCTACGAGGTTCTCTTCCCGAGCCTCGCGCACACCGACGACGTGGTCGACGAGACCATCGGCATCGCCGCCGAGGCCGCGGCTGAGGTGGTCGGCGACCTCCTCTGAGGCATTCGGGTGACAGGCCCGAATGGCGTGGGCACGTCCGTGGTAGCCCGCTACTCCCCGGATCGGCCCCGAAGTCGCCGGTAGCGGCGGATCAGGGAGTTGGTCGAGGTGTCGTGGGCCAACGGGCCGGACCCGTCCACCAGCTCGTCGGTGATCCTCCTCGCCAGCGACTTCCCCAACTCGACACCCCACTGGTCGAACGGGTTGATTCCCCAGACGGCTGCCGCCGCCACGGTGCGGTGCTCGTAGAGGGCTACCAGTTGGCCCAGGACCGATGGGCTCAGCTCCGGAGCCAGGATCACGGTGGTGGGCCGGTTGCCGGGGAACGTGCGATGGGCGAGCAGGTCCGGTGGAACCCCGGTGGTGGCCGCCTCATCGGTGGTCAGTCCGAATGCCAGCGCCTCAGCCTGGGCGAAGAGGTTGGCGATCAGGCCGTCATGGTGCGCCTGTCGCGGATCGGCCACGGGCCGGGCCACCCCTATCAGGTCGCACGGGACCGGTTCGGTTCCCTGGTGGAGCAGCTGGAAGAAGGCGTGTTGGCCGTCGGTGCCGGGCGCACCCCAGACCACGGCACCGGTGTCACCGGTCACCGCAGAGCCGTCCATGAGGACCCTCTTGCCGAGGCTCTCCATCATGAGCTGCTGCAGGTAGGCGGGGAACAGGCCGAGTTGGCTGCTGTAGGGGACCACGGCGAGCGAAGAGGCACCCAGGAACGAACGGTGCCAGACGTCGAGCAGGCCCAGCAGCATCGGGCCGTTCGAGGAGACAGGTGTGGCAGCCAGGTGCTCGTCGATGGCCCGCATGCCGGCCAACAGGTCGCCGAAGGCGTCGGGCCCGATGGAGGCCATCAGCCCCAGGCCGACGGCCGATGGCAGCGAGAAGCGCCCGCCGACCCAGTCGGGGACGCTGAACGTGAGAGCCGGGTCGATCCCGAACGCAGCTGCGCGTCCGGAGGCGGTGGTGGCGGCGGCGAGGTGGGCGGACACGTCGGTACCGACACCGTCGGCCAGCCACGCCCTGGCGCTCTCGGCGGCGACCATGGTCTCTGCCGTCGTGAAGGTCTTGGAACAGATGAGCACCAGGGTCGTGGTCGGGTCCAGCCCTCGGAGCGCCGCCGTGATATCGGCTCCGTCCAGGTTCGACGCGAACCGCACGTCCAGGTCCGGGTGGGCCTGGTGGGCCAGGGCACCGGTCGCCATGGCCGGTCCCAGGTACGAGCCTCCTATGCCGAGGCTGACCAGGGCTGAGACGGGTCGGCCCGTGGCGCCGAGGAGCCTCCCCGAGCGGAGCCTGTCGACGAGGTCGGCCATCCTGCCGAGTGTGTCGTGGACGCCATGCACGACATCCGTGCCGTCGACCTGAATCGTGGTTCCGTGGGGTGCGCGCAACGCCGTATGGAGTGCGGCCCGGCCCTCGGTGGAGTTGACCGGCTCGCCGGCCATCATCCGCTCCATGAAGCCCGGCATGCCGCGCTCATCCGCCAGGTCGGCCAACAGGCCGAGTGTGTCGTCGGTGACGGGCTGCTTCGAGATGTCGACCCACAGGTCGCCCACGGCCAGTGCCAGGCGTTCGCCGCGGTCGTCGTCGCCGGCGAACAGTTCGCGCAGCGTGACGTCGGCCCGGGCGTCGCGGTGGGCTGTCAGGGCCGACCAGGCCCTGCTCGTCTCGGTGGGGTCAACCTCGGTCATGACGGCCATTCTCCCCGGCCGTGGCCCGGCCGCGTGTCATTACCTGGTCGGGCTGCTCACCGGTGCGTCCACGAACCTGTCAGGTACCAGCCGTACGGCGGTGGCAATGGTCCGGTAGGCGGCCTCGGCGGCACCCCTGTCGTCGTCCCGGAGGAGGTTGGCCATCACCCGCAACGCCCACTCCATGAGCGGACGGGAACGCATCCCGACCCGGGTCAGTTCCCGGATGAGGACGGGGTTGCCGATCACCCTGGAGAAGAGGCGGGCCATCTTGAAGTAGAGGCCGTACTCCTCGTCGAGCATCGCCGGGTAGTGGGCGAGCACGGCGTTGCCACGTGCGGCAGCCTCGGCTATTAGGCCGGCGGCCAGGCGGCCGGTCTCGTAGGCGTAGTCGATGCCCTCGCCGTTGAACGGGTTCACCGCCCCGGCGGCGTCGCCGACGACCAGCCAGTTGGGACCCGCCTTGGGACCTACCGAGCCGGCCATGGGCAGGCGCCCGCCGGTGGGTGGGGCTATGGGACGGGTGGGATCGATCTGCCAGTGTTCGGGCAGGGTGCAGGCGAACTCCTCGAACAGGTGGCTGGTGTTGACCTCCCGGTAGTCCCGGAAGGTGGAGAGCAGCCCGATTCCGACGTTGATGGTGCCGTTGCCGACGGGGAAGATCCAGCCGTAGCCGGGCATGGCACTGCCCTGGCGGTCCCGCACGTCGAGGGAGGACTCGATCCACGGATCGTCGTGCATGGGGCTCTCGAAGTAGCCCCGGATGGCCATGCCCATTGGGTAGGCGCGGTCCCGCGAGGTGCCCAGG
>DQOF01000152.1 GCA_015658775.1 Acidimicrobiia bacterium | reverse complement strand
GGGCACGCTCGAGCGGCTGGTCGATGCCGTCGAGCAGGTCGGGGACTCCCTCCAGAAAGGCCCTGGCTTCTGTCCGGAACGCTGCTTCGGTAGTTGGGGCGTCGTCCATTGGACGGATGTTAGCCGTATGGCTAACATCCTGCCAGCCCTCGGCCTGATCGGTGAAAAGTGCCCCGGCAGCACTACCCCTATCTGACAAAGTAGGAGTTCATGGAGGCCATTCCCCGCCCCACCCCCGCCTACGCGGGCACGGTTGCCCGCCTGACCGAGGACTCGACGCCCGTCCCGTTGTCGCTGGAGACGGCACCCGAGGGTGCCCCGAACGTGGTCATCGTGCTGCTCGACGACGTCGGGTTCGGGTCGCTCTCCACCTTCGGCGGACCGGTCGCATCTCCGGCACTCGACAGGGTGGCCGCCGACGGCCTCAGGTACAACCAGTTCCACACCACCTCGCTCTGCGCACCGACCAGGGCAGCCCTGCTCACCGGCCGAAACCACCACACCGTCCACATGGGTCGCATCACCGAGGCTGCCAACAGCTTCCCCGCCTACGACACGGTCATCCCCCGCGAGGCTGCGACGATCGCCGAGATACTCCGCCAGAACGGCTACACGACCGGCATGTTCGGCAAGGGCCACCTCACCCCACAGTGGGAGGTCGGGCCCTCGGGCCCATTCGACCGGTGGCCCACCGGTCTGGGCTTCGACCGGTTCTACGGCTTCCCCGGAGCCGAGACGTCACAGTTCGAGCCCGACCTCTACGACCAGACCACGCCGATCGAGCCCTACGTCGGCCGCCCCGATTACCACCTCACCGAGGACATCGCCGATCGGGCCATCGAGTGGATGCAGCGGGTGAAGGCCCACCGACCCGACCGCCCGTTCCTCTGCTACTTCGCACCCGGGGCCGTCCACGCACCACTCCACGTGCCCGACGCGTGGCTGGACCGGTTCCGGGGCTTCTTCGACGAGGGGTGGGACGACCTCCGCCAGGCCGTCTTCGAGAGACAGCTGGCTCTGGGGGTCATCCCGCCCGACACAGTCAACACGCCGCGCCCCGACGAGATCCCGTCCTGGGACGACTACCCCGACAGGTACAGGCCCGTGGCCCGACGGCTCATGGAGGTGTTCGCGGCCTTCCTGGCCCACACCGACGCCCAGGTCGGACGCCTCATGGACGCCATCGAGGCGATGGGCGAGTGGGATGACACCCTCTTCGTCTACGTCACCGGTGACAATGGCGCCTCGGGCGAGGGGCGGATCCACGGGACCTGGTCGCTGCCGGCGCTGCAGAACGGCGTAGACGAGGACCCGGAGTTCCTGCTCGACCACATCGACGACTTCGGGACGGTCCGCTCCGAGTGCCACTACAACGTCGGCTGGGCGTGGGCCATGGACGCCCCCTTCCAGTGGATGAAGCAGGTTGCGTCACACTTCGGTGGAACCCGAAACGCCATGGCCGTCTCCTGGCCCCGGCGGATCACCGATGGTGGTGGACTGCGCAGCCAGTTCCACCACGTCATAGACCTAGCACCGACCATCCTGGAGGTGGCGGGCATCCAGCCGCCGTCGACGGTGAACGGGATTCCCCAGTGGCCCATCGAGGGCACGTCGTTCGCCTACTCGTTCGACGGTGCCGAGGTGCCCGGTACACGCCGCACCCAGTACTTCGAGATGCTGGGAAACCGGGGCATCTACCACGACGGCTTCATGGCTTCCTGCTTCCACGGTCGGGTGCCGTGGGTCCGGTTCGCCTCGGTGCCGTTCGACGGCCCCCAGGAGCGGTGGGAGCTCTACGACATCAGGGACGACTTCTCGCAGAGCCGGGACCTGGCCGACCACCGGCCGGAACTGCTGGCCGAGATGCGGGAACTGTTCGACGCCGAGGCCCGGCGGAACGGCGTGTACCCCCTCCGGGACACCGGTGCGCCCCTGGGGCCTGAGGGCCGCGTCCCGTCGACGCCCGACGTCCGGAAGGCCACCTACACGACGGCCCACGTCCGGATGCCGGAGCGCAGCGTCGTCAACGTGAAGAACCGGTCCTTCGACCTGGTGGCCCGCATCGAGGTCCCGGAGGGCGGCGCCGAGGGCGTGATCGTCTGCCAGGGCGGAAGCTTCAACGGCTGGACCCTCTATCTGGACGACGGACGGCCCGCCTGGCACTACAACCTCTTCGGACACGACCGGACCACCGTCGCCGGTGCCGAGGCGCTCGCTCCGGGTGCGCACGCGGTCCGGCTGCTGTTCGACTACGACGGTGGCTTCGGCAAGGGTGGAACGGCCACCCTCGGCGTCGACGGCGTCGTGGTCGCCTCCGGGCGCCTGGTGCGCACGGTACCGGTCGTCTTCTCGATGGGTGGCGAGTCCTTCGACGTCGGGGTCGACACCGGGTCGCCGGTCGGGCCCTACCCGCACCGGTTCCCGTGCACGGCGACCATCCATTCCGTGACCATCGAACTGCTGGACGAGATCGACGACGAGACGCGTAGTGCGATCGATGCCGGCCGGTTCGGGGCGGAGATGGCTGCGCAGTAGGCGGGTGGTCACCTGCCGCGGGTCAGCCGAAGGTGACCGGCAGGATTCGGGGGCCGCGGACCTGGCCGCCGGCCCAGGTGACGGCACCGGGATCGGACAGCGTGAACTCGGGGATGCGTTCCAACCAGGTCCTGAGAGCCACCTGCATCTCCATGCGGGCGAGGTTCGATCCGGCGCAGCGGTGGATGCCCGCTCCGAAGGCGATATGGCGGTTGCGCTGCCGGTCCAGGACGACCTCGCCGGCGTTCTCGAACACGTCGGGATCATGGTTTGCACCGGGGAAGTTCATGAGGATCTTGTCGCCCTTCCTGAACGTGACGCCCCCGTACTCGACGTCCTCGGCGGCGTTTCGGGCCATGGTCACCGGTGAGTAGAAGCGCAGCAGTTCCTCGACGGCGGTGTCCCAGAGGTCGTCGTCGGCGGCGGTCATCCGGCGCCGGTCGTCCTCGTGGCCGGCGAAGTGCCACAGGGCTGAGCCGATCGACGACCAGGTGGTGTCGATGCCGGCGACCAGTTGCAGGTTGCACATTCCGATGACCACCTCGTCGGGCAGCAACTCGCCATCCACCTCGGTCTGGCAGAGGGCGGTGATGAGGTCGTCTCCGGGGTTGATCCGTCGGTCGGCCACCTGCTCGGCGAAGTAGGCCCGGATGATGTCCCGGTACTTGGCCCGCAGTTCCGGCTGCTGGAGGCCGAGTTCCAGCACGCCGCGGACCCACTCGATGAAGTCGTCGACCATGTCCTCGTCCACGCCCAACTTCTGGGCGATGACCCGTGGAGGGATCTGCTGGGCGTAGTCCACCGCAGCGTCGCAGCCACCGTTGTCGATGAAGCCGTCGATGAGCGCGTTGCAGAGCTTCTCGGTGTACTCGGTCTGTGGGGCGATCGCCCTGGGGGTGAAGTGGGGGAGGAGCGCCCGGCGGGTCCAGCCCTGCTCCGGTGGGTCGGCGCTGATCGGGGCGGCGGCGTTGTAGCCGGTGCCGCCCTCCTGGATGAGCTCCCGGGGCATGTCGATCACGATGGGCGACTTCGACGACAGGACCGGGACCATCCTGGCCATCGCCTGCAGGTCCTCGTACCTCGTCGGAAGCCAGGATCCGCCGTAGCGCCCAGTGTGAGCGATGGGACAAGCCTCGCGCAGTTCGGTCCATGCCGGGACGGGATCCCGCACGTAGTCGGGGTCGAAGATGTCGTAGTCGGTGGCCAGGTCGCTGACCGGGCACCGCTCAGGGACGGAGTCGGCCACGGGGTCGGTTGAGGTGTCGGTCATCTGGTCGTCTCCGGTCAGCCGAACGCGAGGGGCAGGGTGCGGGGTCCGCGGACCTGGCCACCGGCCCAGGTGACGGCACCGGGATCGGTGAGGGTGAACTCGGGGATGCGTTCGAACCAGGTCCTCAGCGACACCTCCATCTCCATGCGGGCCAGGTTGGAGCCGGCGCAGCGGTGGATGCCGGCTCCGAAGGCGATGTGGCGGTTGCGCTGTCGGTCCAGGATCACGGTGTCCGGGTAGTCGAAGACCTCGGGATCGTGGTTTGCACCGGGGAAGTTCATGAGCACCTTGTCGCCGACCCCCAGGCAGACCCCGCCGATCTCGACAGGCTCCATCACGGTGCGGGCCATGGTGACCGGTGAGTAGAAGCGCAGCAACTCCTCGATGGCGGTGTCCCAGAGGTCGTCGTCGGCGTCGGCCATGCGGCGCCGGTCGTCCTCGTGGGTCGAGAAGTGCCAGAGGGCCGAGCCGATGGAACTCCATGTGGTGTCGATGCCGGCGACCAGTTGCAGGTTGCACATGCCTATGACGACCTCGTCGGGGAGCAGCTCACCGTCGACCTCGGTTTGGCAGAGGGCCGTTATGAGGTCGTCCCTGGGGTTCTGGCGCCGGTCGATGACCTCGGCTGCGAAGAAGTCCCGGATGATGTCGCCGTACTTGACCCTCAGTTCGGGCCGTGTGAGGCCCAGCTCCAGGACGCCGCGGACCCATTCGATGAAGTCGTCGACCATGTCGCCGCTGACACCGAGCTTGTGGGCGATGACCCGTGGGGGGATCTGCTGGGCGTAGTCGACGGCGCCGTCGCAGCCGCCGTTCTCGATGAGGCCGTCTATCAACTCGTTGCACAACACCTTGGTGAACTCGCGCTGTGGGGCGATGGCCCTGGGTGTGAAGTGGGGCAGCAGGGCGCGGCGGGTCCACGTCTGTTCGGGCGGGTCGGCGCTGATCGGGGATGCGCCGTTGTAGCCCTCACGCTCCGGGCGGCGGAGCTCCTCGGGTACGTCGACCACGATGGGGCCGGGGTTGGCACTCGACAGCTCGGGCACCATCTTGGCGAGGGCCTGGACATCGTCGTAGCGGGTGGGGAGCCAGGAGCCGCCCCACCGCTCCGTGTGGGCTATCGGGCACCGGCCACGCAACTCGGCCCAGGCAGGGACCGGGTCGGTCACGTAGCCAGGGTCGAAGATGTCGTAGTCGCCGGCCAGGTCCTCGACCGGGTTCCGGGTGTCGGTCATCGTCCTACTCCTCGGTGATCAGGATGGCGAACTCGGGACAGTTGTCCACGATCAGCCTGGCCCGGTCCTCGAGTTCGGGTGGCACCTCGCCGTCGTTCAACTCGAAGGCGTTGCCGAGGTCGTCCACGTCGACCAGCTCCGGGGCCAGCGAGTAGCAACGGCTGTGCCCTTCGCACTTCTCGGCGTCGACCTTGATCCTCATCGTCTCTCCCCTGTCCTTGAATCGGGCTCCGGGCCCACGAGATGCCCGGCTCCACCGGATGGCGACCCGTGCCGCTGACCGTACCCAAACGTGCGGGTCGGGTGAAAGCCCGGGGATCGCGTGGTCCGGGCGTCCCAGCGCAGGTCATGTCCACAGGTCAGCCGAAGGCGATGGGCAGGATGCGGGGCCCGCGGATCTGGCCGCCGGACCAGACCATGGCGTCCGGGTCGGACAGCGTGAACTCGGGTATGCGCTCGAACCAGGCCATCAGCGCCACCTCCATCTCCATGCGTGCCAGGTTGGATCCAGCACATCGGTGGATGCCTGCGCCGAAGGCGATGTGGCGGTTGCGTTGCCGGTCCAGCACGACTACGTCCGGGTTGTCGAAGACCTCGGGATCGTGGTTGGCCCCGGGGAAGTTCATGAGGATCTTGTCGCCCTTCCTGAAGGCCACATCGCCGTAGTCGACGTCCTCGGTGGCGTTGCGGCCCATGGTTACCGGCGAGTAGAAGCGCAGCAGTTCCTCGAGGGCCGTGTCCCACAGGTCGGGTTCGGCGGCCAGGCGCCGCCGGTCGTCCTCGTGCCCGGCGAGGTGCCACAAGGCTGAGCCGATGGAGCTCCGGGTGGTTTCGATGCCGGCCACCAGTTGGAGGTTGCACATGCCGACCACCATCTCGTCGGTGATCGGCTCGCCCTCGACTTCGGACTCCAGGAGGGCGCTGATCAGGTCGTCCTTGGGATCCTTGGGATCGGCCCTCCGGTCGGCCACCTCGGAGTGGAAGAAGTCCCTGATTACCTTTCGGGATCGCACGCGGAGTTCGGGGTCCAGCTGGCCCAGTTCGCCGGCGTTGCGCACCCATTCGGTGAACTGGTTGCCCCTAGACTCGTCGATTCCCAGTTTCCGGGCGATAAGGCGCGGCGGGATCTGCTGTGCGTACTGGGCTGTGGCATCGCAGCCACCCTCGTCGATGAAGCCGTCAATGAGCTCGTGGCAGAGCCGCTCGGTGTACCCGCGGAGCGGCTCGACGGCCTTCGGCGTGAAGTGGGGGAGCAGGAGCCGACGGGTCCAGCCTTGGACGGGTGGGTCGGCGCTGATCGGAGCGCCGGCGTTGTAGCCCGAGAAGAACCCGGTGGCAGGGTCGTCGGCGATCTCGTCTGGAAGGTCGATGACGAGCGGGGAGAGGGAGGACAACGACGGGACCATCCTCGCCATGGCCTGGACGTCGTCATAACGCGTCGGGAGCCACGAGCCTCCGTTCCGTTCGGTGTGGGCGATGGGGCAGGTCCCGCGTAGTTCGGCCCATGCAGGCACCGGGTCCCGCATGTAGTCGGGGTCGAACATGTCGTAGTCGGTGGCTAGATCGTGGACGGGGCAGCGCTCGGCAGGGGCGTCCACGACGGGGTCGGTCCTGGTGTCGGCTGTGTCGGTCATCTCGTCAGCGCTCCCCGTGGGTTGTTGGGGCCCGGGCGGTTGTCCTCAGGTTAGCCGTTTGGCTAACCTGAGGTAGACCATACTCCACCTCCGGACGTTCCGAAAGTCCGCAGGCGTCAAATCATCCAGGAGGCCCATGCCGAGCAACCTCTTCGCCCACACGGACGCGACGCCCGAGGCGGTCGCAGTGTCCTCCGTCGCCGGGTCCTACACGTGGGCCGAAGTCGAGTCCCGTGCCCGTCGCTTCGCCGCGGCGCTTGCCGAGGAGGGCCTGGCCACCGGCGACCGCTGGGGCCTGCTGGCGCAGAACCGCATCGAGTGGACGCCCCTGATCCTGGGAAACCTGCGGGCAGGCAACCGGTACGTCCCCTGCAATTGGCACCTCACGGCCGACGAGGTCGCCTACCAGCTCTCCGATTCCGGCAGTCGCCTCCTGATCGTGGACGCCGCCAACGAGGCGGTCGGTCGGGAAGCGGCGGCTGCAGCAGCCATCGACCGGGTGATCGTGATCGACACGGAACTGGAGGACTGGTTGGCCGCTCACCCGGACGTCGAACCGCCCGACGACCCAGCCGGCTCTGTACGCAACTACACGTCGGGAACCACAGGCCGTCCCAAGGGTGTGCACCGCTCCGACCAGACCGGTGACGCCAGGACATCCCTGAGCGGTGTATCGGCCACCTGGGGTCGGTTCTACGGGTTTCCCGACCACGGCACCCACCTGGTGGTCAGCCCGATGTACCACGCCCTGCCCAGCGCTTACCACAACGCGGCGCTCGGCCTCGGCCAGTCGGTCT
>DQOF01000105.1 GCA_015658775.1 Acidimicrobiia bacterium | reverse complement strand
TTCAGGGCGGCAATGACCTCCTGGAGCGAATCGCGCTTCTTGCCGGTGACCCGCACCTGATCCCCCTGTGTCTGGGTCTGGATGCCCTTCAGCCCTAGGTCCTTGACCATCTTGTTGATGGTCCTGGACCGCTCGCTGTCGATGCCCGCCCTGAGCCCGGCGATCTGGCGCGAACGGCCACGACTGGCGGCCTCGACCGTGCCCCAGTCCAGCGACTTGAGCGACACCTTGCGGCGGACCAGCTTCTCCTCGAGCACGATCACGAGGGCGGCGAGGCGGTCCTCTGTGGAGGACTCCAGTCGGATGGCCCCGTCCTGGAGTTCGACCACGGATTCGGTTCCCTTGAAGTCGAACCGGGTGTGGACCTCCCTGGAGGCCTGGTCGACCGCATTGCGGACCTCCTGGAGGTCGATCACGGAGACGACGTCGAAGGAGGGCATGGCCGCACCCTAGCGAGCGTGTCGGCCGTGCCTCCCTCCGATGGTCGGGCACCGGTGGTTGGACACCGGGCCGCCGCTATCCTCCGACGCTCCCGGGTCGGTGCCCGAGTGGCCAAAGGGAACGGGCTGTAAACCCGTCGGCATTGCCTTCGGAGGTTCAAATCCTCCCCGGCCCACCATTGTGATGTCGCGAGACATGGGAACCTCCTGGACCTGCGCGGTGCGGGGGGTTTGTCATTTCCGGGGTTGGTAGTCGCGGGTGGGATGTGGAAAGTGGGGAAATGGTGGTGAGCCCCCCGGGGGGCGCTGCTGACCGTAGGTGGAAACCCGAGCGCCGCCCGAGATGTAGACCCGCCTGTCGTTTCCGTAGCCTCGGGTGATGAACATGAGGCTTGTCGCAACAGTCGTCCTCATGGCGTCCGCCGGATGTGCAGGGACGACCGGGTCCGCCGTCCCGATATCAGGTAACCGGCCGGCTCCGACCACGATCGCCACTGATGCGTCGACCACGTCAACGACTTCCCTGGCCGCTACCGCTACGGCCGGTGTCGTCTCCGTCGTATCGACCACCGTGTCTCCACCCGGAACGACGAGTCCGGAGGTCCTGTCGGTTGACACCGTCAGGAATCTCTCTGAAGCCTGGCGGATCGAAGGGATCAGTGGGACAACCAGCCGTCCCGTGTTGTTCGAAGGGACTATCTATTTCGGGGCGTACGACGGCACGCTTCGTGCCGTCGATGCTGAGACCGGCCGGCAGTTGTGGACAGCCGACGTGGGCACCGCCACTCTGCCCGGGTCCCCGCTGGTCATGGACGAACTGGTCGTTCTGGGAGACACCGCCGGGCTCCTCCACGCCGTCAACCGACAGACTGGCACTCTTCTGTGGAGCATGCGTCTCGACGGCCACCCCCACGCGGCGCTCTTCGGCTCACCGGTCCTGGCCGCCACGACATCTGGTGACCTGGTGGTCCAGGGTGTCGGCAGCTTCGAGTTCCGGATGCCCGTCGAACGGTTCACGTTCCGGGGCAGCGTGGTGGCCGTCGACCCTGCTGACGGCTCGATCCGCTGGAAGACATACACCACCGACGACGATCTCTGGGGTGCAGGGGTGTCCGTCTGGTCATCACCGGTGGTCGACCCGGACCGAGGTCTTCTGTTTGTCGGAACGGGCAACACCCACTCCGCTCCTGCCAGCCCCTACGCCGACGGCGTCCTGGCCCTCGAGGTGGAGGACGGCTCGATCGCGTGGATGCGTCAGCTCACCGAAGACGATGTGCTGGTCCCCGAATCGCTGAGAGCGGGCATGGACGCCGACGTTGGAGCCACCCCCAACCTCTTCACCGCCGCCGGACGCGACCTCGTTGGAGTGGGCGACAAGACCGGCCGCTACGTAGCCATAGATCGTGACGATGGCACCTTGTCGTGGTCGACCAAGCTCACCCGGGGCTCCCGGTCAGGGGGGGTGATGGGTGCAGCGGCAGTCCACAGGAACGAACTCTACGTGGTGTCAAACGTAGGTCAGAGGGGTGAGGTGGCAGCTGGGCCGACGGCCGGGTTGTTCGTCCTGGACGCAATCACCGGAGAGGTTCGGCGTTCCGTGGAGTTCCCCGGGAGGGTCTATGCCCCTGTGACCCACCGGAACGGGCTGGTCTGGATCGCCTTGACCGGCGGCATGGTCCAGGCCCGCGATTCGGTTCACCTCGGCGTCCTCTGGGAGCAGCGGTTCCCCTCCCTGATGGCTGGTGGCATCACGACCACAGACCGGTGGGCATACGTTCCCTACGGGTTCTGGTTCGGTGAACTGCCGGCTGATCCTGACGGCGGGCTGGTGGCCTACCGGTTGGGATGAGTTACGGGCGGTGGCCGTGCCTGCGGGCGTCCGGGAGATGAGACTTCAGTCGGGACGCGGGTAGTGGTGCAGCGGGGGGAGGGGAGGTCCGTCGGACGCGAAGACCTCGGTGCCATCCACTCCCTCCGCCGCGTCAGACGCCGTCGAGCAGGGTCTGCATCACCACCACGTCCTGCCACTTCCCGAACTTGCGCCCCACCTGCCGTTCGGTGCCGACCAACTCGAAGCCGTGCTTGGCGTGAAGTCCGATGCTGGCCTCGTTGGCGCCGCCGATCCGGGCCACGACAGCGTGGAATCCGCTGTTGCGGGCCACGCCCAACAAGTCGGCGAGCAGCAGGTCCGCGACACCGCGTCCCCTGTGTTCCACGGCCACGTAGACGGAGTTCTCGACGGTGGTCCGGTAGGCGGCGCGCACCCTGTAGGGCGAGAGCGCGGCGAAGCCGGCGAGGTGGCCGTCCAGGTCGGCCACGAGCACGCTGAAGGCACCTGTGCGCTCGTCCATCCACGCAACCTGGTCATCGGCAGAACGTTCGACCAGGTCGAAGGTGGCCGTCGAGGTCCGGACCTCGTGGTTGTAGATGAGGCGGATGGCTTCGGCGTCGCCCGGTCTCGCCAGCCGGGTCTCGATGGCGGGCATGGGGCGACTGTAACGAGCCCGGTCACATACCCCATGAATCCCGACCACACGTCTGACAACGGTGGGCACGTTGGGGAATACCGGGCTCGCGTGGCATCCTGTTGCCCGACCACCCGCATGTGGTCGTGCTCCCTTAGCTCAGTCGGCAGAGCGTCTCCATGGTAAGGAGAAGGTCGACAGTTCGATTCTGTCAGGGAGCTCGCTGGCGACGTAGCTCAGTTGGTGAGAGCGCTCGACTCATAATCGAGAGGTCGACAGTTCGAATCTGTCCGTCGCTACCAGCCAGAACAGCGACCCGGTCCGCGGCCCAGATGGGCAGGGGGCCGGTAACCAACCCAGAAGCGAGGCCGTCATGGCGTCCGACAAACGAGTTCATGTGACCCTGGAGTGCCAGGGGTGCAAGCGCCGCAACTACATAACCACCAAGTCCAAGGCGAACACCCGCGAGCGGATCGAACTCAAGAAGTTCTGCCGCTGGTGCCGCGCCCACGTCGACCACAAGGAGACCCGCTGACCTGTTTCCCGGGTCCGGTCCACATTGCCCGCGCACCCTGTCAGCGCTGGTGGATCCCGCGCTGACAAGGGAGGGCTCCTGCTATCCTGCCGCCGGATCCGCCCCCGACTCCGACGCTGAGCCGGAGGTCCGGACACAGGGCAGTGGCTCAATTGGCTAGAGCACCGGTCTCCAAAACCGGCGGTTGGGGGTTCGAGTCCCCCCTGCCCTGCAATGCCCGTCGGCCCGACCGACGGCGCGTCAGGACGAGACCACCAGTAGCCTGATCCACCCACCGATGTTCCGATCCGAGGCCTGTCCATGTCAATGAACCGCGAGCAGAAGCGCATGTTGCAGCGCCAGGGCGAGGTCGACGCCGACGGCGAGCCGATCCGCCAGCGGCGTAGCCAGACGTCGCACCAGCCGGAGGAGCGGACAGGGGTCGCCCAGTTCACCCGGGAGGTTCGTGCAGAACTGCGCAAGGTGGCCTGGCCGTCACGCGCCGAGACCGCCAACTACGCCACCGTGGTCGTCATAACCATCATCGTCGTGACGGCCATTGTCGCCAGCCTCGACTGGATCTTCTCTAACTCCGTACTCAACCTGTTCGACGTCTGATGGCTGCCGGCGAAGAAACCGACACGACCATGTCTCCGACCGACCTCCTGCCCATAGGCACGCTGACCGAGTCGTCTGGGCAGGTGGAGCCGGAAGCCACCGAGACAGCGGTGTCCGACGAGCCCGTGGCTGACGGGTCCGAGCCCCGGGAGGCGGTGGTGCTCGACGAGGACGGCCTTCTGGAGCCCGGCGCAGACGAGGACGCGCCCAGGCCTGAGAGCGCATATGACAAGCCGGGCAGGTGGTATGTGGTCCACACACAGTCTGGCTACGAGAACAAGGTCCGCCAGAACCTGAACGCCCGCACCGCATCGATGAACTTCGAGGACCGCATCCTCGAGGTGGTGATCCCGATGGAGGACGTGGTCGAGTTCAGGAACGGTAAGAAGGTGACCGTCGCCAAGAAGATGTTCCCGGGTTACCTGCTGGTGCGCTGCCACCTGGATGATTCGACCTGGGCGGCCATCCGGGACACGCCCGGCATCGTCAACTTCGTGGGGGCCGGCGGCAAGCCGTCACGCCTCAGCCGCCGGGAGATCGACACGTTCCTGCCGGTCATCGACGCAACCGCTCCCGAGGCCCCCAAGAAGACCCGGGCCCGCCTGGGGTTCGACATCGGCGACACCGTGAGGGTCAAGGAAGGTCCGTTCGCGGACTTCTCGGGCGAGATTATCGAGATCAACGTCGACCAGCTCAAGGTCAAGGTCCTGGTCGACATCTTCGGTCGGGAGACCCCGGTCGAGTTGGGGTTCGCCCAGGTTGCCCAACTCTGACCTGCCGCTCCCGACAGATTCGCAGGTGACACGGGCGCGGGTTGCCAATCCGTCCGCCCACCACCAGACTTGACCGTTCCCGACGGCAGCCGCACGGCAGGCGTCCACAGTCTCAATACGACCAGGCGACGAGTAGCGAAACATGGCCAAGAAGAAGGTAATGACGATCGTCAAGATCCAGATCCCCGCCGGGCAGGCCTCACCGGCGCCGCCCGTCGGCACCGCGCTGGGTCCCCATGGCGTGGCGATCATGGACTTCTGCAAGGAGTACAACTCGAGGACACAGGACAAGCGCGGCCAGATCATCCCGGTGGAGATCACGATCTACGAGGATCGGTCGTTCACATTCGCCACCAAGACGCCGCCCACCTCGTTCCTGATCCGCCAGGCCGCCGGACTCGACAAGGGCTCGGAGAACCCAGGTCGAGAACAGGCCGGGACCATCTCATGGGCCAAGATCGAGGAGATCGCCCAGATCAAGTTGCCCGACCTGAACGCCATCGACCTAGAGGGCGCCAAGTTGCAGGTGGCGGGTACGGCCCGCAGCATGGGCATCGCCGTCGGCTGACGGCGGGGAATGTGCCGTCGACCGACGGTCACTGACAACAGACAGGTCGCCGCCCCACGGGGCGGTTCCGGGAGATGGGAGGACCTCGCCCCACCGGAATCGGAGACCGACCCGAGGGAGCCGGGAGGATCACCATGGCGAAGAGTGAAGTTGCAGGCAGGAAGGGGAAGCGTCACACAGACGCCGCCGGCCGTTACGAGCGCCAGCACCAGCACGCGGGTACCGAGGCGCTCGAACTGGTCGCGTCGTCGCCGGTAGGCGGGTTCGACGAGAGCATCGACCTTGTGGTCCGGCTCGGGGTGGACCCGCGCAAGACCGATGAGATGGTCCGTGGCACGGTCGCGCTACCTGCCGGTACCGGCAAGAACGTGCGCATCGCCGTGTTCGCCCAGGGTGAGGCGGCTGCGGCAGCACGTGATGCGGGAGCCGAGCACGTCGGCGCCGAGGATCTGGCCGCCGAGGTCGAGGGCGGCATGCTGGACTTCGATGTGGCCATAGCCACCCCCGACATGATGCCCACGGTCGGCAGGCTGGGCCGGTCCCTCGGCCCGCGGGGCCTCATGCCGAACCCCAAGTCGGGCACGGTCACCGACGATGTGGCCAAGGCGGTCAGCGAGTTCAAGGGCGGCAAGGTGGAGTTCCGCACAGACCGCCACGGCAACGTGCACCTGCCGATTGGCAAGGTCGGCTTCGAGGTGTCCTCGTTGCAGGAGAACCTGAAGGCGGCCATCGACGAGCTGGTGCGGCTGAAGCCGGCTGCGTCCAAGGGCCGGTACCTGAAGAAGGTGGCGATCTCGTCGACCATGGGCCCCAGCGTTCGCATAGACCCGCTCCGGGTCACCGACTGAACCCGACCGGTCGGATCGGGGTGGCGGTGTGTCCGCCCACCGCTAGCCTGACCGCCACAACTGACACGCTCACCGAAGACCTCCGGGTTGTGCTGCCCTGCAGCACAGAACGTGCTTGACGGCCGCCCGAGCAGGCGAGTCTCCTGATCGTTATCTGGCCACGGCCGGGGCCGGGTCATCGGTGTGCGCACGTCCCGAACGAACGTAGACGCACACGGGGGTTGGAATCATCCAATGCCCCGACCGATCCGAGGAACTCGCAGGAGGTAAGAGCGTGGATGAGCCCCGCCCAGAGAAGGTTGCGGTGGTCGACGAGGTCCGTGAGCGGCTCTCCAACGTCGAAGCCGCCCTGTTGACCGAGTACAGGGGTCTCGACGTTCCCGCCATGGCGGCGTTGCGTGCGGCCCTACGCGAAGCCGGTGGCGAGTACAAGGTGTACAAGAACACGCTCGTGCGCTTCGCCGTGAGCGACCTGGGCCTGGACCTCGATGATCTGCTGGTCGGCCCGACCGCGATCGCCTTCGTAGCCGACCGCCCCGATGGTTCCGCCGGTGACGCGGTGTCGCTGGCCAGGGCGTTGAGCGAGTTCGCCAGGTCCAACGAGGCCCTCGTGATCAAGGGCGGCCTTCTGGATGGGCGGCGGCTGAGCGTCGACGAGGTCGAGGCGTTGGCGAAGATCGCCACCCGTGAGGTGTTGCTGGCCCAGCTGGCCGGTGCCATCGCCGCACCCCTTCAGCAGTTCGCCGGTCTTCTCACGGCCCTGCCGCAGAATCTGGCCTATGCGTTGCAGGCCCTCATAGATCAGCGGGGTGGCGTCGAGGCGCCGGCTGACGACACCGAGGTTGCTGCCGACGTGGCTGCTGCCGATACCGATGCGGGTGCTGACGAGGCGCCGGCTGACGACACCGAGGTTGCTGCCGACGTGGCTGCTGCCGATACCGAGACGGCTGCGGCCGAGAACACCGAGGAGGCCTGAACATGGCTACCAAAGAAGAGATCCTGGACGCCATCGCCGAGATGAGCGTGCTGGAGTTGAGCGAGTTGCTGAAGGACTTCGAGGAGAAGTTCGGCGTCACGGCGGCGGCACCGGTCGCGGCGGTCGTCGCTGCCCCGGCGGAGGGTGGTGACGGTGACGAAGAGGAGCAGACCTCCTTCGACGTCGTCCTGACCGGTGCCGGTGACAAGAAGATCCAGGTCATCAAGGAGGTTCGTTCCCTCACCAACCTCGGGTTGAAGGAGGCCAAGGAGTTGGTCGACGGTGCCCCCGGCAACGTGCTCGAGGGCGCGTCCAAGGAGGACGCGGAGAAGGCGAAGGAGTCTCTCGAGGCCGCCGGCGCTTCGGTGGAGTTGAAGTAGCGACGACCCACTGGCCGTGGTTGCCGATGCCCCCGGGGAGTGCCTCGGGGGCATCGCCGATTTTCGCCCTGGTGGAACCCGGGCACTGGTCGGCGATGAGCCTTGACCTGAAGATGTGGATTCCCTACCCTTGTCGCAGTGACCGCCCCGGGTCGTTCGCCCGGTCGGGGGTTGCGGAGCCGTGCGCGGGTGCGTTAGGATTACTGGTTGCCGTGGTCGCCCCTGTCTGTCGTGCCGTTTTGGGACTGTCAGTCGTCGCGCATCGGCTAGCCCGTCGTCCGTAAGCTCTGGCCAGGAGTTCATAGGTGTCTGCTCGCCCCCTCGTCCGGGACCGTTACTCGTTCGGCACGCTCGAAGATGTGCTCGAGTTGCCCAATCTGATTGCCATCCAGCGGGACTCGTTCCGATGGTTCCTGGAACAGGGCATCGCCGATGCGTTCCAGGACCTCAGCCCGATCACCGATTTCAGTGAGACGCTCTCACTGGAACTGGAGTTTGATCCCGACGACGAGGACCTGAGTCCCGTTCCCAAGTTCACGGTCGAGGAGTGCCGGGAGAGGGACATGACCTTCTCCGCCCCGATGTTCGTCCGGGCCCGGTTCATGAACTCCAACACCGGTGAGATCAAGGAGCAGACGGTATTCATGGGGGACTTCCCCGTGATGACGGACCGGGGCACCTTCATAATCAACGGAACAGAGCGCGTCGTGGTGTCGCAGCTCGTCCGGTCGCCCGGCGTCATCTTCCAGCCCGGTGAGCGGTACCGCCTCCGCAACCTCTCGAAGCACCAGCTGGTCACCGGCACCATCCACCCCTACCGAGGCGAGTGGATCGAGTTCGATGTCGAGCAGAAGCCCGGCAAGGATGTCACCGCAGGCTGTCGAGTCGCCCGCAAGCGTCGTCTCAGCATGTTCGTGCTGCTTCGTGCACTGGGCTACGACGAGCAGAACCATCCGGGATTCCTCGAGCGCCTCGTGCGCTACTTCGACTACCTGGAGGGGCAGTGGGAGAAGGACCGCCTTCCCGAGGGCTGGGAGGCCGCGGTCGAGGCCGGTGAGCGGAAGGCTCCCCAGGACGAGGCACTCCTCGAGATCTACAAGCGGGTGCGTCCCGGCGAGCCGCCGTCCGTCGAGGCTGCCAGGGCCTACCTGCGCAACGCCTTCTTCGAGTCGCGCCGCTACGACCTGTCGCGGGTCGGTCGCTACAAGTTGAACCGGAAGTTGGGACCGGAGATCGAGCGCTGTGAGGAGTTGTTCGACATCGAGCTCGAGCGTCCCGCCCCCGACCAGTCGGTGCTCAGCCGGTCCGAGGTGCTGGCGACCTGCACGTACCTGCTGCACCTGGCCAAGGGCGAGCCCGGTTACCGGCTCGACGATCAGGACCACTTCGCCAACCGTCGGATCCGCTCTGTCGGAGAACTGATCCAGAATCAGGTTCGCATCGGGCTTTCGCGCATGGAGCGTGTCGTCCGTGAGCGCATGACTACCCAGGACGTCGAGTCCATCACGCCCACGACCCTGATCAACATCCGACCGGTGGTCGCGGCGATCAAGGAATTCTTCGGAACCAGCCAGCTCTCGCAGTTCATGGACCAGGTCAACCCGCTGTCGGGGCTCACGCACCGCCGGCGCCTCTCTGCACTGGGCCCTGGTGGCCTGTCGCGGGAACGCGCCGGTTTCGAGGTGCGCGACGTCCACTTCTCCCACTACGGACGCATGTGTCCCATCGAGACCCCCGAGGGTCCCAACATCGGCCTCATCGGCGGCCTCGCCACATACGGGCGGATCAACCCGTTCGGCTTCATCGAGTCTCCGTACCGCCTGGTGACCGACGGCAAGGTGACCGACGAGATCGTCTATCTCGCCGCGGACGAGGAAGAGGAATACGTCGTAGCGCAGGCGAACGCACCGTTGAACGATGACGGTACGTTCCGGAACCCGCGGGTTCTCGTGCGGCGGTCGCCTCAGGCGTCGTCGCTGCAGGATCTGAGGCTCCAGCTCGAACAGGACGTCTTCTTCGGCGCCACGACCGAGATCTCCTACGTGCCGCCGGAGGAGGTCCAGTTGATGGATGTCTCCCCGAAGCAGATCGTGTCGGTGGCGACCGCCCTGATCCCCTTCCTCGAGCATGACGACGCCAACCGGGCGTTGATGGGTGCCAACATGCAGCGCCAGGCCGTGCCGTTGGTCCGCGCCGAGGCGCCCTACATCGGTACCGGCATCGAGGCACGTGCCGCACACGACGCGGTGAACATGATCCTCGCCCTCGAGGACGGCACCGTCACCGAGGTGGACGGCGTCTCGATCACGGTCAACTACAAGAAGTCCGGGTCCGTGACCCACGACCTCTCCAAGTTCGAGCGGTCCAACCAGGACACGTGCATCAACCACAAGAGTCGGGTGGTGCCCGGCCAGAAGGTCAAGGCGGACCAGTTGCTCGCCGACTCCTCCTCCACAGACGGCGGTGAGCTGGCCCTCGGCAAGAACCTCCTCGTGGCCTTCATGTCGTGGGAGGGCTACAACTTCGAGGACGCCATCATCATCTCCGAGCGCCTGGTCAAGGACGACGTCCTGACCTCGATCCACATCCACGAGCACGAGATCGACGCCCGCGACACCAAGTTGGGGCCGGAGGAGATCACCCGGGACATCCCGAACCTCTCAGATGAGATCCTGGCCGACCTGGACGACCTGGGGATCGTGCGGGTCGGTGCCGACGTCACCCCCGGCGACGTGCTGGTGGGCAAGGTCACCCCCAAGGGAGAGACCGAGCTCACACCGGAGGAGCGACTCCTGCGGGCGATATTCGGCGAGAAGGCCCGTGAGGTACGCGACACGTCGCTGAAGGTGCCGCACGGTGAAGCCGGCAAGGTCATCGACGTCAAGGTCTTCAACCGCGACGACGGCGACGAGTTACCGCCCGGCGTGAACCAGTTGGTCCGTGTCTACGTCGCCCAGAAGCGCAAGATCAGCGTCGGCGACAAGTTGGCCGGTCGGCACGGCAACAAGGGCGTGATCTCCAAGATCCTGCCGGTCGAGGACCTCCCGTTCCTGGCCGACGGCACCCCTGTCGACATCATCCTGAACCCGTTGGGCGTGCCTTCCCGGATGAACGTGGGCCAGGTACTCGAGGCCCACCTCGGCTACTGCGCCCGGTGGGGCTGGGAGATCGACGGTGAGACCGTCGGTGAACCACCTGTCAGCGGCACGGAGCGCAAGACCCGACCGTCGACACCTCCGGCGGTCCACGTGGCCACGCCGGTCTTCGACGGCGCCCACTGGGACGAGGTCGACCGTTCGGGTGGCCATCCGACCATCCAGCAGATCCTCGGCAACATACGGCCGGAGTCGGCCGACGGCGAACGCCTGGTGCAGACCGACGGCAAGACCGTCCTCTACAACGGCAGGACCGGCGAGCCCTTCGACAACACGATCATGGTCGGGTACGTCTACATCCTGAAGTTGGCCCACCTCGTGGACGACAAGATCCACGCCCGGTCGACCGGCCCCTACTCGATGATCACCCAGCAGCCGTTGGGCGGCAAGGCGCAGTTCGGGGGCCAGCGCTTCGGCGAGATGGAGGTGTGGGCCCTCGAGGCCTACGGCGCCGCCTACTGCCTCCAGGAACTGCTCACGATCAAGTCCGACGACGTGCTCGGCCGCGTGAAGGTCTACGAGGCCATCGTGAAGGGCGACAACATCCCTAAGCCCGGCATCCCGGAGAGCTTCAAGGTCCTCATCAAGGAGATGCAGTCCCTCTGCCTCGACGTGGAGGTGCTCTCCGAGGACGGTCGCCAGATCGAGATGCACGATCTGGACGAGGACCTCTACCGGACCACGGAGTCGCTCGGCATCGACATCTCACGGCCTGAGCGCGGCTCCGACGAGGAGGACGAACGCCGCAGCGCCGGCCTCGTCCGCTGATCCCGACCTGACCCCGCACTGATCCCGCCCCACGAACCACGCGACACGACCAACACCCAGCGAACGAGACCCAGGAAGAGAACGAGTGCTCGACGTCAACGATTTTGAACAGATTCGAATCGGCCTTGCCACAGCGGACGGCATCCGCATGTGGTCCAACGGCGAGGTGAAGAAGCCGGAGACCATCAACTACCGCACCCTCAAGCCGGAGAAGGACGGGCTCTTCTGCGAGAAGATCTTCGGTCCCACCAAGGACTGGGAGTGCTACTGCGGCAAGTACAAGCGCGTCCGCTTCAAGGGCATCATCTGTGAGCGGTGTGGCGTCGAGGTCACCCGGTCGAAGGTGCGCCGCGAGCGAATGGGCCACATCGAGTTGGCGGCGCCTGCCGTGCACATCTGGTACCTGCGGGGCACTCGGTCATGGCTGGCCTACCTGCTCATGGGCACCCAGCCCCGCGAGGAACTCAAGGCCAAGCAACTCGAGAAGGTCATCTACTTTGCTGCGAACCTCGTCGTCTGGGTCGACGAGGACAAGCGCCACGAGGACCTCCCACAGCTCGAGCATGAACTCGTCGAGGAACGCACCGCCATCGAGGAGGAGCGCGACCGCGAGTTGGACCGCCGACAGGAGGACCTCGAGGCCGAGTTGGCCGAGATGGAGTCCGAGGGGTCCAGGGACGCGGACCTGCGTTCCCGCCAGCGAGCTGCCGAGAAGGACTTGGTGTTCATCCGCGAGCAGTACGAGTCCGAGTTAGACGTCCTGAACAGGGCCTGGGACGAGTTCACCGGCCTGTTCTCCCGCCAGATCATCGACGACGACCTGCTCTGGCGCGAGTTGGCGGACCGCTGGGGCGACTACTTCGAGGGCGGCATGGGTGCCGATGCCCTGGCCCAACTCATCGACCGCATCGATTTCGACGACGAGGAGGTCAAGCTCCGCGCCATGATCGACCCGCCGGAGGGTCAGAAGCCCCTGTCTGCCCAGCGCAAGCAGAAGGCGATCAAGCGGCTCAAGATCGTGGCGGCCTTCAACCGCCGCGACAAGTACGGCAAGAGGGCCAACGAGCCGAGGGCCATGATCCTCGACGTGGTACCGGTCATTCCGCCGGAACTCCGCCCGATGGTCCAACTGGACGGTGGCCGCTTCGCTACTTCCGACCTGAACGACCTGTACCGCAGGGTCATCAACCGCAACAACCGCCTGAAGCGGCTGCTGGACCTCGGCGCACCCGAGATCATCGTCAACAACGAGAAGCGGATGCTCCAGGAGGCGGTCGACGCCCTGTTCGACAACGGGCGTCGCGGGCGTCCGGTGACCGGGCCCGGCAACAGGCCCCTGAAGTCGCTGTCCGACATGCTCAAGGGCAAGCAGGGACGGTTCCGGCAGAACCTGCTCGGCAAGCGCGTCGACTATTCGGGCCGTTCGGTCATCGTGGTCGGCCCCACCCTCAAGTTCCACCAGTGCGGCCTGCCGAAGATCATGGCCCTGGAACTGTTCAAGCCGTTCGTGATGAAGAGGCTCGTCGACGAGGAGTTGGCACAGAACATCAAGTCGGCTAAGCGGATGGTCGAACGCCGCAAGCCCCAGGTCTGGGACGTGCTCGGCGACGTCATCCGAGAGCATCCGGTGATGCTGAACCGTGCGCCGACGCTGCACCGCCTGGGGATCCAGGCCTTCGAGCCGGTGTTGGTGGAGGGCAAGGCCATCCAGATCCATCCGCTGGTCTGCACCGCCTTCAACGCGGACTTCGACGGCGACCAGATGGCGGTACACCTGCCGCTCTCGGCCGAGGCCCAGGCCGAGGCACGCGTGCTCATGCTGTCGGCCAACAACGTGCTCAGCCCCGCACATGGCCGACCTCTCGTGACGCCCACCCAGGACATGATCATCGGCGCCTACTACATGACCTCCGAGGTCGATGGTGCCATCGGTGAAGGCAAGGTGTTCCGTCGGATCGCTCAGCTGGAGCGGGCGCTGGAGGCCGGCACCGTGCACCTTCACACCAGGATCCAGTACAGGTCCGACGAGTACCCGAGCCTGGTGGCGACCCCCGCCAACGGTTCGGCCGCCACCTGGCACACCACGACTCCCGGTCGTGTGCTCTTCAACGAGGCCCTGCCCGATGGGTTCGGATACATCAACAGGCATGTCGACAAGAAGGAGATGGGCCTGATCGTCGACGAACTGGCCCGCCACTACCCGAAGAAGGTGGTGGCGGTGAGCCTCGACAGGATCAAGGACCGCTGCTTCGTGTACGCCACGCGGTCGGGCCTCACCGTGTCCATGGACGACGTCCGGACGCCGATCGAGAAGCAGTCCATTCTGGACCGTCACGAGAAGGACGCCGAGAAGGTCGAGACGCAGTTCCGTCGCGGGATCATCACCGACGGCGAGCGCCGTCAGAAAGAGGTCGAGATCTGGAATGCGGCGACCGCCGAGGTGACCGCCCGCATGATCGAGACCCTGGATGCCCAGGAGTTCAACCCGATCGACATGATGGTCAAGTCCGGTGCTCGCGGGAACATGATGCAGGTGCGTCAGATCGCCGGCATGCGCGGCCTCGTGGCCAATCCCCGTGGCGACATGATCCCCCGTCCGATCAAGTCCAATTTCCGCGAGGGCCTGACGATGCTCGAGTACTTCATCTCCACTCCGGGTGCCAGGAAGGGCCTCGTGGACACCGCCCTTCGTACCGCCGACTCGGGCTACCTGACCCGTCGCCTGGTCGATGTGTCCCAGGAGCTGATCATCAACGAGTTCGATCCCTTCGAGTCCGGTGGCCCGGTGAGGGGCATCTGGATAGACGGTGTGAAGGCCGACGAGCCGAGCAGGCGCTACTACATCGAGAACCGGCTGTTCAGCCGGACGTTGGCCGACGACGTCGAGTTGTCCGATGGCACGGTGCTGCCTGCCGGCACGATCGTCGGTGAGGTCGAGTTGGACCTGCTGCGCGACGACCCGTCGGTCGAACGGGTGCGTGTGCTGTCTCCCCTGGCCGATGACTCTCCGTTGGGCGTTTCGGCTGCCTGTTACGGGATGTCCCTCGCCACGGGCAAGGCGATCGAGGTAGGCGAGGCGGTGGGCGTGATCGCCGCGCAGTCGATCGGCGAGCCCGGCACGCAGCTCACCATGCGTACCTTCCACACCGGTGGTGTGGTCGGCAAGGACATCGCCGGTGGTCTGCCCCGCGTCGTCGAACTCTTCGAGGCGCGTACCCCGAAGGGCAAGGCGACCCTGGCCCGCATCTCCGGCGTGGTTCGCATCGGCGAGGACGAGGGCCGGGGCCGCGAGGTGACGGTGGTGGCGGACGACGGGACCGAAGAGGTCTACACCGTCCAGGGCGCGTCCAGGCTGGAGGTGACCGATGGCCAGGAGGTCAGGGCGGGCGACGCCATCGTCGAAGGCCCCCGCGACCCGAAGGAACTGCTCGAGATCAAGGGCGTCAGGGAGACCCAGCAGTACCTCGTCGAAGAGGTCCAGAAGGTCTACCGGGACCAGGGCGTGTCCATCCACGACAAGCACATCGAGTTGATCGTCCGGCAGATGACCCGTCGGGTGAAGATCAACGACCCGGGTGAGTCCGACTTCCTTCCGGGCGAGCAGGTCGATCAGCGGGTGTTCGCGGACACCAACCGCCAGTTGGTGACCGAGAGCAGGAAGCCCGCCGAGGGGCGCCCCGAGTTGATGGGGATCACGAAGGCCTCGTTGGCTACGGACTCGTGGCTGTCGGCAGCCTCGTTCCAGGAGACCACCCGTGTTCTCACAGAGGCGGCGATCGAGTGCAAGAGCGACGGCCTCATCGGCCTCAAGGAGAACATCATCATCGGCAAGCTGGTGCCGGCGGGCACGGGCATGGAGCGGTACCGGCGGGTGATCGCCCACGCGCCCGACTACAAGCCGATGGACTTCTACTCGTCGGCCGACGAGGAACAGGATCTGGCCCAGTGGCTGGCCGGGCAGACGGACCAGATGGTCGACTCGTCCGCCGATGAGTTCGCCGGCGCCTACGAGGCCGATGTCATCGACCTGGCAGGTGTCGTGGTCGATGATGCGCCCGAGGTGGGTTGAGTGACTCCCGGCGTAGACTCGGCCGCTGGCTACGACGTGACCCCGGTGTCGGTCCGGCGAAGTTCAGAGACGTTCCAGACCGGGCCCCACATGGTGCCCCAGACGAGGTAGACGAGTGCCCACCATCCAGCAGTTGGTCCGCAAGGGCCGCCAGTCCAAGCGCCGTAAGGAGGCCACGCCGGCCCTGAAGGGCGCGCCCCAGAGGCGCGGGGTCTGCACCAGGGTCTATACGACCACTCCCAAGAAGCCGAACTCGGCATTGCGCAAGGTGGCCCGTGTCCGGCTGACCAGTGGGGCCGAGGTGACCGCATACATCCCGGGCGAGGGCCACAACCTCCAGGAGCACTCGATCGTGCTGGTCCGTGGTGGCCGTGTGAAGGACCTGCCCGGAGTCCGGTACAAGGTCATCCGGGGCACGCTCGACACCGCGGGTGTCGGCCAGCGTCGTCAGGCACGCAGTCGCTACGGCGCCAAGAAGGAAGGCTGACCGTGCCACGCAAAGGTCCCGCGGTACGTCGCGAACTGACCCCCGACCCTGTCTACCGCTCCGTCGCCGTCACCCAACTCGTCAACAAGGTCCTGCAGCGGGGCAAGCGTTCCACCGCTGAGCGGATCGTGTACTCGTCGTTGACCATGGTCGAGTCCAAGACCGGCGGCGAACCGGTCGGCACCCTCAAGAAGGCCATCGACAACGTCCGACCCCAGTTGGAGGTCCGCAGCCGCCGGGTCGGTGGCGCCACCTACCAGGTACCGGTCGAGGTGAAGCCACGTCGTGCCAACACGCTGGCCCTGCGTTGGCTGGTCAACTACTCCCGGGATCGCCGCGAGCGGACGATGGCCGAGCGCCTGGCCAACGAGATCATGGACGCCGCCAACGGTGTGGGTGCCTCGGTCAAGCGCCGGGAAGACCTCCACAAGATGGCCGAGGCCAACAAGGCCTTCGCCCACTACCGGTGGTGAGCCGCCCCGGGCGGTAGACCATCTCCGGAACCCTGCGGTCGCAACGGTACCGACGCGGCTGAGGCCGGATCGACCAGGGGGGCATGCTCCCCGTGCGGCCGGAAGCCCGGGCGGGCACCGGCTGACACCCGAACAACGACCAACTGGGACACGACAGGCGAGATGGCAGAGCGACACCCCCTCGAAAAGACCCGCAACATCGGGATCATGGCCCACATCGACGCGGGCAAGACCACGACGACCGAGCGGATCCTCTACTACACGGGCGTCAACTACAAGATCGGCGAGGTCCACGACGGCGCCGCCACGATGGACTGGATGGAGCAGGAGCAGGAGCGGGGGATCACCATCACCTCTGCTGCCACCAGCTGCTTCTGGGACGACCATCGCATCAACATCATCGACACGCCCGGCCACGTGGACTTCACGGTCGAGGTGGAGCGGTCCCTGCGGGTGCTCGACGGGGCCGTCGCGGTCTTCGACGGCGTGGCCGGAGTCGAGCCCCAGACCGAGACGGTGTGGCGGCAGGCCGACAGGTACAAGGTGCCCCGCCTGTGCTTCATCAACAAGATGGACCGCACCGGTGCCGACTTCTACTTCGTGCTGGGCACGATCCGGGAGAGGCTCGGATGCAAGGCGGTGGTGTTGCAGCTCCCGATTGGCGCGGAGTCGGAGTTCCTGGGCGTCGTCGACCTGATCGAGATGAACGCCCTCGTCTGGCAGGGCGAGGACCTCGGATCCTCCTGGGACGTCGTCGACATCCCGGGATACATGGTCGACCTGGCCGAGGAGTACAGGAGCGAGCTCCTGGACGTGTTGGCGGAGTTCGACGAGAACATCCTTGAGAAGTTCGTGGGCGAGGAGGAGATCACCCCCGCCGACCTGCGTGCCGCAGTGCGTGCCGGCACCATCTCAGGCGCCTGCGTGCCGGTGATCACCGGCTCCGCCTTCAAAAACAAAGGTGTCCAGCCGTTGCTCGACGCCGTGGTCGCCTACCTTCCGTCGCCGTTGGACCTTCCGCCGGTCGAGGGCGTGCACCCCCGGACGGGTGACACCGTCGAGCGCATGGCCGACGACGAGGAGCCGTTCGCCGCCCTGGCGTTCAAGATCAGGACCGATCCGCACGTCGGCAAGCTGGTCTACTTCCGGGCCTACAGCGGCACCCTCGACAAGGGCTCGACGGTGCTCAACACACGCTCCGGCTCCAAGGAGCGCATCGGCCGCATCCTGGAGATGCACGCCAACGACCGCGAGGACCGTGACGTGGTCAGGGCAGGCGACATCGTCGCCGGAATCGGCCTCAAGAACACCCGGACCGGTGACACCCTCTGTGCCCCCGACCATCCGATCGTGCTCGAGCAACTTGAGTTCCCCCTGCCGGTGATCCACGTCGCCGTCGAGCCCCGCTCGAAGGCCGACCAGGACAAGATGAGCAAGGCCTTGGGTGCCCTCGCAGAGGAGGATCCGACCTTCACCGTCCGGAGCGACGAGGAGACCGGCCAGACGATCATCGGCGGTATGGGCGAACTCCACCTCGAGGTGCTCGTCGACCGCATGAAGCGCGAGTTCCGGGTCGATGCCAACGTCGGCAAGCCGCAGGTGGCCTACCGCGAGACCATCACCAGGACCGTCGCCGACCACCGCTACACCCACAAGAAGCAGACCGGTGGTTCCGGCCAGTTCGCAGAGATCGTCGCCACGATCGAACCGTGGAGCGACGAGGACGAGACCTACATGTTCGAGGACAACATCAGGGGCGGTCGCGTCCCCAAGGAGTACATCCCGGCGGTCAATGCCGGAATCCAGTTGGCGATGACCGGTGGGGTGCTGGCCGGTTTCCCCCTGCTCGGCCTGAAGGTGAGCCTCAACGACGGCAAGGCACACGATGTCGACTCGTCGGAGATGGCCTTCAAGATCGCCGCACAGGCCTGGTTCCGCGAGGTTGTCCGCCTCGCCAGGCCGGTACTGCTGGAACCGGTCATGGGCGTCGAGGTCGTCACGCCCGAGAACTACATGGGCGATGTCGTGGGTGACCTCAATTCGCGTCGCGGCCGGGTCAGCCAACTGGAGGCCCGGGGCGGCAACCAGGTGGTCACCGCACAGGTACCGTTGTCCGAGATGTTCGGGTACGCTACCGACCTGCGCTCGCGCACCCAGGGGCGCGCGACCTACACCATGCAGTTCGACTCCTATCAGCAGACGCCGGGGTCGGTGCAGGAAGAGATCGTCAGTCGCATCCGCGGCGAGTGATCGGCAGTGTGCGTCTGAGAACCGAAAACGAGAGTCCAAGGAAGCGCTATGGCCAAGGCCCAGTTTGTACGAAACAAGCCGCACGTGAATGTCGGAACGATGGGGCACATAGACCACGGTAAGACAACCCTCACCGCGGCGATCACCAAGGTCCTGTCGGAGCTCGATCCCGACTCGACCTCATTCACTTCCTTCGACAACATCGACAAGGCGCCCGAGGAGCGTGAGCGTGGCATCACGATCAACGTCTCCCACGTCGAGTACGAGACCGCGAATCGGCACTATGCGCACGTCGACATGCCCGGTCACGCCGACTACATCAAGAACATGATCACAGGCGCCGCCCAGGTTGACGGCGCGATCCTGGTCGTGTCGGCTGCCGACGGCCCCATGCCCCAGACCCGTGAGCACGTTCTGCTCGCCCGTCAGGTGGGTGTCCCGAAGATCCTCGTCGCCCTCAACAAGTGCGACATGGTCGACGACGAGGAGTTGCTCGAACTCGTCGAGATGGAGGTCCGTGAACTTCTGGACGAATACGGCTTCCCGGGCGACGACACACCGATCGTGCAGGTCTCGGCCCTGAACGCACTCGACGGCGACGAGGCCGCCGCCGAGCAGGTCGTCGAGTTGATGAAACTGGTGGACGAGTTCATCCCCCTGCCGGAGCGGGATGTCGACAAGGCGTTCCTGATGCCGATCGAGGACGTGTTCTCGATCACTGGTCGCGGCACGGTGGTGACCGGTCGTGTCGAGCAGGGCAAGGTGAACACCGGTGACAAGATCGAGATCGTAGGTCTCAAGGACACGAAGACCACGGTGTGCACCGGGGTCGAGATGTTCCGCAAGATCCTCGACGAGGGCATTGCCGGCGACAACATCGGGGCGCTGCTGCGCGGCGTCGACAAGGACGAGGTCCAGCGGGGGCAGGTGCTGGCAAAGCCCGGTTCGATCACGCCGCACACCCAGTTCGAGGCCGAGGTCTACGTCCTGACCTCGAAGGAGGGCGGTCGCCACAAGCCGTTCTTCTCGAACTACAGGCCGCAGTTCTACTTCCGCACCACCGACGTGACGGGCAACATCGCCCTGGCCGAGGGCACCGAGATGTGCATGCCGGGCGACAACACCACCATGACGGTCGAGCTCATCGCCCCGATCGCCATGGACGAGGGCCTCCGCTTCGCCATCCGCGAGGGTGGCCGCACGGTCGGCGCCGGCGCCGTCACCAAGATCCTGAAGTAGTCGGGTCCCACGCATGGCAGCAGGTCAGAAGATCCGAATACGCCTCAAGGCCTATGACCACGAGGTGATCGACCAGTCGGCTAAGAAGATCGTCGAGACGGTCAACCGCACCCAGGCCGATATCCGCGGACCGGTTCCTCTCCCGACGGAGAAGCACCGCTTCACCGTCATACGGGGCCCGTTCAAGGACAAGGACTCCCGCGAGCACTTCGAGATGCGCATCCACAAGCGCCTGCTTGACATCCTGAACCCCTCGCCCAAGACCATCGACTCGCTACAGCGCCTCGACCTCCCCGCAGGGGTCGACGTGGAGATCAAGATCCAGCAGGTCTGACACCGGTCGCGGCCGGGACGGCCACCTGGTACGAGCACGGAGCGCCCATCAGGGGCGCTTCCGTCGTTTTCGGCCCACTCCCGTCGGCGGACCCGGTGGGTCAGGTGGCGTCGTCCCCGGGTTGGCCGCGCCGCACCTGACTCTCGGCCAGGAGTTCCTCGGCCACCTCGTGGCGCCCGGTTGCCGCCGACGCCACTGCCTGGATCGTGGCGGCGGCAGGCAGGGCCAGGAGTGCCCCGACCACGCCGAGAACCGCTGCGCCTGCGATGACGGCACCGAAGGCCACGGCGACGTGCAGTTGCATGGTGTGGGAGATGATCCGGGGCGCCAACAGGTAGTTCTCGACCTGCTGGTAGAGGGCTATGACGACGATGGCCCAGAGGCCGTGGACCGGCTCGTTGAGCAGGCCGATCACCACCGGAAAGGCGCCTGCGATGTACGTGCCGACCACTGGGACGAACTGGGACACGACACCCACCCACAGGGCGAGCGCCAGCGGGGACGGGAGGCCGATGATCTCGAACGCCGCCCAGTGGACCGCACCGGAGAGAAGAGCCAGGACGCTGCGGGACAGGATGTAGCCACCGGTCTTGGCGATCGCCAGGTCCCACACCTCGAGCACCGTCCTCTGGCTGCGGGGCGGGAGCAGGGTGCACACGGTGCGCCGGAACTTGGGGCCCTCGGCAAGCAGGTAGAAGGTGAACAGCCCCACGGTGAAGAGCTGGAACAGGACGTTGACGACGGTCGTACCGAATCTGGCGAGATCGTCGGCGACGTCGCCCAGGCGTTGGGCCAGCATCCCGGAGTCGTAATTGGCACGCAGGTCCGCGGTGGCGTCGGGGATGCCGAACGTGTCCTCCAGGAATCCGTCGATGTCCTCCAGATAGCCGGGCACGTTGTCGCTGAAAGTCGTTACCTGCTCTGCCAGCAGGGTTCCGACCAGGATTCCGAAGCCGCCGAGGGCACCGAATCCCAGCAGGAAGACCAGCGCCGTGCCGACGCCGCGGCGAAGCCCCAGCCGCTCCAGGCGGTTCACCGCCGGCTCGAGGGCGAAGGACAGGAACAGCGACACGAGCAGGATCAGGAACAGGGAGCGCAGGGACGAGATGACGCCCCGTAGGTACCAGAGGGCGGCCATGCCCCCCAGAAGGGACAGAACCGCGCGTCGGACCCATGGCGGTGGGCGGTTGGCGGGATCCGAAAACGCCATCTGACCTCGGGGTTCTGGTGTCGGTTGCTCGTCCGGGGGGTCCACCGGAGCGTGCTCCTGATCGTCGCCTTGCTCGGGACCTGACGCTAACCCCCTGCCGGTTCCGCTGTGGGGATGGCCGGTTGTGGCCTGCCGGTTGTGACCGGAGCCTGTCGGCCGTATCGTTACCCTTCGTAATTCCGGAGGGTCCGGAGTTCCACAACCGACGTCCGTGCAGGCCGTCCGTCCCGCGGGTTCCGCTCGTGGCACCGGGTGGAACCGTACGGCACAACCGAATCGCTGCTCCGCCGGGTTCCTCCGTGCGGAGCGTTCGCGTGAATGGCCCCAGGAGGCCATTTCGGTGGACACCTCCTCCGGGGAGGGCCGCCAGCGCCAGTCGCAGGAGCCAGCATGGCCAACAAGGCAATAGTCGGCGAGAAGGTCGGCATGACGCAGATCTGGGACGACGACAACCGCGTTGTACCCGTGACGGTCCTGCGTGTGCTTCCCAATCGCGTCGTGCAGATCAAGACCGTGGCCCGCGATGGCTACAGTGCCCTCCAGGTGACGTTCGGCCAACGCGATGCCGACAAGTTGACCCGCCCTGAGGCCGGCCACTTCGCAGGTGCCGAAGTCGATCCCGGCCCGGTCCTGGTGGAGTTGCGTGTCGACGATGTCGACGGCTATGAGGTGGGTCAGGAGATCACGGTCGACTCGTTGGCCGGAGAGGCCCGTGTGGACGTGACTGCCGTCAGCAAGGGCAAGGGGTTCGCCGGTGTCATGAAGCGTCACGGATTCGCGGGCCAGCGTGCCTCACACGGCGCCCACAAGGTGCATCGCAAGCCGGGCGCGATTGGACAGTGCGCCACGCCATCGCGTGTATTCAAGGGCAGGCGCATGCCGGGTCGCATGGGGAACCAGCGCACCACGACGCTGAACCTGCAGGTGGTCGAGACCGACTCCGAGCGGGGCCTGCTCCTGGTCCGCGGGTCGGTGCCCGGACCCCGAGGTGCCACCGTCCTGATCCGTGACGCTGTGAAGGGTGGCCGGTGATGGCGAGCGTGACCGTACGCACGACGGCCGGGGCCGACAGCGGGTCCCTCGACCTGGATGCCTCGTTCTTCGGCATCGAACCCAACAAGGCCGTGATGCACCAGGTGGTGACCGCCCAACTGGCGGCCCGCCGCAGCGGAACGCAGAGCACCAAGACCCGGGCCGAGGTCCGCGGTGGTGGCGCCAAGCCGTGGGCCCAGAAGGGAACCGGTCGGTCCCGCCACGGCTCCAGCAGGTCCCCCATCTGGCGTGGCGGCGGTGTGGCGCTCGGTCCGAAGCCCCGCAGTTACGCCCAGAGGACCCCCAAGAAGATGATCCGCCTGGCCCTCCGCTCGGCTCTCTCCGACAGGGCGTCCGAGGGCAGGGTCGTCGTTATCGATGCCTGGGACTTCGAGGCCCCGAAGACCAGGGAGGCCGTGTCCGCGCTGGCCGCCCTGGCAGTCGAGGGCAGGGTCCTGGTCGTCGCTGAGCGTGACGACACGAACACCTGGAAGAGTTTCGCCAACCTGGGCCACGTGCACGTCGTCTCACCCGGCGAGATCAACGCCTACGACCTGTTGGTGAGCGACTGGGTGGTCTTCACCCGGTCGACCCTGCCCACGGCGCAGGCCGGGACTCCGGAGGACGCGACCGCCATTGAGGTGCCCTCCACCTCCGACGAGGAGGAGGAAGAGTGAGAGACGCACGTGACGTGATCCGCCACCCGGTCGTCTCGGAGAAGTCGTACGGCCTGCTCGAGGACAACGTGTACACCTTCGTGGTCGCCATGTCGGCCTCCAAGCCCGAGATCCGTGATGCCGTCGAGTCGATCTTCGACGTCAGGGTCAAGAAGGTGAACACGCTGAACCGCGACGGCAAGACCAAGCGGAACCGTCGCAACCCCTCAGTCACCAGGCGGCCCGATGTGAAGCGGGCCTACGTCACCCTCGTCGAGGGTGACTCGATCGACTTGTTCGAGGTCTAGAACAGATGCCGCAACGCAAGCGCAAGCCGACCAGTCCCGGCCGCCGGTTCCAGACCGTGGCCGACTTCTCCGACATCACCAGGACCCGGCCCGAACGGTCCCTTGTCGAGAAGCAGACATCTACAGGTGGTCGCAACAACTACGGCCGCAAGACCGCCCGGCATCGTGGTGGCGGCCACAAGCAGCGCTACAGGGTCATCGACTTTCGGCGGGACAAGGACGGCGTGCCCGCCAAGGTGGCAGCCCTCGAGTACGACCCGAACCGGAGTTGCCGCATTCTGCTCCTCCACTACCACGACGGTGAGAAGCGCTACATCCTCGCCCCCAGGGGAGTGGAGGTCGGCGACACCCTCCAGTCCGGCCAGGGCAGCGAGATCAAGCCCGGCAACGCCCTGCCGCTGCGCTACATCCCGGTCGGTACCGTCGTCCACAACGTCGAGATGCAGCCCGAGGGCGGCGGCAAGATCGCCCGCAGCGCAGGTTCCAGCGTCCAACTGGTCGCCAAGGAAGGGAACTTCGCCACCCTCCGCCTGCCGAGCACCGAGATGCGCAGGGTGCGGATCGACTGCCGTGCGACCATCGGTGAGGTCGGCAACCAGGAACACGAGCTCATCAAGATCGGCAAGGCTGGTCGCAACCGGTGGAAGGGCGTACGCCCCCAGACCCGCGGCGTGGCCATGAACCCGGTCGACCACCCCCTGGGTGGTGGCGAGGGAAAGTCCTCGGGTGGTCGACACCCCGTCTCGCCCTGGGGCAGGCCGGAGGGTCGTACCCGCAAGCGGGACAAGCAGTCCGACAAGATGATCGTGCGCCGGCGTCGCCGTCGTGGATCGCGGAGGTAGGCAGCGATGCCACGGAGTCTCAGTAAAGGACCGTTCGTCGACGGGCATCTGCTCAAGAAGGTCGACGCCCTGAACGAGTCCGGCGAGAAGAAGGTCATCAGGACCTGGTCACGTCGATCGACGATCGTGCCGGACATGATCGGTCACACGATCGCGGTCCACGACGGTCGCAAGCACGTGCCCGTGTACGTGACGGAGTCCATGGTCGGCCACAAGTTGGGCGAGTTCGCCCCGACGCGCACCTTCCGGTCCCATGCGGGCCAGGAGAAGGGGGCTCATCGCTGATGGTCGGGACCAAGACCAACGAGCGGCCCGGCACCAGGGCCGTCGCCAGGCACATCCGGGTCTCGGCGTCCAAGGCCCGTGAGGTCCTGGACCTCATTCGCGGCAAGTCCTATGGCAGTGCCGCCGAGATCCTGGAGTTCTCCGAGCGGGCCGTGTCCACGGTCGTCGCCAAGTGCCTGGACTCGGCCGTTGCCAACGCCGAGCACAACGACGGCATAGCCGCCGAGGAGCTCTACGTGACGGCCTGCTACGCCGACGTGGGACCGACTCTCAAGCGTTGGCGTCCCCGGGCCCGTGGGCGAGCTACCCGGATCCTCAAGCGCACGTGCCACATCACGATCATCGTGGACCGCTATACCGACAGCGAACTCGACGCCATCCGCGAGCGGGCGGCCGCAAGGGGTCGCGCCGGTTCGAGCGTCCAGGCGGCTGAGGCGCGCCGCCGGCGTGTAGAGCGCAGCCGGGTGGCCGAGGAGGCAGCCGAGGCCGCCGAAGCAGTCGAGACGCCGGACGGGGACACGCCGGAGGCGGTCGACGGCTCGGTCGAGCCCGACCCCACCGACGTCGAAACCGTCGATGTGGATGCCACCCCGGACGATGTCGATGTGGATGCCGATACCGCCACTGACCATGTCGATGCGGATGTCGATGAATCCACCGAAACCCCAGAGGAGAACGCCTGATGGGCCAGAAGGTCAACCCGTACGGCTTCCGGCTGGGGATAACCACCGACTGGAAGTCGCGTTGGTTCGCTACCCGCAGGGAGTACTCGGAAAACCTCATCCAGGACTATCGCGTCCGCGAGTACCTCATGACCGAGTTGCCGCACGCTGCCATCAGCCGGGTCGAGGTGGAGCGCACCCGTGACCGCATCCGGGTAGACGTCCACACAGCCCGTCCGGGCATCGTCATCGGCCGAAAGGGCAGCGAAGCCGACCGGTTACGGGCGGGCCTCGGCGAGATCACCGGCAACAACAGGGTCCAGCTCAACATCCAGGAGATCAAGGAGCCCGAGTTGGATGCGGCCCTGATCGCCCAGGGCGTCGCCGACCAGTTGGCCGGTCGGATCGCATTCCGGCGTGCCATGAAGCGCGCCGTGCAGAACGCACAGAAGGCAGGTGCCCTCGGCATCAAGGTCCAGTGCTCGGGCCGGCTGGGCGGCGCCGAGATGTCTCGCACCGAGTGGTACCGCGAGGGGCGCGTGCCGTTGCACACGCTTAGAGCCGACGTCGACTACGGCTTCCGCGAGGCCCGTACCACTTACGGCCGCATCGGGGTGAAGGTCTGGATCTACAAGGGCGACATCCTTCCCTACAAGAGCCAGTTCGAGGACAAGATCACCCGTGAGGCCGCCATGGCCGTCGGTGAGGCCTCAGGACAGGCCATTCCGGCCAAGGTAGTGTCGTCGTCCGCGGCCGCTCGCCGCCGGTCGCCGGAGACGGTTGCCGCCGAGGCGGTCGAACCCGCCGCGGTGATCCCGGAGGAGGTACCGGAGGCTGCCGAAGAGCCGGCACCGCTCGTCAAGGAAGGCGATGTCGAGTTCGAGAAACTGCTCGCCGAGGAGGAGGCCATCGAGGCTTCGACCCGCGAGCACCACGAGACACCGCACTTCCGCTCAGGGGACGGTGACTGAGCATGTTGATGCCCAAGAAGGTCAGGCACCGCAAGCAGCATCGTGGACGCATGCGCGGCAACTCAAAGGGAATGACCGAGGTCACGTTCGGCGAGTTCGGCATCCAGGCCCTCGAGCCCGGCTGGATAACCGCCCGCCAGATCGAGGCGGCCCGAATCGCCATGACCCGCCACATCAAGCGCGGCGGAAAGGTCTGGATCAACGTCTTCCCGGACAAGCCGGTGACCGAGAAGCCCGCCGAGACCCGCATGGGGTCGGGGAAGGGCAACCCAGAGCACTGGGTCGCCGTGGTGAAGCCGGGTCGGGTGCTCTTCGAGCTCTCCTACCACGACGTGGAGGTCGCCCGGCAGGCGATCGACCGCGCCATCCAGAAGTTGCCGATCAAGGCTCGGTTCGTCGAGCGCGAGGAGGGTTTCTAGCAATGGCCAGGAAGAAGGCCCTGACAGACCTCGGCGACAACGAGTTGATCGAGAAGTTGGGTGAGGGCAAAGAGGAGTACTTCAACCTCCGGTTCCAGTTGGTGACAGGGGAGCTCGAGAACCATGCCCGAATCCGTGAGGTCAAGAAGGCCATCGCCCGCCTGCTCACAGAGCTGCGGGTCCGTGAGATCGAGGCAGCCGAGGCCCTGGCCTCTGCCGCCGAGGAGGTGTCCGGCCGATGACCGGGATCGAAGCAACCCAGCCCAGGACGAACCGCCGCAAGGTGCGTGAGGGTGTGGTCGTCTCCGACGTCCAGGACAAGACGATCGTCGTGGAGACAGTCGACCGGGTACGCCACCGGCGCTACGGCAAGACGGTTCAGCGGACCAAGCGCCTCCATGTGCACGACGAGGGCAACGAGGTCAGGGTCGGCGACCGGGTGAGGGTCGAGGAGACCCGTCCGCTGTCGAAGTTGAAGCGCTGGCGCCTGGTCGAGATACTCGAGAGGGCCAGGTAGATGATCCAGCAGGAGACCAGGCTCCGGGTGGCAGACAACTCCGGCGCTCGTGAGGTGCTGTGCATCAAGGTGCTCGGTGGCTCCAAGCGCCGCTATGCGTTCATCGGCGACGTGTTCGTGGCGACGGTGAAGGACGCCACGCCGGGTGCTGCGGTCAAGAAGGGCGAGGTCGTGAGGTGTGTCGTCGTTCGCACCAGGAAGGAACGTCGCCGACCCGACGGTTCGTACATCAGATTCGACGAGAACGCCGCGGTGCTGATCACCGATCAGAACCAGCCGCGGGGAACGCGCATCTTCGGTCCGGTGGGCCGGGAACTGCGTGACAAGAAGTTCATGCGGATCGTCTCGCTGGCGCCGGAGGTGCTCTGAGATGAAGATCAGGAAGGGTGACACCGTTCGCGTCCTGGCCGGCAAGGACAAGGGTCGTGAAGGTCAGGTGACCCGAGCCATCCCGTCGCAGGACAAGGTGATCATCGAAGGTGTGAACCTGGCCAAGCGCCACCAGAAGCCGACGAGCGCCACCATGCAGGGTGGCATCATCGACAAGGCCATGCCCCTCCACGTCTCGAACGTGGCTGTCATCAGCCCGTCGGACGGCAAGCCGACCCGTGTGGGATACCGGTTCGATGTGGACGGCCGCAAGGTTCGGATCTGCAGGCGGACGGGGGTGGACCTCGATGGCTGACACCGCTACAGGGACCATCCGCCTGCGGGACCTCTACCTGGCCGAGATCCGCGACGGTCTGCAGGCGGAGTTGGGGCTCGCCAACGTGATGCAGGTGCCGAAGCTGGAGAAGATCGTCGTCAACATGGGCGTCGGTGACGCTGCGCAGCAGGCCAAGCTGCTCGACGGCGCGCTCGTCGACCTCGAGTTGATCGCCGGCCAGAAGCCCCTGGTGACTCGGGCCAAGAGGTCCGTGTCCAACTTCCGGCTGCGTGAGGGCCAGGCCATCGGAGCCAAGGTCACGTTGCGCGGCGACCGCATGTACGAGTTCCTGGATCGCCTGATCAGCTTGGCGATCCCCCGCATCCGCGACTTCCGGGGCCTCAACCCCCGGTCGTTCGATGGCCACGGGAACTACACGTTCGGCGTGACAGAACAGTTGATCTTCCCTGAGATCGACTACGACAGGATCGACCGCACAAGGGGAATGGACATCACGATCGTGACGTCCGCATCAGACGATGCCGGAGGACGTGCCCTCCTCATCGCCTTTGGATTTCCGTTCCGTAAAGAGGGGCAGTAGTGGCTAAGAAGGCACTTGTCAACAAGCAACAGAAGACACCCAAGTTCAAGGTCCGCGCCTACACGCGGTGCCGGCGCTGCGGGCGTCCACGCTCGGTCTACAGGGCGTTCACCCTGTGCCGGATCTGCCTGCGGCAGATGGCACACGCGGGTGAGATCCCGGGCCTCACGAAGTCGAGTTGGTGAGGGGTGATCTGAGATGACAATGACCGATCCGGTTGCCGACATGCTCACCCGCATACGCAACGCCAACCAGGCGATGCACACGGGCCTGGCGATGCCGTCCTCGAGGCAGAAGGTCGCCCTGGCCGACATCCTGAGGTCCGAGGGATACATCTCGGGCTACACCGTGGCGGATGCCCCGGAGGGTCCGGGCAAGGTGCTGACCATCCAGATGAAGTACTCCCCCGACCGGGAGCGCGTCATCAGCGGTGTCAAGCGCGTGTCCAAGCCCGGCCTGCGCGTCTACAGGAACTCGACGAAGATTCCCCGCGTACTGGGAGGTCTCGGCGTGGCCGTGATCAGCACCAGCAAGGGGCTCATGAGCGACCGCGAGGCCCGTCGCCGCCATATGGGCGGCGAGGTCCTCTGCTACGTCTGGTAAGGGAGGCCACCCATGTCCCGAGTCGGAAAGGCTCCCATAACCCTGCCGCCCGGCGTCGAGGTGACCCTCGACGGCAGTCGTGTCGAGGTGACCGGCCCCAGGGGAACCATCGACCTTGAGGTACCCGGCGAGATCAGCGTCCGCCGGGACGGTGACACGCTGATAGTCGAGCGTCCCGACGACGAGCGCCGGAACCGCTCCCTGCACGGCCTCGCGCGCTCGCTCGTCAACAACATGGTCATCGGCGTCTCCGAGGGCTTCACCAAGGAACTCCAGATCGTGGGCATCGGCTACCGGGCGACAGCCCAGGGCGACGATGCCCTCGAACTGCAGTTGGGCTACAGCCACGCCATCAGGGTCAAGGCCCCCGAGGGGGTCACCTTCGACGTGCCCGAACCCACGAGGATCATCGTGTCGGGGATCGACAAGCAGGCCGTCGGCCAGGTGGCTGCGGACATCAGGTCGCACCGCAAGCCTGAGCCCTACAAGGGCAAGGGAATCAGGTATCTCGGTGAATATGTGGCCCGCAAGGCCGGAAAGGCGGCGAAGTGAGCACCAGCAATCGACGTACGGGACGCCTCCGTAGGCATCGGAGGGTACGCAAAGCCGTGCGCGGCAGCGCGGCACGCCCCAGGCTCGCCGTGTTCCGCTCGAGCAGGCACATCTCGGCCCAGGTCATCGACGATCAGACGGGCTCCACCCTGGCCTCGGCGTCCAGCCAGCAGGTCGGCGTCGCCGACGCTGCGACCGGTGTCGCCGCTGCGACAGAGGTGGGTCGGGTCGTGGCGGAGCGGGCTCGCACAGCCGGGATCGATGCCGTGGTCTTCGATCGTGGTGGTTACAGGTACCACGGTCGGGTGGCGGCGCTCGCCGATGCCGCCCGCGAGGCAGGACTGGAGTTCTAGTGGCACAACAGAGACGCAACAGCGACGACGCCTCCCTGCGGGAGTCCCGGGTCATCCACATCAACCGGGTGGCCAAGGTCGTCAAGGGCGGCCGCCGGTTCTCGTTCACCGCACTCGTAGTGGTGGGTGACGGCGCAGGCCGAGTCGGCCTGGGTTACGGCAAGGCCAAGGAGGTGCCCCTGGCGATCCAGAAGGGCACCGAAGAGGCGAAGCGCAACCTGTTCAGCGTGGCGCTCGCCGGTTCCACGATCATCCACCCAATCCTCGGTGTGACGGGCGCCGGACGGGTGCTGCTGCAGCCTGCCGCTCCCGGTACCGGTGTGATCGCCGGAGGCGCCGCCCGCGCCATCCTGGAGGAGGCCGGAATCCACGACGTGCTCTGCAAGTCGATGGGATCCGCGAACCACATCAACGTGGCACGGGCGACCATCGCCGGGCTGAAGGGCCTGCGCAGGCCCGACGACGTAGCCAGGCTGCGCGGCCTGGATCCCGAGGAGTTCGTTCCAAAGGCCATGCTCGCCGCCTACCGGCGGACGGAAGCGGGCACCACGGACCCCGCACCCGAACGGGCCGATGCGTCGGTCGGTGAGGGAGCGTCGGCATGAGCAGATCGTCCGAGGCCCGGCTCCGGGTCACCCAGGTCCGATCAGGCATCGGGGCCAAGCCCAAGGCGCGCGGCACCCTGCGCGCACTCGGACTCGGAAAGATCGGTCGCAGCAACACCCTTCCCGACCGTGGCGAGATCCGGGGCATGATCGCCCGGGTTCCGCACCTGGTCGAGGTAGAGGAGGTCGAGTGAGATGAAGGTCCATGATCTGACCCCGCCACCCGGGGCCCACAGGCGCCGCAAGAGGGTCGCCAGGGGCATCGGCGGCAAGGGCGGCAAGACCGCCGGTCGCGGCATGAAGGGCCAGCGGGCCCGCAACACGGTCCGTATCGGCTTCGAGGGCGGCCAGATGCCGTTCAACCAGCGCATCCCGAAGTTGAAGGGTTTCAAGAACCCGTTCCGTGTCGAGTACCAGGCCGTGAACCTGGACACCATCGAGGACTCCGGCCTCACCGAGGTGACTCCCGAGACCCTGTTGTCCAAGGGCCTGGTGGGCAAGCGGGCATTGGTCAAGGTTCTGGGTCGCGGAGCGGTCACCCGCGCCGTGAACGTCAGCGCACACGCCTTCTCGGGCTCTGCCGAGGCCGCCATCGTGGCTGCCGGCGGGAGCGTCCAGAAGCTGCCCCTGCCGTTCGCTGTCCGGCCTCCGGCCAGCGGCAACGCGCTGATGAACCGCTGAACCAGTCCGTCGTTCCCGGGTCCGCCCGGGACACCCCCGACACACGGGAGCAAATGTGATTTCCAGCATGCTGAACATGTTCAGGGTCGCCGATCTGCGCAAGCGGATCCTGTTCACCCTGCTCATGATCCTGCTGTACCGGGTCGGCGCCTTCATGCCCGCGCCCGGTATCGACGTCGAGCAGGTCCAGTTGCTGCGCGACCGGGCCAACCAGGGCGGCGTGCTGGCCTTCATGCAGTTGTTCTCGGGTGGTGCGCTGACGACCTTCGCCGTATTCGCCCTGGGCGTGATGCCCTACATCACGTCGTCGATCATCATGCAGGTCCTGGGCGTGGTGGTGCCCAAGATCGAGCAGTGGCAGCAGCAGGGGGCGGTGGGCCAGCGCAAGATCACCCAGTGGACCCGCTACCTGACCGTCGCCATAGCGGTCATCCAGTCGACGAGCTTCGCGTTCCTGTTCAACAGCGGCGGCAACTCCATCAGCGGGTCGTCGGGTGCGAACCTGTTGCCCAACTTCCACATCGGAACTGTGAGCTTGGTCGTCCTGACCCTCACCGCCGGCACGGCGCTGCTCATGTGGATGGGCGAGCTCATCACCCAGAAGGGCATCGGCAATGGCATGTCGCTGTTGATCATGGTCTCGATCATCAGCAGCTTCCCGGCCCAGGGGTCGCTGATCCACGCCGAGAACGGGCCGGTGGCGCTGGGGATCGTGCTCGTGGTGCTGGTCGGCCTCGTCGCCGCCATCGTCTTCGTCGAGCAGGGCCAGCGCCGGATACCGGTGCAGTTCGCCAAGCGGGTCGTGGGACGTCGGATGTACGGCGGGCAGAACACCTACATTCCGCTGAAGGTGAACCAGTCCGGTGTGATCCCGATCATCTTCGCCTCTTCGGTCCTCTACCTGCCCGTGCTGTTGGCGGCCGCCCTTCCGTGGGACGGCTTCAGGAGGTGGATCAACGACAACCTGGCCCAGCCCAACAACGTCTTCTACTTCGGAATCACCAGTGTGCTGATAGTCGGTTTCGCCTACTTCTACACGGCGATCACCTTCGATCCCGTCAAGCAGGCAGACACGATCCGCAAGCAGGGCGGCTTCGTGCCGGGGATCAGGCCCGGCTACCAGACCGAGCGTTACCTAGCCAGGATCCTCTCCAGGATCACCCTGCCGGGCGCCCTGTTCCTGGCATGCGTGGCGTTGATCCCCTCGATCATGATCAACGTGTTCCTGGACACCAGTTCAGGTGTCGGCGGCTCGGCGGGTGCCGGAGCGGCAGGGTTCGGCTTCGTGGGAATCTCGATACTCATCGCCGCCGGCGTGTCGCTGGAGACGATGAAGCAGGTCGACTCGCAGTTGACCATGCGCAACTACGAGGGCTTCCTCAAGTAGCCGTTGGTCCGACAGGCAGGAATCTGAAACCGTGGCCGCCATGCGCCTCGTCATCCTGGGTCGTCAGGGCTCAGGCAAGAGCACCCAGAGCGCGCGCCTCGTCGACGCCTACGGGATCGTCCACATCTCCACCGGCGACATGCTGCGCTCGGCAGTGGTGGCAGGCAGCGATCTGGGGCGACAGGCACGGGCTCGCGTGGACGCCGGCGAGCTGGTGTCGGACGAGATCATGATCGGCATCGTGACCGAGCGACTGGCCGAAGCCGATGTCGTCGAACACGGATTCCTGCTGGACGGCTTCCCCCGCACCCCGGCCCAGGCGGAGGCGCTCGAGGACATCCTGGGTGCAGCCGGCTCGGTCCTGGGCGGGGCGCTGAACCTGGAGGTGCCGGTCGACGTTGTCACCGGCCGAATGGTCGCCAGGGGTCGGGTGGACGACACCGAAGAGGCGATCAGCCGACGCCTCGGTCTCTACGAGTCGGAGACGGCACCGCTCCTGGCCTGGTTCGAGGAGCGTGGCCTTTTGACCGTGGTCGATGGCCAGGGAGCCGAGGACGAGGTCTTCAGCCGCCTGTGCGTTGCACTGGACGGAGCCGTTCTGGACGGGTCGGTGTCGTGAACGGCCCATCGGGTGGTCGAGCGGGGGTGGTCAGGTTGGACCCTCGGAAGGCCTGCGATAGCGTTGTCCCTCGGCCTCGGCCGGGCCTGCGCCCGCGCCATGTGGACGAGGGCAGTAGTTGCCTCCGCCTGCTCGCCAGGCCGACGAGATCTTCCAGTAGCACCGTTGGACCGGGAGCAATGTCCTGACGAAATCCAAAGAAGACGCGATCGTGATGGAGGGAACGGTCCTCGAGCCGTTGCCGAACGCTATGTTCCGGGTCGAGTTGGAGAACGGCCACAACGTGCTGGCCCACATCTCCGGCAAGATGAGGATGCACTACATCCGCATCCTTCCGGGCGACCGTGTCCAGGTGGAGTTGACTCCCTACGACCTCCAGCGTGGCCGGATCACCTACCGCTACAAGTAGCCGGGCAGCCGGATTCCGACATACCGATCCAGGTACCGAACGAGAAACATATGAAAGTCCGAACAAGCGTGAAGCGAATGTGTGAGAAGTGCAGGGTCATCCGGCGCCACGGCCGCGTTCACGTCATCTGCAGCAACCCCCGGCACAAGCAGCGCCAGGGCTAGGGGAACACACGACATGGCACGAATCTCAGGCGTAGACGTCCCCAGCGACAAGCGGGTCCTCGTCTCGCTCACCTACATCCACGGCATCGGCCGTACCACCGCGGGCCTTGTCTGCGAGGGCACGGGCGTCGACCCGTCCACCCGGGTGAAGGATCTCACCGATGAGGAGATCACCCACATCAGGGCGTTCGTGGACCAGCAGCTCAAGGTCGAGGGTGACCTCCGGCGTGATGTCTCTCAGAACATCAAGCGCAAGATGGACATCGGCTGCTACCAGGGACTCCGCCACCGCCGCGGCCTGCCGGTCCGCGGGCAGCGCACCCACACCAACGCCCGCACCCGCAAGGGCCCCCGCAAGACGATCGCCAACAAGAAGAAGGCCGTATAGCCATGGCTAAGCCATCAGCCGGGGGCCGCCGTCCCCGCAAGAAGGAGCGCAAGAACGTCCCGCACGGGGTGGCGCACATCAAGAGCTCCTTCAACAACACGATCATCACCATCACCGACCTCGGTGGCAACACCATCGCCTGGGCGACCGCCGGCAACGTCGGCTTCAAGGGCTCGCGCAAGTCGACGCCGTTCGCTGCGCAGATGGCCGCCGAACAGTGCGCACGCCAGGCCATGGAGCACGGCGTCCGCAAGGTGGACGTGGTGGTCCGGGGCCCCGGCTCGGGGCGCGAGACCGCCATACGCACGATCCAGAGCACCGGCATCGAGGTGACCGGCATCAAGGACGTCACCCCGATCCCCCACAACGGGTGCCGGCCACCGAAGCGACGGAGGGTCTGATGTCCCGCTACACCGGTCCCAGGGCACGGATATCCCGGCGCCTGGGCGTCAATATCTTCGGAACCAAGGGCGAGACCATCGCCCTCGACAAGCGCCCGTACCCTCCGGGCGAACATGGCCGCACGCGCCGCCGTGGCAACCCCTCCGAGTACCTGACGCAGCTCCAGGAGAAGCAGAAGGCACGCTTCTCCTACGGCCTCACCGAGCGCCAGTTCCGTCGCCTCTACGAGGAGTCCAATCGCCGCGAGGGCGTCACCGGGGACAACCTGCTCCGGTTCCTGGAGCTGAGGCTGGACAACGTGGTCTACCGGGCCGGCATGGCGGCCACCCGCCCGCAGGCACGCCAACTGGTCAACCACGGGCACGTCGACGTGGATGGTCGCAGGGTCGACATCCCGAGCTACCGCCTCAAGAAGGGTCAGGTCGTGACCCTGCGCCAGAAGGCCCGCAACATGGTCGTCGTGCAGTGGAACATCGACGTTCTGGACAGACAGGCCCCGGCCTGGCTGGAGGTGGCTGACGGTGGCCACGAGGTCACGGTCAAAGAGTTGCCGCTGCGGGACCAGATCGACGTTCCGCTGCGCGAGCAGCTGGTAGTGGAGCTCTACAGCAAGTAGTCCGGCATCCGTGCCGCGGTCCCACCGCAGCCCCGGTGGGCACGGCACGAACCAGGTATCACGAGTCACGAAATCAGGCCACAGGTTCCCGACGGGGACCACCAATCACAACGCAGCGGGAACGCAGCAAGAAGGTAGACAGGCATGCTGGTAATTCAGCGACCGATCGTCGAGGTCGAAACCGAGGTGGAGGGGAACCGTCAGCAGTTCGCCGTGGGTCCGCTCGAGCCGGGCTTCGGCCACTCACTGGGGAACTCCCTGCGGCGCACGCTGTTGTCGTCGATTCCGGGCGCGGCCGTCACCCAGGTCAGGTTCGACGATGCCCTGCACGAGTTCGGCACCATCGACGGTGTCGTCGAGGACATCACCGACATCATCCTGAACCTGAAGGACCTCGAGGTGAGGTGCCACAGCGACGAGCCGGTCACCCTTCGTGTGGACGTGCGGGGCGAGGCGATCGTCACGGCGACTGCCCTCGAGACCAATGAGGACATCGAGGTCATGAACCCCGACCTCCACATCGCGACGGTCAACGCAAAGGGCCGGCTGGCCTTCGAGCTGACCATCGAGCGTGGACGGGGCTTCGTGCCCGCAGGCCTGTCGGGCGACGAGGCCGTCATCGGCGTCATTCCCGTGGACGCACTCTTCTCACCGGTCCGTCGGGTCGCATTCGACGTGTCACCCACCCGTGTAGAACAGTCCAACGACTACGACCGCCTGGTGCTCGACATCGAGACCGACGGGACCATCACCCCCCGTGAGGCCCTGGCCTCGGCAGGCGCGACCCTGCGGGCCCTGGTCCAGCTGGTGGAGGAGATGAGTGACGAGCCCCTGGGCCTTGCGCTCAGCGAGGCCGAGTCGGCCACGACCGGTTCGCCCGACATGGACCTGCCGATCGAGGACCTGGACCTTTCCGAGCGCCCCCGCAACTGCCTCAAGCGGGCCCAGGTCGACACGATCGGGCAGCTCCTCGAGAAGACCGAGGACGACCTGCTCACAGTGACCAACTTTGGACAGAAGTCGCTGGACGAGGTGATCGAGAAGCTCGACGAGCGCGGCCTGTCCCTCCGGACACGGGACTGAGACCATGCAGGCAACCCCCAAGAAGGGCCGCCGCTTCGGCGGCAGCTCGGCCCACCAGAAGTCGATGATGGCCAACCTGGTCGCCTCGCTGATCGCCGCAGAGGCGATAACGACGACCGAGGCCAAGGCCAAGGCCATGCGCCCGATCGCCGAGAAGGTCATCACCAAGGCCAAGAAGGGCGGTCTGCACAACCACCGCCAGGTCGTGTCCTTCCTGCGTGACAAGGAGATGACCGCCAAGCTCTTCGACGAGATCGGTCCCCGGTACGCCGACCGGCCGGGTGGTTACACCCGGGTGCTCAAGGTGGGCCCGCGCCACGGCGACAACGCGCCGATGGCCCGCATCGAGCTGGTCTGATCCGGGGTCGGGCGGCGACAACGGGGCTTCCCGGTAGTCCGGCAGCCGGCCGCTGGTAGCCATGCGGGTCCGGGCCCGACTCGCCTACGACGGCACCCCGTTCCGGGGGTTCGCCGTGAACGAGGGTGTCCGCACCGTCGCCGGCGACCTGAACGCCGTCCTGTCCAGAGTGGTCGGCTGCGATGTGGTGGTCACCTGTGCCGGACGCACGGACCGGGGCGTCCACGCCGTGGGCCAGGTGGTCAGCTTCGACCTTCCCGACGAAGCCGACCTGGGTCGTGTCCGCCGCTCGGTGAACCGCCTCTGTGCACCATCGATCGTCATGTCGGCGATGGAGCCCGCCGCCCCCGACTTCGACGCACGGTTCAGCGCCACCGGTCGGACCTATCGCTACCGGGTCCTGAACCGGGCCGACCCGGATCCGTTCCTCTCGACCACCACCTGGCACGTGGAGGCGCCGTTGGACACGGCGGCCATGAACCGGGCTGCCGGAGACCTGGTGGGCATGCACGACTTCACCTCGTTCTGCCGGCGTCGCACGAATCCCCTCAGCGAGAGCGCCACCGTCCTCGTGCGGCGTGTAGAGGCCGCCGGCTGGAGTGGTCCAGACAGCGATGGCGTGCTGGTGTTCGAGATCACGGCCTCGGCCTTCTGCCACCAGATGGTCAGGTCCATAGTCGGGGTCCTGGTCCGGATCGGCGAGGGGCGGTTGCCGGCGACGGCCGTCTCCACGGTGCTCGCAGCCCATGACCGGCAGGAGGCCGGGAAGCCGGCTCCACCCCGGGGCCTGA
>DQOF01000065.1 GCA_015658775.1 Acidimicrobiia bacterium | reverse complement strand
TCTCCTCGACGGGCTGGTCTCCTCCCTGCTGCAGTACCATCTCGACGAGCAGGTGGCAGCGGGCGGCCTCGAGATTGTCAGGCCGTTCGCGATCGACTTCGCCTACACCCACGAGCTCAGGTTCCTGGGCTTCAACTACGTGGCCGCCGACGAGGCCGGCTCGGTCTCCGTCCTGCTCATCGAGCTACGGACCCTGGCTGAGCACGGATTCCAGGAGGTCGCCGTCGAGCGGCAGGTGGCGGTGTTCCAGAAGGCACTGGACCAGGCCCTGGCCGGCGCCGCCACCCGTCAGGACCAGATGTTCGCCGACACATACGTCCGACACTTCCTGACCGGGGCGGACATCGACGAGGCGACAGCGCTCCACACGCGCCTAAGCGCCATGCTCGCGTCCATTACGACCGACGAGGTGTCGGCCCACTTCGCCGACACCATGGCCGTCGCAGGTCCGCTGGTGATCGTGGTCGGACATGACGCCACCGGGTTGCCGTCCGTCGCCGAACTGGAGGCCGCCGTTCGCGAGGGGCGTACCGCAGTACTCGGCGACGGGCTCCCCACGGCCACGGCCGCGGTCGATTCCCTGATGGATACGCCGGAACCTGTCGAACCGATCGAGGTCAACCCGCTACCCACCCACGACGCGGTCGAGTTCGTATACGCCAACGGAGCACGCGTGATAGCCGGCTGGTCCGAGATCGCCGAGGGCCAGGTGGACCTCTGGGCCGAGGCCCAGGGCGGCTGGACCCTCCTGGCACCGGGCGATTCCGCTCTGGTCGACCATGTCACCGGGGCGGTGGACCGGAGCGGCGTAGCCGACCTCACGGCCGTTCAGGTCGAGGCGTTCGAGCAGTCCACCGGAGCCTGGCTGATGTCGATGATCGGCGAGACCACCGAGGGGTTCATGGGGTCGGCCCGGAGCACAGACCAGGAGGCGCTCTTCGCCCTGCTCCACGCCCGGATCACATCACCGCGTGTCGACGGGCCAGCCTTCGCCGAGGCCATGGAGGCGATTACGAACCTTCGGCGTGCCGTGGAGGCGGACCCGTACGCCGCCTCGATGGTCCAGACATTCAGCGCCAGGTACGGAGGCGACACCTACCTGAGGCTCTTCCCCGACGAATCGCAGACCGGGCGGTTCTCGCCGGATTCAGCACTTGCGATATACGAGAGCCGCCTGGGTGATGTAGACGACCTGGTCATCGCCATCGTCGGCGACACAGACATCGACACGATCAGCGAGCTCTCGGACCGGTACGTAGGCACCCTCCCCCGGGGCGTGCCGGACACCTGGCTGGACCTGGCCCCGCAACCACCCACAGGCATAGTCACCCGTGCCGTGCAGGCCGGTGCCAACGACGCCTCTGCCGGCTTCGACCTGCTCATCGTGACCGCCGTCGAGCCGACCGAGCGGCTCATCGCTGCGGCCCGGGTGGTCGAGCGGGTGCTGGAGACACGGCTCTTCACGACCCTTCGGGAGGAACTGGCCATGTCGTACAGCGGTGCCTTCGTATCGGTCCAGGTGGTGGAGCACCCCCTCCCTTTGGCCGTGGTGTATGTGAGCGTCGACGGCAACCCCACCGGACTCGGCGAGCTGCACGCCCGGACCCTGGCTGAGATCGCCGACCTCGCCACCGGCGGAACCGATCCCGACGAGTTCGAGCGGGCGAGGTCAACGGTGCTCGTCGACCTCGACTTCGTGACCAACGGCGACCTGTTGAAGCGCCTCATTGCCTGGGGTCGCAGCCACGGAGCAGACTCTGCGACGGTGGGCGACAGGTACGACGAGGTGATGGCGTTGTCGCTCTCCGCCGTATCGGAGACAGCGGCACTGCTGCTCCCCGCCGATCGGCGCATCGAGGTGTTCCGGACGCCCGGCGCCGAACTGCCGGCAGGCCTTTCTCGTTCAGGTATGGCTGATGTGGGCACGACCGGTGCTGGCACAGGATGACTGTCGAACCTTCCCGCCGTGCGCAGTTCCCGCTGGGAGCGTCGCTGACTCTCGACCAACTCGGCGGGCCCGGTGTGCAGGTTGGCAGGGGCTCCGACCCGCACCGGTTGCTGGCTGCCCTACGTGCCGACGAACCGGTGTCATGGGTACCGGCGCTCGGCGGCTGGCTGGTCACCAGCAGGGCCACGGCCCTCGAGCTCATGCGGGACACGGAGATCTTCACCGTCGACGACCCGCGCTTCTCGACGGCACAGGTCGTGGGCCCGAGCATGCTCTCGCTGGACGGAACCGAGCACGATCGACATCGCACGCCGTTTGCCGACCCGTTCCGTCGAAGCGCGGTGCACGCCACGTTCGCCGAATGGTCCAGGGCGGAGACCCGCCGCCTCGTCGCCGGTCTGGCGCCCCTGGGAGCCGCCGACCTGGCCACGGACCTGGCGGCGCCCCTGGCCGTCTCGACCGTCACACGGGCCCTGGGCCTGGTCGACGTCGACCAGGAGCAGATGCTGGGCTGGTACACGGCGATCGTCGACGCCGTCGTCGAAGCGGCGGCCGGACGCGACGTACCACCCGCGGGCGTGGCGGCAGTAGCCGACCTCCGACTCCAGGTCGACCGGACGGTCGACGAGGCGGGCACCTCGCTGCTCGCCGCCGTGGCCGGAACCGGCGCCCTCGGCAGGGACGAGGTCTTCTCCAACACGGCGATCCTGCTGTTCGGCGCCATCGAGACGTCGCAGGGCATGACGGCCAACGCACTGCTGCACCTCCTGTCGCATCCGGACCAGTTGGACGAGGTGCGTGCAGGTATGTCCCCGGAGCGCAGCCGCCCTGCGAACGGCTCCTCGGGAGACAGGACTTCTGGGGAACACGGCCCTGGGGAACACTCACCCGATGAGAACCCCCTTCTCGCCAATGCCGTCGAGGAGTCGTTACGGTTCGAGCCGGCTGTGGCGCTGGTCGACCGGTACGCGACCACCGATGTCGAGTTGGGTGACGCCAGGATCGCCATGGGCGACCTGGTCTCGGTGGCGATAGCCGGGGTCAACCGGGATCCGGCCACCTTCGAGAATCCTGACCGGTTCGACGTACACCGCCCCAACGCCCGCCACCACCTGTCGTTCGTGCACGGCACCCACGCCTGCCTCGGTATGCACCTGGCCAGGCTGGAGACCCGGGAGGCCATCGCCGCCGTGCTTGACCTGCTCCCGGGGGTGCGTCTGAATGCCGACAGGTCACTGCCGCCGCAGGGCGTGATATTCCGCCGAACGCCGTCGGTGGTGGCGACCTGGGAAGCCGACGGGTAGCACTGGCTATGACCCGGACAGGATCACCTGGCCCGGCGACCACCAGGCCGCATCTCCCTCGCCGACGACAACGAGCTCACCGACGGGGCGGGTGGGCTGCACGACCACCTGGGAGTCGGGACC
>DQOF01000117.1 GCA_015658775.1 Acidimicrobiia bacterium | reverse complement strand
GAGCATCGGCCCCTCCACGACATAGCGGTGCTCAGACCGCCTCAGGTCGCGATCGCGTACCAGGCGGCGCATCCGCTGGACGCGCTGGTTGCGGCCGGCCAACTCTGCCGTCACCGCGGGCGCCTCTCCATGGATTCGACCCGTACCACCTGCCCCCACCACCTGGGCGGTTCGGACATCCGGGCGGTTCAGGCCGGGGCGGCCTCGGCGGCTCCCGCCACCTCGACCAGCGCCGTGAACGCCGCAGGGTCGGTCACGGCCAGGTCCGCCAACACCTTGCGGTCGACCTCGACGCCGGCTGTCTTCAGCCCGGCGATGAAGTTGCTGTAGTTGGTTCCGTTCTGGCGACAGGCCGCGTTGATCCGCTGGATCCAGAGGCGGCGGAACTGCCCCTTGCGGGCCCTACGGTCCCGGAAGGCGTAGTTGCCGGAATGCATCAACTGCTCGTTGGCCGAGCGGAAGGACCGGCTCTTGTTGCCGTAGTAGCCCCGGGCCGCCTTCAGGACGGCCTTGTGGCGCTTCTTGGCTGTGACGGCTCGCTTGACTCTGGCCATCGTCGACTCCTTGCTTCACGTGGGGGGATTTCGGTGGTCGGCCACCCCGATGGTGGCCATGGGCCCCTGGTCGGGGCCCTCTTTCAGGACTGGTCGGGCATTCAGATTCCGAGCCGACGCCGTACGGCCTGCTCGTTGGAGGAATCCACATCGCTCATCCTGCCCAGGCGGCGCTTCCGCTGCGGCGACTTCTTCTCCAGCATGTGGCTGAGGTTGGCGTTGCGGCGCTTCAGGCGACCGCTGCCGGTCACCTTGATGCGCTTGGCGAGGCCACGGTGGGTCTTCATCTTCGGCATGTCGTATCTGCTCCGGTTGTGGGGGGAGTGGTCAGGAGGTCTCGGCGGCCGTCTGGTTCTCGGCGGTCTTGGCGATGGCGGCCGTCTCAGCGGCTTCCTGCTCGGCGGTCTCGGCGGTCTCGGCGGTCTCGGCGGTGGCGGCCGTCTTAGCGGCTTCCTGCTCGGCTGTCTCGGCGGTGGCGGCCGTCTCGGCGGCCACCTCCTCTGCACGACGGTCCTCGGCAGCCTCACGCTGACGGCGGGTCGCCTGACCCGGCACCAGGACCATGATCATGTTGCGCCCGTCCTGCTTCGGATAGACCTCGACGCGGCCCACGTGCGACACGGTCTCGGCCACCCTGTCCAGGATGCGGCGCCCCAACTGGGGATGCTGCATCTCCCGACCGCGGAACATGATCGTGACCTTGACCTTGCTCCCGTCACCGAGGAACCGCTCCACCTTCCTGGTCTTGGTGTCGAAGTCCCCGGGCCCGATCTTGGGTCGGTACTTCATCTCCTTGACCAGGACGTGGGTGGCCTTCTTCCGGGACTCCTTGGCACGTTGGGACTGTTCGTACTTGAACTTCCCGTAGTCCATGATCCGGCAGACCGGCGGGTTCGCCATGTCGGCAACCTCGACCAGGTCCAGATCCAGGTCCTGGGCCATGCTCAACGCATCGGCCAGTGGCCGGATCCCGATCTGCTCGCCTTCCGGCGAGACCAGCCGCACCTCACGGGCGCGGATGTGATCGTTGATCCTGGGTTCCTGATTGGTCGGGGCCGCTATTGGTCGTCGCTCCTGTGCAGCACGCAGGCTCTCCTCCTGTGTGGTCGGTTGGGTCGCCCGCCGCCCCAAAAGCAGGAACGGCGGATGCCGGGAAGCCGACACCCGCCAATGGGCGACACCCGGGCTCCCCTACGGAACAGGATGCTCCAGGAGGTGCGCCGACGGCCCGACGAGATGAAGACCCGTACGCACCATCCGCCCCTGATGTCGTAGGACGACAACGGGGGGTGGAGGTGGCCGGGTGGGGGTGACCCCCGCTTTCCGATCAGTTGTGGGGCCCTAGAGTACCAGCCTGATCCCCCGAGCGGTACGGGATCGCCGTACGACACGAGAAGACGAGGAGCCGCCGAGACGATGAGCAGCCTGTGGACACCCGGGGGCGAGCACCCGGTCGAGCCGTCCCCCGGGGACCCGTCGTCGGAAGACCTGTCCCCCGAGGACCTGTCCCCCGAGGACAGGGAGCTGGCAGAGGACCTGGCCAGGGAGATGGCCGCGGTGCAGGAACAGCTTGCGGCGGCACCGGCGGCCATGGTGGTCGCCAACCACGTGATGGGGTTCTACGAGCTGGCGGCCATCCACCTGTCGCAGCAACCCTCCAACCTGCTCGAGGCGGCGGTGGCGATAGACGCCATGGCCGGCGTCGTGGAGAAGTTGCCCGGCCGCCTGGGTGAGGCCGAATCCACGCTGCGGGATGCCCTGCACCAGATCCGGATGGCCTATGTGGGCGTCGAACAGGCCAACAGGGCCACCGAGGCCGACGACGCCGGTGACACAACAGGGGATGAGTCCGAAGACGGCGGCGAGGGCTGAGCAGCCGCCTGTCAGTGGACGATCTTGGAAAGGGGCAGTTCCAGGATGTCGGTGGCGCCCTGGTCGCGAAGCGCCGGGATCAGCACGTTTATCTCCGCCTTGGCGACCACGGTCTCGACCGCATAGCCGGAGTCGCCGAACAACTCGTTCACCGTGGGTGACTTCATGGTGGGGATGATCGCGATCACGGCCTCGAGGGCGTCGGCCGGCACGTTCATCTTCACGAGCACCTTGCCGCGCGCCTCGAGGGTTCCCTGGAGCAGCGTGTGGAGTTGCTGCATGGCGTGCCGCTTGTCTGGATCGGCGAAAGCGCCGGGGTTGGCGATGAGCTCCGTGTAGCTGGTGAGGATCGTGTCGATGATCCTGAGTCCGGCGGCACGCAGTGCCCTTCCCGTCTCGGTGACGTCCACCACCACGTCGACGATGTCGGGCACCTTGGCCTCGGTGGCGCCGTACGACAGCCGGACATCGGCGTCGACCGAGCGCTCGGCGAAGAACCGCTCCGTCAACACCGGGTACTCGCTGGAGACGCGGACCCCGGACGGCAGGTCGGACACCGATCCGTACGGAGAATCCTCCGGCACCGCCACCACGATCTTCACGGGCCGTGCCGTCGCCTTGGAGTAGTGCAGCTCGCCCAGGGAGACGATGTCGCTGTCGGTCTCCTCGATCCAGTCGCGACCGGTGATGCCCAGGTCGAACAGCCCGTCGGCCACATAGCCGGCGATCTCCTGCGGTCGCAGGATGCGGACCTCGTCGATCCGGGGGTCGTTCACAGAAGCCCTGTAGTCGACCGAGGAGCTGCGACGGACCGCCAGGTCGGCGGCCTCGAACAGGTCCAGGGTGGCCTTCTCCAGGGATCCCTTGGGGAGGACGATCTTCAGCACGGCGACGAACCTACCGGGTGCCCGGTGGACTCCCGCGGTCCATTTCGAGCCCGATCAGCCGTCCAGCACCAGATCCAGGCGCAGGTCGTCGCCCAGCGCTGTCACCGCCGCGAACCTGCCGCGTCGCAGGTCGGCCATGGTGGGTCCACCGGGCCCGGCGAACAGGGGGCGGCCGTCATCGCCACCCAGGATCGCCGGCGCCAGGTACACGACGTAGCGGTCGACCAGGCCGGCCCTGTGGAACCGACCGGCGACGTCGGCACCACCCTCTATCAGGAGCTGCAGGACACCGTCGGCGCCGAGATCGTCGAGCAGGTCGTCGAGGGAGCCGTCGTGGGCCACTGCAGGCCGCACCCTCGCCCCCTCGGGGACGACGCCCAGCACGATCCTGCGCGGGTCGTGGGCACCGGCATCGCCTGCCCCTGGCCAGTCCCGGACGGTCAGTTCCGGGTCGTCGGCACGCACGGTTCCGGCCCCCACACACACTGCGTCGCTCTCGGCCCGCAACCTGTGTACGTCGATCCGGGCCTCGGCGCCGGTGATCCACGCACTCGTCCCGTCGGGAGCGGCGATCCGACCGTCGAGGGTGGCAGCCAGCTTCAGGACCACGTACGGACGCCCCGTGCGACGGTGGTGCAGGTAGGGCTCCAGTTGGGCGGCGATCGCGTCAGCCTCGACACCGACCTCCACATCCAGGCCTGCCGCCTCCAGGACCGTCAGGCCGCGGCCCGCCACCTCGGGGTCGGGATCGACGATGCCGACGACCACCCGGCCTACCCCCGCCTCCAGGATGGCCGTCGTGCACGGCCCGGTCCGGCCGGTGTGGCAACAGGGCTCGAGGGTCGCGTAGAGGGTGGCGCCCCGGGCCTCCCCACCGGCAGCCGCCAGGGCGACCACCTCTGCGTGGGACCCTCCAGGCGGGCTGGTGGCTCCGGCGCCGACCACCTCACCGTCGGCCACCACCACAGCACCCACCCACGGGTTGGGCGAAGTGCGACACCGGGCGGCTGCCGCCTCCTCCATGGCAGACCGCATGTGCACACCGTCGACCCTCGCCTGGTCGGTCATCGGCTCATCATCCGCGTCCACCGGCCTGCCTCATGGGGCGGGCCCGTCACCCGACGGATGGGGATCGGCATTGTCGACCAGCAGCCGCACCGCGTGGGGCACCACGTCGACCACCGCCTCGAGGCACTCCACGCAACCCGCCGACGAACCGGGCGTGTTGAGCACCAGAGTCGTTCCGAGGGTGCCCGCCACCCCGCGGGAGAGCCGCCCGAGCGGGTTGACGAGGCGCATAGCCTCGGCCAGGCCGGGAGCCTCCCTGTCGAGCACCGACCGCGTCCCCTCCGGAGTCAGGTCACGAGGGCCGAAACCGGTTCCACCGGTGGTGACGATGAGGCCGTGGAACCCGTCGGCGAGGCTGCGGAGGGCCTCGGCCACCTCGTCCACACCGTCAGCGCAGACGGCCCGTCCTGCGAGCGTCCAGCCCTCGGCAGCCACCCTGTCGGCCAGCGCAGCACCCGACCGGTCCTCACGGGTGCCGTGGACCACGCCGTCCGAGACGGTGAGGACCTTCACGTTCATGAATACGTGCATCGACTCCCCATCCATGGACAGGAGGGTACCGGGGCGCCCCCGACCGGCCGAAACGGATGCCCGCTAGTGTCGCCGCCATGAGGGCGAACCCCATGTGGCAGGCGGGAACCGGGCAGGAAACCGGCCGATGAGCGTCGACTCGCTGACGGGCTACGAGATCGGGGACTTCTCCCACGGGGGCACCACCCGGACCGTACTGCGGGCCGGCACCGGGCCGGCCGTGGTCATCATCGCCGAGATGCCCGGCATCACCCCGCGGGTGGCTGACTTCGGCAGACGGGTCGTCGACCTGGGCTGCACCGCCGTGCTCCCATCCCTGTTCGGCACACCCGGCCGGTCGCCGACCGCCCTGTACCTGACACGCAGCCTGCTCGGAGGTTGTGTCTCACGGGAGTTCACGGCCCTGTTACGTCGCCACACCTCGCCGGTGACCGACTGGCTCCGCGCCCTGGCCTCGTTCGAGCACGGCCGCTGCGGCGGGCCCGGTGTCGGCGCTGTCGGCATGTGCTTCACGGGCGGGTTCGCCCTGGGGATGATGCTCGACAGTCGCATGCTGGTCCCGGTCCTGGCCCAGCCCAGCCTGCCGTTGCCGTTCGGGGCACGCCGTCGACGCTCCCTCGGCATCTCCGACAGGGACCTCGCCGTGGCTCGGGAACGGGTCGCCGACGGGGTGTGCGTGCTCGGTCTGCGGTTCAGCAACGACAGCATGTCGCCCCCGGAGCGGTTCGACAGGCTCACCGAGGAGTTCGGTGACGGATTCATCGCAGTCGAGATCGACTCCTCGCCGGGCAACCCCCACGGAATCCGGACCCGTGCCCATTCGGTGCTCACCGAGGACCTGGTCGACGAGCCGGGCCATCCGACCCGACAGGCCCTCGATGCGGTGCTGGACCACCTCAGGACCGGCCTGCTCTGACCGCGTCACCGGTCAGGCCACCCGGTACCTGAACACCGCCATGCCCTCGCTGTCGATGTCCTGGGGCAGCAGCAGGCCTCCGGTTCCGTGCCGCCTCCACGGTTCCGGAAGCGGATCGGCAGGTCGGACACCGGTCGCGGCCCGGAACCGTTCGTCCACCCCGGTCGTCTCGGCCGAGGTGAGCGTGCAGACGCTGTAGACGAGCAGCCCGCCCGGCCGGACCAGGGGCAGGGCGCCGCGCAGCAGCTCCACCTGCAGGTCGGACAGTGCCACCACGTCGTCCGGTCCGGAACGCCAACGGGCGTCGGCCCGGCGGCGCAGCACGCCGAGGCCCGAGCAGGGCGCATCCACCAGCACCCTGTCGAAGCTGCCGGGCCGGAACGACGGCCTGCGCCCGTCCGCGACCACCAGGCCCAGGTCCAGCCCCAGGCGCCCGGCATTGTCCCGGACCAGCTGCAGTCGGACCCTGCGCAGGTCGGCAGCCACCACCGTGGCTCCGGCAGCCGCCACCGCCGTCGCCTTGCCACCCGGCGCCGCGCAGAGGTCCAGCACCAGGCCTGGCCTCGCACCCTCGGAAACCAGGCCTTCGGCCTCCAGGTCGGCCACCATCTGTGAGGCCCGATCCTGGTGGTAGCCGTCGTCCCTGACCACCGCCGTGGCCGGCCGGTTCATAGAGGACATGGCTGCCAGGGCGTCCTGCTCCCCGAGGTCAGCCGTCAGCAGATCCACCAGCCAGTCGGGATAGCTCAACTCCACGGCCGGTCCGGGCCAGGAGGGCTCGAGCTCCGCCACCCGGCGGAGAACCGCATTGCACAGGCCGCGCACCCGCCGTGGCGCCACCGAGACCGTGGCCGAGACCGCCGCGTGGGGCGCCACCCCGGCCCAGTGGAGCTGGTAGGCGCCGAGGCGCAGCAGGGTACGCACCTCGGGTTCGACGTCGTCGTGCAGGAACCTGTCGAGCATGTGGTCGCATGCCCTGCGCATCCGTGTGGTGCCGTAGACGAGGTCGGTGACGAAGGCCTTGTCGCGTCTGTCCAGGTCCGAGCGGTCGAGGGCGGCCCGCAGGGCCAGGTTGGCGTAGGCGCCGTCGCGCTCGATGCGGCCGAGCACCTCGAGGGCCAGGCTGCGCGTGTCCTGCCGCCCCTCTCCGGGACCCCCAGTGGAGCCCCTGCGGGGGCGGCCCGCATCGGCGCGGTTCATGTACCGAGGCGTTCGCCCTCGACGGGGCGGGCACCCATGACCCAGGCGTCGGCCGCCTGTCGTCCCCTGCTCTCGGGCTGCACCTCGAGCAGCCTGAGCGTCCCCCCGCCGGTGACGACCAGGTCGCCGACCAGGGACCCCGGCTCTCCGTCAAGCGTCACCGCGGCCGGTTCCACCGACCACACCTTCAGCCGCCTACCCCGGTAGACGGTCCATGCACCGCCGATCCGCACCACCCTGGCCAGGCTCGTCGCCGACAGCGACCAGTCCAGCTCGAGGTCGTCGGGCCCGATCTTGTGTGCGTACACCGGCTCCCCCACCTGTGGCGTGGGCGCGGCCAGCCCATCGGCCAGGACCCCCAGAAGCAGCCGGGTACCAGCCTCCACCAGCCGGGAACGCAACTCGTCAGCGGTCTCGGCGTGTCCGACGGGCACCTCGCTTCGGGCGTACACGCCGCCCGTGTCCAGGCCCACCTCGACCGCCATGACGCAGACACCCGCTACCGCGTCTCCGGCCAGGATCGCCCGCTCGACCGGTGCGGCTCCCCTCCACCTCGGGAGCAGCGAGAAGTGCAGGTTCACCATGGGGACCTCTGCGAGCAGATCCTCAGGTATGAGTCGGCCGTAGGCGACGACCACCCCCAGCTGTGCTCCGCACCCGGCCACCGACGCCAGATCGTGGGACACCGGCAGGCCCAGGCGCTGCGCCGCCTCCTTGACGGGGCTCGCCGTTGGCGCCGAACGCCGACCCCGACGGCGATCCCCGCCGGTGACCACGAGGGAGATCTCGTAGCCGGCGTCGTGGAGGGCCGACAGCGTCGGCACCGCCGCCGCGGGCGTCCCGAGGTACACCAGACGGTCCGGGCGCGCCGGGGGCGGCGCGGTCAGAGCAATCGGAGTCCACCGCCGCCGGTGGGCCGTTCCAGCGTCATCTCCCGGAGCGTCTTGCGGGCAGCGCGTTGCTGGTCGTCGTCGAGGTGGTCGACGAGCAGGATGCCGTCGAGGTGGTCGAGTTCGTGCTGGAACAGCCGGGCCTCGAGTTCGTCCACCTCCAGGGAGACGTCGTTGCCGTCCAGGTCGATTCCGACCATGTGTATGCGCTTCGGGCGCGTGATCTCCCAGGACAGCCCGGGCACCGAGAGGCAACCCTCCTCGAAGACCCACTCACCGTCTGATTCCTCTATCCGCGGATTGATGACCACGCCGGGGCCGTCGCCGTGGTCGTACACGAACAGGCGCTTCTGGACTCCGATCTGTGGCGCTGCCAGGCCGATGCCCAGGGCCTCGTGCATGGTGGCGAACATGTCGTCGGCCAACCGTGCGAGCGCGCCGGTCACGTCGGTCACCTCGGTCGTCCGCTTGCGCAGTACGGGATCGCCGATCAGTCGGATCTCGTGGGGAGCCACGACCGCAAGACTACCGTCGGGGTCGTGCAGGCCTCAGGAGCGGTGCGGTGACCGGTGACCAGCAGTACTGGACAGGCCGTCCCGCCGTGGGGTCGCGACCCGACGAGGTGCCGCTGCTGCTCCCCGACGTGGACCTGCGACTGGCCACCGACCGGGGTGTGTTCTCGGCCCAACGGGTCGACCGCGGTACCCGCTTCCTCCTCCTGGAAGGGCCGCCACCCGGGCCGGATGCGGCCGAACTCCTCGACCTGGGCTGCGGATACGGGCCCATCGCATGTGCCCTCGCCGTACGCAGCCCCGGCTCACGCATCTGGGCTGTCGACGTGAACGAGAGGGCCCTCGACCTCTGTCGCCGGAATGCCAAGGCGGCCGGGCTCGGGAACATGGTGGTGACGTCGCCCGACGGTGTCCCGGCCGACCTGCGGTTCGACGCCATCTACGCGAACCCACCGATCCGCATCGGCAAGCCGGCCCTCCACGACCTGCTCACCCGCTGGCTCGGCATGCTGGCCCACGACGGCACGGCCCATCTGGTCGTGCAACGCCACCTGGGAGCCGACTCGCTGGCGCGTTGGCTCACCGACCAGGGCTGGCCCACCGTCCGGCGCGCTTCACGAAAGGGCTTCCGCCTCCTCGACGTGACAGCCGCGGACACACCCCCTGTGGACGGCGACGGCGGCGGAGCATGAAGAACCTCGACAGCACCGGACTGAAGCGCCTGCACCGCGACTGGCGTCGACGCGCCGGAACCGACGTGGCCCTCCTGCTCGACAGCGTGCAGACCCCGTTCAACGTCGGCGCCATCCTGCGCACGGCGGCCGCATACAGGGTTTCGCACCTGTGGCTGGCAGGCGCCACGGCGCAACCGACCCACGCCAAGACCAACAAGACTGCGCTCGGCACCAGCAGATACCTCACCTGGACGATATGTGAGACGGCCGACGAGGCGATAGCCGGCCTGCGCTCCGCCGGCTACGGCCTCGTCGGGGTCGAGTTGGCCGACGGTGCGTTGCCGATCCACGAGGTGTGGTTCCCCGAACGGACGTGCCTG
>DQOF01000078.1 GCA_015658775.1 Acidimicrobiia bacterium | reverse complement strand
TCGACCACTGCAGCCTCACGCCCGAGAAGATCGACCCTGCGGTGGCCTACTTCTTCGGGGACCTCGAGGAGGACAGGGGCGACGTCCTCGTGGCCTGCGGTTGGGCAATGGCCGAGGCGCTCGAGAAACTGCTCTGAGCCACACGGGCATGTCGGTCGGTGAGGTGCTGGCCGCCAGGCGGACCTGCCGCTCCTTCACCTCGGATCCGCTCCCTTCCGGGCTCATCGACGACCTGGTCGACAGGGCGAGGCGTACCCCGACCGCCGGCAACTGCCAGGGGGTCGAGTTCCTGGTCCTGGACGATCCCGGGGACGTGGCCGCGTTCTGGGACACCACGCTGCCCCAGGACCGGCGGTCCTCGTTCCCCTGGCCGGGCATGTTGGAGGTACCCGCCCTGGTACTTCCCTTCGGCCTTCCCGAGCGCTACCTGGACAGGTACAGGGAACCGGACAAGGCGGGATCCGGCCTCGGTAATGATGCGGGCGACTGGTCGGTTCCCCACTGGTTGACGGACGCGGCGTTCGCGGCCATGGCATTCCAGCTGCTGGTCGTCGAGGCCGGCCTGGCGTGCTGCTTCTTCGGCCTCTTCGGCAACGAGGCTGCGGTACGTGGGCGGTTCGACGTGCCCGACACGGCGAGGGCACCGGGTGTCGTGGCCGTTGGGTATCCGGACCCGGAGGGTGATCGCCCCAGCGGATCCGCCGGCAGGCAGCGCAGGCCCCGTGACGAGGTGCTCCACCGCGGGTGCTGGTGAGGGGAGAATGCCCGCCTTGGCCCGCGTCACAGGCCACCGGTATGGTCCCGCGGCACAGTTCAGACCCGCCGACCGCGGAAATCCGGAGTGACGATGCCGAGCGCCAGGGAAGTCCAGCAGGTACCGATCGTCGACTACCTGCGTGTGGGAGCCCGCCCGTACCTGCGGGCCCGGGAATGCACAAACTGCGGTGCCCGCTTCTTCGATCGGCGCAACGCATGTGCCAGTTGCGGCAGGGTCGAGTTCGTGAACGCGAGGGTGTCCAACCGGGGTGTCCTGAAGTCGTTCAGCATCGTGCACAACGCGGCACCGAGCATTCCCGTGCCCTACGTCTCGGCGGTCGTCGAGGCCGACGACGGAACGACGGTCCGGTCCAACCTGGTGGACTGTCCGCCTGATCCCGAGCACGTGAAGCTGGGCATGAAGGTGCGGCTGACGACGTATGTGTGCGGCACCGACGACGGCGGCACGGAGTGCGTGGCCTTCGGCTACTGCCCCGTCTGAATCGGCCACCGACCCCGATCGACGAGACGAAAGGAGATCCCCATGGCAGGCGACGCGGTGTGGATCCTCGGTACGAGCATGACCCGGTTCGGGAGGTATCCCGAGTTGGATGCGGTCGACCTGGCTTCGCGGGTCTGCCTCGAGGCGCTGGCCGACGGTGAGGTGACGATCCACGACATGGACGTCATGGGCGCCGGGACCCTCTTCCAGGCCAGCACCAGCATGGGACAGCGGATCCAGAAGCAGATAGGCCAGACCGGCATCCCCGTCTACAACGTCACCAACGCCTGTGCCACCGGTGCCACGGCGCTGAGGACCGTATATCTGTCCATCAAGGCAGGGGAGGCCTCGATGGGCCTGGCCGTGGGTGTGGAGCAGATGGGCAAGATGGGGCTGCTGAGAGGGGGGTCCAAGGAGGATGCACAGGTCTACGAGCCCTCCGGGCGCTACGGGGCCGTGACGGGGGTGGACGGCATCCTCGGAACCGAGACGATGCCGGGCGTGTTCGGCCAGGCCGGCATGGCGTATGCGTACGAGAACGACGGTGTCGGGTTCGAGCAGTTCGCCCGGGTCGCCTACAAGAACCACCTGCACTCCACCCTGAACCCCCTGGCCCAGTACCAGAAGGAGTTCTCCATGGAGCAGATCATGGGGTCGCCGGTCCAGAGCTATCCGAACACGACCCTCATGTGCTGCCCGACCGGCGATGGCGCGGCCGCGGCGGTGCTGGTCTCCGAGGAGCGCCTCCGGTCGATGCCGAAGAGGGTCCAGAAGAGGGCTGTCCGGATCGCCGCATCAGTGCTCACCTCCGACCCGTATGTGGAGAGCGGGCAGGTGCAGCCGGACGTGAACACCCTGACCCGCAACGCAGCGGCGCAGGCGTACGAGAAGGCCGGAATAGGTCCTGAGGACCTGGACCTCGTCGAGTTGCACGACTGCTTCGCGACCGCCGAGTTGATCCACTACGACAACCTGGGCCTCTGCGAGCCGGGCGGGGCCGGTGATTTCATCGACTCGGGCGGTCCGTTCCGCGACGGCAGAACGCCGGTGAACGTCTCAGGGGGCCTCATCTCCAAGGGGCATCCGATTGGAGCCACGGGAGTGGCCAACATCTACGAGGTGACGACACACCTGCGTGGCGAGGCCGGCGACCGTCAGATCGAGGGCGCCAAGGTCGGTCTGACCCACGTGATCGGCCTCGGCTCGGCCTGCGGTCTCCACATCCTGGAGAAGGCTGCCTGAGCCGGGTCGGTCCCCCGGCTATTCCAGTTCTGCCAACAGTTCGGCGACGGTGCCCACCGGCGCCCGGCATGTGAAGTCACGGCACACGTAGGCCAGGTCGTCCCTGCGTCCCTCCCAGAGGGGCCCGCCTCGACGCTCGCCCCAGGCCAGCACCACGTTGGGCCTGTAGGAGCGCTGGACGGCCTCTACCAGGTCCGGCCGGTGGCCGGGTATTACCACCTCGGTGATGCCTGTCGTGTGCATGTCGAGGGCGCCCAGGAAGTGGCCGAACGCTGTCGGATGCGCGGCCGCCATTTCCCCGAGGAGAGTGACCACTCCCTCGGCCGCATCGGAGAAACGGGTCTCGCCGGTGACGGCGGCGAGCCTCAGCAGCGCCACCGCAGCCAGGCTGTTGGCCGACGGTGATGCGTTGTCGAGCAGGTCCTTGGGTCGGGCGACGAGGGCGCCCGCGTCGTCACCGGTCGTGTAGAAGCCGCCCCTGTCCCTGTCGGTGAACAGGTCGATCAGGACGTCGGCGGTGGCAACGGCGACGTCGGTCCAGTGGGCGACACCTGTCGCCTCACCCAGGCGGACCAGCGCATCGACCATGGCTGCGTGGTCTGCGGCGTAGCCCAGGTGCCTGGCGCCACCGTCGGCCTGCCACGACCTGAGCCATCGTCCGTCCTCACGGCGCAGCGCATCGCAGAGGAAGGCGGCATTGGAGGTGGCCGCCTCCAGCCAGTCGGCCCGACCGGTGGCGGCGGCAGCCTCGGCGAGGGTCGACAGCATCAGGCCGTTCCACTCGGTCAGGACCTTGTCGTCAAGGCCGGGGCGGATACGGGTGGTCCGGGCGTCGAAGAGTGCCCGGCGGGCCCGCTCGACGGCCTCGGGTCGTAGCAGGTCGCCGCGCAGCGGCCGGTGCAGGATGTTCGTTCCCTCGAAGTTCCCGGCACCGGTCACCCCGTACCACTCGACGGCGGCGTCGGCTTCGTCGCCGCATACCGACCGGAGATCCTCCTCGGACCAGACGTAGAACTTGCCTTCGACGCCCTCGGAGTCGGCGTCCTCGGCTGCGTGGAAGCCGCCGCCGGGGTGTCCCAGGTCCCGGAGCACATAGCCGATCGTCTCCTCGACGACCTGCAGCCAGGGCTGGTGGCCGGTGACCTGCCAGGCGTGCAGGTAGACGCGGGACAGCAGGGCGTTGTCGTAGAGCATCTTCTCGAAGTGGGGGACCAGCCAGTCGGCGTCGACCGAGTACCTGGCGAAGCCGCCGCCGACCTGGTCGTACATGCCGCCCGAGGCCATGGCATCCAGCGTCGTGCGGACCGCGGCGAGACTGGCCTGGTCGCCCGTGGCGAGATGGTGCCGCAGGAGCGCCTCGATGCTCATCGTCTGTGGGAACTTGGGCGCACGACCGAAGCCGCCACGGTCGGGATCGTGCTGTGCCTGCAGTTGGGTTGCGGCCTCGCCGAGCAGGTCCGACCTCAGCGGTCCACCCGAGGGGCCTGTGGCGGCATGCCGGGCCATCTGCGCGGTCAGGTGGTCGGCCATCCCGTCGAGGTCCTCCCGCCTCTGCGCCCATGCCTCCAGAACGGCGGACATCACCTGTGGAAACGAGGGAATTCCGCCCCGGGGAGTGTCCGGCCAGTAGGTGCCGCCGTGGAATGGGCGTCCGTCCGGAGTGCAGAAGACGGTCATTGGCCACCCGCCCCGGCCTGTCAGGGCGGTGACGGCGTCCATGTAGATGCTGTCCACGTCGGGCCGCTCCTCGCGGTCCACCTTCACGTTCACGAACCCGTCGTTCATGATGGCGGCGATGGCGGGGTCCTGGAAGGACTCGTGGGCCATCACGTGGCACCAGTGGCATGCCGAGTAACCCACGGAGAGGAGCAGCGGCTTGTCCTCCCGGCGGGCCTTGTCGAAGGCCTCGTCGCCCCACGGGTACCAGTCGACGGGGTTGTCGGCGTGCTGGCGCAGGTACGGGCTGGTCTCGTCGACGAGGCGGTTCACCGCTGCTGACCCTACCGGTGGCCCCGGTCGACGCCGCTGACCGTCAGGTCCCCACCCGATGGCAGAATGCACCGGTGAGACGCTGGATCCTGGGTGCCCGACTGCGCACCCTGCCAGCCGCCCTGGTGCCCGTAGCCGTCGGCACGGCCGTGGCAGCGGGGTCAGG
>DQOF01000138.1 GCA_015658775.1 Acidimicrobiia bacterium | reverse complement strand
GGAATGGCCGCTCCCGTCGCCGACCTGGGGTCACGCCGTCGGCTGGTCTCCAATGCCATAGCCGCCGCCAACCGACTGGTAGCCGAGCAGGTTCACGCCGCCGGTGGGATCCGCTCCGACTACAGCGCGGCCCTGGGCAGGCTGGACGGCGCCGACAGGCGGCGGGTCGAGAGGTCCCCCCTCATCCGGCGCAACACGTCGGCCGTGGTCCGCCTCATGGCCTCTACCGACTGGGTCTGCCCGGTCATCGGTGAGGTCAGGTTCCACGACACCTGGGGTGAGCCGCGGCCCGGTGATCGAAGCCACAGGGGAGTGGACATCTCGGCTCCCATGAACACCCCGATCGTCGCACCTGTCGCCGGAGTCGTCTCGCACCGGTGGGACACCATAGGAGGCCGGTCGTTCGACCTGGTCGCCGACAACGGCGACTACTACTTCGGGACCCACATGCGTCGATTCGGCATCGAGGGGCGGGTCGAGGCGGGCGACGGTATCGGTTTCGTCGGTGCCGGCGGCAACGCCAAGGGCCACCACCTGCACTTCGAGTACCACCCCGGCGCCGGGGACAACGCCGTCAACCCCTTCCCGTTGGTCGACACGCACTGCTGACCTGTACTCCGGTGGGAGTCCGGCGGTCGGTGGCCGGGATGCCCTGCAGCCGGGACGGAGGCGGGTCAGGCCCCGATGGCGTGGTAGCCGCCGTCGACGTGGATCATCTCGCCGGTGGTTGAGGGGAACCAGTCCGAGAACAGCGCCACACATGCCCGCGCCACTGGATCGGGGTCGTGTACGTCCCAGCCCAGGGGCGCCCGGCCCTCCCATGCGGTCTCGAACTCCCCGAAGCCCGGGATGCTCCGGGCCGCCATCGTCCGGATCGGCCCTGCCGCCACCATGTTGACCCTGATGCCGTCCGGGCCGAGGGAGCGGGCCAGGTAACGCGAGGTCGATTCCAGGGCCGCCTTGGCCACGCCCATCCAGTTGTACGCGGGCCAGGCGAAGCGTGCGTCGAAGTCCAGCCCCACGATGGATCCACCCTCGGTCATGAGCGGGACGACGACCTCGGCGACGGTCTTCAGGGAATAGGCCGAGATCTGCATCGCCACGGCCACGTCGTCCCATCCGGCAGCCATGAAGTCCTCGCCCAGGCAGACCTCGGGAGCGAAGCCGATGGCGTGCAGGGCACCGTCGACCCGATCCCACTTGTCGGCTAGGTGTGCCCTCAGGGACTCGGCGTCTTCGGCAGACGTCACGTCGAACTCCAGTACCTCGGGCTCCTGGGGGAGCTTGCGTGCCGTGCGTCGGGTGAGGCTGAGGCCGCGTCCGGCGCCGGTGAGGACCAACTCGGCCCCCTCCTCCTGGGCCAGGCCGGCGATGGAGAACGCCAGCGAGGCGTCTGTGAGCACGCCGGTTATGAGAAGCCGCTTGCCGTTCAGGATTCCCATGGCGCCTCCAGTGGTCGATCTGCCGGTCGGGGGAACCGTACCCGTACCCGTACCCGTACCCGATAATTACCCGTACCTATAATCCCGGAATGCTGACAGCGTGCGCCCGGTCCGGCGACGCGCGCTCCAGGCTGGCGCTCACGGCCTTCCTGCTGCTGTTCGTCGAGTTGGCCCTCATCCGGTGGCTGGGCGCCAACATCATCTACCTCGCCTACTTCTCCAACTTCGTGCTGGTTGGTACCTTCCTCGGCATCGGCCTGGGCTTCCTCTGGGCGAGTCGGTCCGAGTTGACGCTGTTCCCACTGGCTCCGCCACTCCTGGCGATCTTCGTGGCCGCGGTGACGCTGCTCGACGTCAGCATCGAGGTTGGCGGACGGGACCTCATATTCTTCGCCGACCAGCGTCCGGTGGGACCGCCCCGATGGGTCATGCTGCCGATCGTGTTCGTGGCGGTCGCGGCCTGTGTGGCGGCCATCGCCGACGGTGTGGCCCGCAACTTCAGCAGGCTGGAACCGCTCGAGGCCTACAGGTGGGACCTGGTGGGCTCGATCCTGGGGGTCCTGGGATTCTCGGCCCTGTCGTTCCTGGGATCGCCGCCGATCGTCTGGGGGGCGATAGCGGGCGTGCTGATGATCGGCCTGTCGTGGCAGTCCGGCCGGACCGTGCGGTTGGCGGGAGCGGCTGCAGTGCTGCTACTCGTGGTGGTGCTCGGCATCGAGTCGTTCGGTTCGTCGAGGGCCTGGTCCCCGTACTACGCGCTCTCGTGGGATGAGCGGCCTTCGGGCGGCATCGTCATGAAGATCAACGACGTGGCCACCTGGGACCAGAGCCCGTAGGTCCAAGAGGTGCTCTACGGCTTCGTCTACGACTTCATGACCGCCGACGACATCGGTGACGTGCTCATCATCGGAGCCGGGTCAGGCAACGACGTGGCCGTCGCCCTGGAGCGGGGAGCGACCCGCGTCGACGCCGTGGAGATCGACCCGACGATCCTGGCCCTTGCCCGTGACCGCCACCCGGACAGGCCCTACGACGATCCCCGCGTGCACGTGCACATAGATGACGGCAGGGCCTTCCTGGAGAGGACGGACCGGCGGTGGGACCTCATACTCCTGGCCCTGCCCGACTCCCTCACCGTCGTGCTCGGCCAGGGGTCGGTCCGGCTGGAGAGCTACCTGTTCACGGAGGAGGCCATTGCGTCGTACAGCGGGCACCTGTCGCCCGGAGGGGTCTTCGGCATGTACAACTTCATGAGGCAGTCGTGGCTGGTGGACCGCTATGCGTCCACCCTCGCAGAGGAGTTCGGACACGAGCCCTGTGTGATCGACCCCGGGGCGAACCTGTTGACGGTGCTGGTGGCTTCCCGGGATCCGGGTTCCCTGTCCTGTGCCGGGGACGAGGTCTGGGAGGCGGGTGCCGCCGACCCGGATCCGGTGTCGGACGACCGGCCGTTCCCGTACCTGCGCACCCCGCACATTCCCCGCTTCTACCTGGCCACTATCGCGGTACTCCTCGCAGCGTCGTTCGTGGCGGTGCGAGGAGTGGCCGGACCCCTCAGGGGCCTGGGACGCCATGCCGACGTGTTCTTCATGGGCCTGGCGTTCCTGTTGCTGGAGACCAAGAACGTCGTCGAGTTCGCACTCCTGTTCGGCACGACGTGGTTCGTGAATGCGCTCGTGTTCGTCAGCGTGCTCTGCTCGGTACTCGCCGCAGTCGAGGTGACCCGGCGGTTCAGACCGCGCAGGCCACAGCGGCTCTACGCGCTGCTCGCCGTCGCACTCGCCCTCAACTGGCTGGTGCCCACCTCGTGGCTGCTGGCCCAGGCGCCCGTGGCCCGGCTGGTGCTGGCCGGCGGGTTGGCCTTCCTTCCGATCTTCACCGCCAACCTGATCTTCGCCGACCGGTTCAGTGATGAGCGCGAACCCACCGTCGCGTTCGGGGCGAACGTGCTGGGAGCCGTGCTGGGCGGCGTGCTGGAGTACGCGGCCCTTCTCACCGGATACAGGGGCCTGCTGTTCATGGTGGCGGCCGCGTATGCGATGGCGCTGGTGTCGACCCGACTGTCGGCGGCTCGGCTGTCTCCGTAGGCCTTGCTCTGCAGGCCTTCCTCCACGGGCCCTGCTTCATAGGGCCTCCGGCCGGACCCCTAGACTCCCATGATGGAGATCGGGATACTCGGCGGGACCGGACCGGCCGGAAAGGCTCTGGCGGCCCGACTTGCGTCGGTCGGCCTCGACTTGGTCATCGGCTCACGCAACCGGTATCGGGCGATGGAGGCGTGCGACGGCCTTATCGAGCGGTGGGGCGATCGGCAACTCTCGATCCGGCCGGCCGACAACGTCGGCGCGGCAGCCGCCGAGGTGGTGGTGATTGCCACGCCCTGGGACGCTGCCGCCGAGACCGCCCGATCGGTGGCCCGCCACCTCCGGGGAAAGGTGGTCGTCTGCATGTCGAACGCGATCGCCCTCGTCGCCGGCGAGTTCCAGCCGCTGGTGCCGCCGCGCGGATCGGTGTCGGCGAGCGTGCAGGCGGAGTTGCGCGACGCCTATGTGGCTGCGGCATTCCACCACGTGCCGGCCACGGAACTCGGAAACCTCGACCACGACCTTGCCAGCGACATCCTCATCTGCTCGGACCACCAGAGGGCGACGGTGACGGTCTCGGAGATCGTCCGCGAGATCCCCGGGGCACGACCCCTCGATGCCGGCGGCCTCTCGAACGCCACAGCCATCGAGGCGTTCACGGCTGTGCTCCTGCAGCTGAACAGCCGCTATGAGACCCGGGTGGCGGTGTGCTTCACGGGTATCGACGAGTCCTGAGCCCTCCGGGCAGCGCGGGGTGACGCAGAGGGGGGTGCCCCCGATGTGGCTCCACGACACGGCCCGACGGGCGGTGGTGCCCTTCGAGCCCGGTGTCGTGGTCCGGCTCTACACGTGCGGTATTACGCCGTACGACGCCACCCACCTCGGACATGCGGCCACCTACGTGACCTTCGACGTGTTGCAGCGCCGTCTCGCCGACCGGGGCCACGAGGTCCGCTACGTCCGCAACATCACCGATGTGGACGACGACATGCTGCGCGCAGCCCGGCGGCGGGGTGTCCACCACCTGGATCTGGCCTTCGGCGTCATCCGCCGGTTCGACGACGACATGGCTGCCCTGGGAAACCTGCCGCCCTGGGCCGAACCGCGGGCCAGCGGCGCCATACCGGCTATCAGGGGGTTCATCCACGACCTCTTGGACAACGGCCGGGCCTACCGGTCCGGCGACGGCGTGTTCTTCGACGTCACGGGCTCGGAGGGATTGGGTTCGTTGAGCGGACTCACCGACGACGCCATGCGGGCGCTCGGGGCGGAGCGCGGCGAGTTTCCGGACGACCCGCGCAAGCGCTCTCCGCTGGACCCTCTGCTGTGGCAGCCGTCCGCCGTGGACGAGCCCGCATGGGATGCCCCCTGGGGGCGGGGCCGACCGGGTTGGCACGTGGAGTGTGCGGCGATGGCGGTCAGCCACCTGGGTCCCACGGTCGACCTGCACGGTGGCGGCGCCGACCTTGTGCATCCCCATCACGAGTTCTCGGCCGCCCAGGCGGAAGCGGTCACGGGCAGGCCCCTGGCCGGCCACTGGATGCACCAGGCGATGGTCTTCCACCAGGGCCGCAAGATGTCGAAGTCCCTGGGCAACCTCGTGTTCGTGGCGGACCTGTTCGCCGATACCGACCCCATGGCGGTAAGGCTGGCACTCCTAGCCAACCACTATCGGACCTCCTGGGCCTGGGACACGGCTCTGCTCGATGTTGCGACCCGGCGCCTCTCGGCGTGGCGCCTCCCACCTCGCACGGGCGCAGGAGCCTGGAGCAGCGGTGCAGGCGGGGCGCTGGCTGCGGTCAGGGCCGCCCTGGACGACGATCTGGACACACCTGCCGCCGTGGCGGCGATAGACGAGGCCGTCACCGCCGGAGAGGACGTGGCGGAGGCCACCGGCCTCCTGGGTGTGGTCCTCGACGGAACCGGCTGATAGAGCCGGGGACGGGGCTACCGGGATCGCTAGCCTCTGAGCGGTATGGCTGACATCACCATCTCCCTCCCGGACGGCTCGAAGCGGATCCTGCCCGCCGGCGCATCGGGGGCCGATCTGGCAGCCGACATCGGTCCGGGATTGGCGAAGGCGGCGCTGATCGTCAGCGTCGACGGCATCCAGCGGGACCTGGCCGGCCCCCTTGACGACGGCGCCTCGGTCGCCGTCATCACCGCCGACAGCGACGCCGGTCTCCACACCCTGCGCCACTCCACGGCCCACGTCCTCGCCCAGGCGGTCCTCGACCTGTGGCCGGGTGCCACCTACGCCATCGGCCCGCCGATCCTGAACGGCTTCTACTACGACTTCGAGCTGCCCGACGGTGCGACGTTCAGCGCCGACGACCTCGAGGCCATCGATGCCAGGATGCGCGAGATCATCGCGGCCGACCAACCCTTCGAGCGCTTCGAGACCAGTGCCTCCGATGCGCTGGGCCTGTTCGCAGGGCACCGGTTCAAGCAGGAGATCATCGAGCGGGTCACGGCTGGTGAGGCCGGCTCCGAGATGGCCGGTGAGATGGCGGCAACAGCGCCGCAGGGTGGGACGGCAGCCGGGGTGATCAGCTGCTACCGCAACGGCGACGGATTCATAGACCTGTGCATGGGCCCCCACGTGCCCTCCACCGGCCGGCTCGGCCACTTCGCCCTGCAGACGGTGGCAGGCGCCTACTGGCGTGGCGACGAGGGGCAGCCGATGCTCCAGCGCATCTACGGCACCGCCTGGGCCTCTCGGAAGGAACTCGCCGGTCACCTGCACAGGCTGGTCGAGGCCGAGAAGCGCGATCACCGCCGTCTTGCCGCCGAACTGGACCTCGTCTCGTGGCCCGAGGCACTGGGACCCGGCCTGGCCGTGTGGCATCCGAAAGGGGCCATTGTCCGGAAGCAGATCGAGGACTACAGCCGGGCCCGCCATGAGACCGGTGGCTACGACTTCGTGTTCAGCCCCCACATAGCCAAGGCAGTGCTGTGGGAGACCAGCGGGCACCTCGACTTCTACGCCGACAGCATGTACCCGCCCATGGAGGTGGACGGCGCCTCGTACTACCCGAAGCCGATGAACTGCCCGTTCCACGTCCTGATCTACGACAGTGGGCAGCGCAGCTACCGGGACCTTCCCCTGCGCTACTTCGAGCTGGGTGCGGTGTACCGGTACGAGCTGTCGGGGGCGATCCACGGCCTGATGAGGAGCCGTGGCTTCACCCAGGACGACGCCCACATCTTCTGTACCCGCGAGCAGGTTGCGGCCGAGTTGGCGTCTCTGCTGGAGTTCACGCTCTCAGTGCTGCGGGCGTTCGGGTTCGACGACTTCCAGGCCAAGCTCTCCACCCGCCCCACCGAGAAGGCGGTCGGCGACCAGGAACTCTGGGACATGGCCACCGACGGTCTCCGCGAGGCGCTCTCGACCGCCGGGCTGTCGTACGTGGTCGACGAGGGGGGTGGGGCCTTCTACGGGCCGAAGATCGATGTCGACGTGACCGACGCCATCGGTCGACCGTGGCAGCTCTCGACAATCCAGCTCGACTTCAACCTGCCCGAGCGCTTCGGGTTGGAGTACGTGGGCTCCGACGGTGGACGACATCGACCGGTGATGATCCACCGGGCGCTGATGGGGTCGATAGAACGGTTCTTCGGCGTTCTGCTCGAGCACTATGCCGGGGCGTTTCCGACCTGGCTGGCTCCGGAGCAGGTGAGGGTGCTGCCTGTCGCCGGTGAGCACCAGGGCTATGCCGAGTCGATAGTCGAACGCCTCGTAGCCGACGGCTTTCGGGCATCGGTGGATCCTGCCGACGAGCCCCTGGGCAAGCGCGTGCGGGCCGGCAAGGTGGCCAAGGTCCCCCATGTGCTCGTCGTCGGCGGCGACGACGTGGCCAACGGCACGGTCGGTGAGAATGCCCGTGGCGCCGATTCGCCCGAGCGGGACCTTCCGCTGGACGACTTCGTGGAGCGCCTCGCCGACGAGGTGGATGCCAAGCGGTGAGCAGCCTGGAACACCTCTGGGCCGGTTGGCGGCTCTCGTATGTCGAGGGGCTGGGGTCTGATGACGGCCCGCCACTGTCAGAGCTCGAGGGCCGGTCCCTGTTCGAGGCCATCGAGCAGGGGGGCCTGCCCGACGAGGAGTCGTTCGTGGTCCATCGTGGCCCGACCTGCTTCGCCGTCCTGAACGCCTTCCCCTACACGAGCGGCCACATGCTGGTCCTGCCGAGGCGGGCCGTTGCGACGCTCGACGCCCTCACAACGGACGAGCACCTCGAGCTCTGGTCGACGGTGCGCGATGCGGTTGCGGCGATCGGTGAGGCGTACTCGCCGGATGGGATGAACATAGGCCTAAACCTGGGCAGGGCCGCAGGAGCCGGGATCGACGGCCACCTCCACGTGCATGTGCTTCCCCGTTGGTCTGGCGACACCAACTTCACGACGACAACGGCCGGTACCAGGGTCCTTCCCGAGGCGCTGGACGAGACCTGGCGTCGGTTGAGGGGTGCCTGGCCGGACGCGGTGTGAGGCGGCGATGGAGTTCCTGACCGACCCCTGGTCATGGTGGGTCGAACCGTTCACAGGCAACGCGTTCATGCTGCGGGCGCTGACGGCCGGACTCCTCACGGTGGTGGCCACATCGGTGGTTGGCACCTGGCTGGTGCTGCGGGGCATGACCTATCTGGGCGACGCCCTGGCGCACGGTGTGCTTCCCGGCATCGCCATGGCCTACGTGTTCGGTGGCAGCACGACCCTGGGGGCGTTGTTGGCCGCCCTCGTCATGGTCGGGGGAATACACGTGGTCCGCCAGCACTCGCCGTTGCCCGACGACGTCTCGATAGGCCTGCTGTTCGTCGCCATGCTGGCACTGACCGTCGTGATCGTGTCGCGCAGCGCCCGACTCGACGGCGCCGACCTGGAGGGATTCCTCTTCGGTTCTGTGATGAGCATCGAGGCCGCCGACCTCTGGAGGCAGGCCGTCTCGGTGGCCGTGACCCTCGTCGGCGCCGCCCTGTTCCACCGGTCGTTCCTGGTGCTGACCCTGGACGAGACACAGGCCGCCCTGCTCGGCCTGAGGCCCCGTCTGGCACATCTTGCGCTGCTGGTCCTGGTGGCGGTGTCGATCGTCGCCGCATTCGAGGTCGTCGGGAGCATGCTGGTCTTCGCCTTCCTGGTGGCGCCACCGGCCACTGCCACGCTGCTGGTCCGCCGGGTTCCGCTGGTGATGCTGACAGCCGTTGGCCTGGGGTCCGTCGCCGTACTGCTGGGGGTGCTCATCAGCTACCACGGCGAGACCGCCGCCGGGGCCACGATGGCCCTGGTGTCGGTGGGCCTGTTCTGCGTGGTGCTGGTCGGTCAGGTCCTGGCCGGACGCAGGGACGGGGACCCTCAGACCGCCAATTGACCCACCTGCTCATTGGTGAGGTGCCCGGTTGCGTGGAGCCAGCGGAGCGTGTCGGCCATCGTCTCCTCGAAGGTTCGTGTCGGGAAGGCGAAGTCGGCCTCGGCCGCCGACTGTCGGAGGTGGCTCAGGCCGTGTCGGCCCGAGGTCATGATGCGGGCGCCTTCCAGGTTGAACGGCATCTTCCTGCGGGTCAGGCGGCTCACCAGGTCGATGAGGTGGGCGGCGCCGAGGATCAGCGACGCAGGCACCGCCCGGCAGCGGAAGGTGCGACCCGTCAGGTCGTGGCCACACTCGATGATGCGGCCCACGTCGCAGAGGTTGCCGGCCACCAGGTAGCGGCGGGGCCCGCGTCCCGGCTCCAGGGCACCCACACACACCCGGGCAACGTCGCGCACGTCGACGAAGGCGGTAGTGGCGTCGGCCGACAGCGGGAAGAAGCTCCGCTTCATCGTCTCGACCAGCCCGGCCATCGAGTCCGAGAGGTCGGGATTCGGGTCGCATGGACCGATCACGCCGCCCGGGTAGACGCAGGTGACCGGGGCGCCCCCGGACTGGTGTCTGCGGGCGACACGTTCGGCTGCGATCTTGCTGGCCGTGTAGGGGCCACAGCCGGTTGACACGTCGGCGTCGGCGTCCAGCTCGGCCGACTGCAGTGGATAGAAGACCCCGACGGTCGACACGTAGACGATCGGGTCCAGGCCGAGGTCCACGGCGGTGTCCAGCAGGACAGCCGTGCTGGACGGGTTCACCTCCGCCATGAGCCGACCGTCGTTGGCGTTCAGGCTGAATACCGCTCCGACGTGCAGGAGCGCGTCCATGCCGACGAGGCCGGTCCGGAGCGCCGGGTGGTCCGTGAGGTCCGCTTCGACAATCTCCACGGGCCCGGTCACCTCATGGACGGCCAGGGACAAGCGGGCCTTGTCCGGGTTGCGCACGAGCATGCGGACCTCGTGGCCGGCTCCGACGGCCTGTGCCACGCAGTGCGATCCGATGAAACCGGTTCCGCCGGTGATTGCGACCTTCATGGCTGTTCGTCGGCCCTGCCTTTCCGGACCCCGGAACTACGCGGGGAGAGTATGGGGAGAGTACGTGGAGAGTAGGTCGTCGTGTGCGTGTCGGGTGGTGGCCGTGGAAGGATGCGCCGATGGGGCGTCAGCGGGAGTGCCGGTGATCGACACCTCGGCGGTGACCGACCACGCCCGGCTCTGCGAGGCCTTCAGGTGGGAGATACCCGAGACCTTCAACATCGCCGAATCGGTGTGTGGTCGGCATGCCCGCACCCGGCCCGACCTGCCGGCGGTGATCGTGGCGCCCGAGGCGGGCCCTTCCGTCACGGTCACGTTCGGCGAGTTGGCGGATCGCGTGGCCAGGGTCGCAGGAGGCCTGGCGGCGATGGGCGTGGGACGCGGCGACCGGGTGGTTGTGATGCTGGACCAGGGGGTGTCGGCCCTCACCACGCTTCTGGCCACCCTGAGGTTGGGTGCCATCTGTGTGCCGATCCCGCCCACGTTCGGTACAGACGCCGTGGCATACCGTCTGGGTGACTGTGGCCCGCGGGTGCTTGTAGCCGGCGAGGTGGATCGTGCCCTCGTAGGAACCGTGGAACACCTGCTGACCGTCGACCCGTCGGGC
>DQOF01000079.1 GCA_015658775.1 Acidimicrobiia bacterium | reverse complement strand
CGGCGGGTCTACCTGGTTCAACCTGGGCGACAGGGACCTGGGCACGCACCTGTACCGCACCGGACGCCTCGCCGCGGGGGTCGGCCTGGCCGAGGTGACGGCCGGCATCGCCGCCGCCTGGGGGCTGGCGCCGACGCTGCTGCCGATGACCGAGGACAGGGTGTCGACCATGATGACCCTGGCCGACGGGGCCGACGGAGCAGGCCCCGGTGCGGAGGTCGGCTTCCAGGAGTACTTCGTGCGGCTGCGCCACGACGTGCCTGTGGCCTCGGTGCGCTTCGACAGTGCCCGACGCTCCCGTCCGGGTCCCGGTGTGCTCGAGGCCCTGGCCGCCGCCGATGTCGTGGTCGTGGCTCCGTCCAACCCGATCGTCTCCATAGGGCCGCTGCTGGCCGTTCCGGGGATCGCCGACGCCATCAGGGCCCGGCGCGCCGACACGGTGGCCGTGTCGCCGATCGTGGCTGGGGCGGCACTGAAGGGACCGGCCGACCGGCTCATGCGCGAGCTGGGGCACGAGGCCTCCGTGGTGGGGGTGGCCCGCCTCTACAGCGACCTGGCTGCGACCCTGGTGGTCGACGCCGCCGACGCCGCCCTGGCCCTGGGCGTCGAGGCCGAGGGGATGCGCTGCGTGGTCACCGACACGATCATGCGCACGCCCGAGGTGGCAGCCGACCTGGCACGCGTGGTGCTGGGCTCAGCACGGGAGGAGGCCCGGTGACCGGGACCATCTCCCTGGTGCCGGTCACGGGGCTGCCCGAGATCGCCCCCGGCGACGACCTGGCGGGGATGATCGCCGAGGCCGCCGACCTGGCCGACGGCGACGTGGTGGTCGTGACCCAGAAGATCGTGAGCAAGGCCGAGGACCGGGTGGTGGACATCGACCCGGCCGTGGGACACAAGCCCCTGGTCGAGGCGGAGTCGGTGCGTGTGCTGCGCCGCCGAGGCAACCTGGTGATCTCCGAGACCGAGCACGGATTCGTCTGCGCCAACGCCGGGATCGACCTCTCGAACGTTCCTGAGGGCCGGGCCGCCCTCCTGCCGGTGGATCCGGACCGCTCGGCACGCCGCATCCGTGATGCTCTGCGCCACCGGCTCGGCGTCGACGTGGCCGTGATCGTGAGCGACACGTTCGGCCGTCCGTGGCGCGCCGGCGTCACCGACGTGGCGATCGGCTGCGCGGGCCTGCGACCGGTTGTCGACCTGCGTGGCACGACCGACGCCCTGGGCCGTGAGCTGCAGGTCACCGAGGTGGCGGTGGTCGACGAGCTGGCGGCGGCCGCCGAGCTGGTGATGGGCAAGGCCTCCGGCGTGCCCGTGGCGGTCATCCGGGGGGTCGACCCGTCGTGGTTCGGTGACGGCAGCGTCGTCGCCGACGTGGTGCGCAGCCCGGAGGACGACCTGTTCCGGTAGGAGGGCCGGCGTTCACTGCTGGTAGCGGGAGTAGACGTGGGGGCTTGTGAACGTCACTCCCCCGCCGGCCGGGTCGACCCGCAGCCGACCAGCAGGGCCAACAGCGGCACGAGCACGGTCGCAAGCTTCAACCGCCTCATGGCGCCGAGGCCAAGTATCGGCACTAGGGCCTGCTGAACCAGGCCAGGGTGTCGGCCACGCCTTGGGCCAGACCCATGGTCGGCGTCCAGCCCAGCGCCCCGGCGGCCGCCGAGGGATCGAGGGCCGAGCGCCTGATCTCACCCGGTCTGGCCGGTGCACGTTCGGGTTCGTCCGGGCCGTCGGCAGAGGCGGCCATGACCCGGTAGAGGTCGTTGACCGAGGTCTCGATGCCGGTCCCGATGTTGAGGAGAAGACCGTCGGCACGCTGCATCGCCGCCAGGAAGGCTTCGGCCACGTCGGCTACGTGGACGAAGTCGCGGGTCTGGCCGCCGTCGCCGAACACCGTGCAGGGCTCTGCGGCCAGCAGCCGGTTGGCGAAGATGGCGACCACGCCCGCCTCGCCGTGAGGGTCCTGGCGGGGGCCGTAGACGTTGGCCAGCGCCAGGCTGGTTCCGGCAAGGCCGTGGAGCGCCCCATAGGCGGACAGGTAGCAGCCGGCAGCCATCTTGGACAGGCCGTACGGCGACACCGGTGCGTGGGGTTCGTCCTCGGTGAGGGGGAGGCGGCCGGGGTCGGGGTCGCCGTAGAGGGTGCCGCCGCTGGCAGCGAACACGACCTTGCGCGCTCCGCCCAGGCGGGCGCCCTCGAGCACGCGGACGGTGCCGAGCACGTTCACCTCTGCATCGTGCACGGGATCGTCGATGGAGGCCTGCACGTCGGCCTGGGCGGCAAGGTGCAGCACCACCTCGGGAGACTCCCCGGCAATCAGATCGGTCGTCGCCGGGTCGCGTACGTCGTAGACCTCCAGCCGGACCAGGCCGGATTCCATGGCCTCGGCGAGGTTCGCCTCGCTGCCGGTCGACAGGTCGTCGAGCACGAGCACCTCGTGGCCGTCGGCAACCAGCCGGTCGACCACACAGGAGCCGATGAAGCCCGCTCCCCCGGTTACCAGGACGGACACCTCAGGTCACCTCGGGCCTGCGGACGCCGTCGACGCGCTCGCCGTCGGCCACGACGGCCCCGGCGCCCAGCACCGACAGGCCGACGACCTGCGACGAGGCGCCGACCCGGGCGCCGCTTCCGACGATCGAGTCCTCCACGAGGGCATTCTCCCCTATCGAGGCTCCGGCCATAACCACGTAGCCCACGACACTGGCGCCCGGGGCCACAGAGGCGTCCTCGGCGACGACTGACCCGCCGGGATCGTCGAGCAGGTCGAGGTTGGCCTGCAGGTAGGTCTCGGGGGTGCCCGTGTCGATCCAGTAGGCGTCCGACACCACGGCGTAGAGCGTGCCCTCGGCGGCCATGGCCGGGAAGACGTCGCGCTCCACCGACACCCGCCGACCCGGGTCGATTCGTCCCAGAACCGACGGCTCCAGCACGTAGGTCCCGGCATTTATCCGGTTGGTGGGCGCGTCGCCGGGGGCGGGCTTCTCGATGAAGCCGAGCACCCGGCCGTCGTCGTCTGTGGGCACCACCCCGTAGCGGGACGGGTCCTCGACGGGCGTCAGGGCGATGGTTCCCTCGGCACCGGTGCGGCGGTGGGTGGCGACCAGGGCTGTCACGTCCAGGCCGGTCAGGACGTCGCCGTTCAGGACGAGGAAGGTGTCGTGGATGCCGGCGTGGGTGGCGGCGAAGCCGATGGCGCCGGCGGTGTCGAGCGGTTCGGGCTCGACGGCGTAGTGCAGCGGCAGCCCTGCACACCTCCCGTCCGGGTAGGCGTCGGTGAAGGCGTTCGGTAGGAATCCCAGCGAGAGCACCACCTCGGTGATCCCGTGGGACGCCAGGTGGCCGACCACGTGCTCGATCATGGGCCGCCCCACGATCGGGAGCATCTGCTTGGGGGTGTCGAGGGTGAGCGGCCTGAGGCGGGTGCCGTGGCCACCGACCAGCACGACTGCCCTCATGGCGTGATCCCTGTCCGGGAAGCCCCTACCCGGCGACCGAGGTGGTGGTGACTATGTCGAGTATCGGGTTGTTGGACTCGAGCGCCCTCGGGTCGACCGACTCCAGGAATGTGAAGCGCTCGGGCCGGGGCTTTGGCGGGACCTCGTCGGCGGGCACGAAGGCGATGGTGAAGGCCTCTAGGTTCTTGAGGAAGCGCACGCTGGCCAGGTCCTCTGTGATGACCTGGGGGTCGCGGTCGCGGTCCTGGGCGTCGAAGCGGGCCACCGTGAGCACCGCCGGCTGCCCACCGCAGTCGAAGCCCTCGACGATGGTCTCGCCGTTGTCGAGGGTGATGGAGGTGTCGTCGATGCTGCCGCCGAATGCCCTGAAGAACGCTCCCAGCGTGGCGTCGTCGCCCGAGGCCTCGGAGTTGAAGGGGTGGATGTGGAAGAGGCCGTCGCCGTGGGTGTGGATGCCGTTGGGGTCGGTCTCGTTGATGATCTTCGAGCGCCAGGTGCCCATGCCCGCCCCACCGCAGACGTAGATGTCGTAGGTGGAGTGCCAGTGGTCGCCGACCCGTGGCGCCGATGTCGCCTCGCGGTTGCTGCGGGCCCAGCCGACCAGCACGAGGCCCAGCACCACGACCACCGTTACGGCTATGGGGAAGCCCATCTTGCGCCGCTCGCCGGTTCCGCCAGTCGCTCCAGCCCGCGCTGCCCTCGCGACCTTGCTGCCTGAATCTCCTCGTGCCATAAGGGCAATACGCTACCGGTGGCAGGTCGCAAAACTTGCCCGGTCGGCGCACTCGTGGGTGCGTGTCATGGCGGGT
>DQOF01000166.1 GCA_015658775.1 Acidimicrobiia bacterium | reverse complement strand
TTCATGTTCGAGCGGGGGTTGTGCACGATGGTCCCCGCCAGCTCGTGGTCGTCGGGCAGGTGCACGCCGTGCACGACCAGCCAGTCGTCCGTGGCCAGGTGGCGCAACCGGTCGCCGGCCCCGGAGTCCACGGACCCCTCGGCGACGTGGATGTGCACACCCACGCCTGTGTCGGCAGCCAGCCCGGCTGCCGCCTCGAGGGTCTCGTCGCTGCAGGTGAACGCGGCATGTACCCCGACCCGTCCCCGGCCGCCCTCCCTCAGGTACCTCTCGTTCTCGGCCAGGCCGCGACGTGCCCCCTCCGGGCCGTGCCGGTCGGTCACGCCGTAGGCGCAGTCCACCCTCACCCCCACCTCGGCACAGGCATCGGCGATCACCGTCAGAGAGCCCTCGATGGCCTCCGGCGACTCGTGGTGGTCGATGATCGCGGTGCAGCCCCGCTCGAGGGCCTCGAGCGCTCCGAGCATCGCCGACCAGCGGATGCTCTCGAGGTCGAGGGCCCGGTCCAGGCGCCACCACACGAGTTCCAGGATCTCAGCGAACCCCGACGGCGTCCGCGGAGGGGCCGGCATCCCCCTGGCCAGGGCCGAGTAGAGGTGGTGGTGTGCGCAGACGAGACCCGGAGTGCTGTTCCGGGTCGTGTCGGCCCCGCCGGGCCCCGTCACCGGCCGTCCCATTCCGCCCACCGCTCCTGCTGTTCGGGAGCGGCCATGGGCAGCTCGCTGCGCCAGGCGCCGTCGTTGGCGTGGAGGGCTGCCGCGACGGCGCCCGCCGTCGGAACCAGGCCGATCTCACCCACACCCTTGATCCCGTAGGGAGAGTCGGGCTGCGGCGACTCGACGAGGCGCACGTCGACGGGCGGCATGTCCTTGGGCCGGATGATGCCGAGGCTGCGCAACGTGGCGTTCCGGGGGCGTGCCTCGCCGTCGGCCGGGAATCCCTCGGTGAGGGCGTAGCCGAGGCCCATGTGCACCGATCCCTCGATCTGCCCCTCGCACAGCATCGGGTTGACGGCCCGTCCGACGTCGTGGGCCGCGACCACCTTCTCGATGTCTCCGGACTCCGGATCCAGGATCACCAACTGGGCCGCGTACCCGAAGGTGGAGTGGATGACCGGGTTCTCCAGGCCGTCGTTCATGGAGTTGGTCCAGTCCACCCGGTACTCGCCCTCGTAGTCGACGCCGACCTGACAACCGTCGGCCAGCGCCACCCGGCAGGCGTCGGCCACCGAGCCCGCCCCCATGAGCGTTCCCCTACTGCCGGTGGTCTGTCCGGCCCCCAGTTCCCGGGTCGTGTCGACGAGCACCTCGATCCGTGCGGGATCGACGCCCAGTTCCTCCACTGCCACCTGCACGACCACGGTGTGGACTCCCTGGCCCATCTCGGTCCAGCAGTGCCGGACCTCGATCTGCCCGTCCTGCCGGAAGTGCACGACGGCACGGGCGATCTCCTTGAACCCGTTGCCCAGACCCGAGTTCTTGAGCCCGAGGCCCAGGCCGACGGGCCTACCATCAGCCACAGCCCCGTCGTAGGCGTCCTTCACCTCGTCCAGGCAGGCGCGGGCGCCGAGACACCCGTCGTCCATGACCTGGCCGGGACCCCACACGGACCCGGGCTCGACCACGTTGCGGCTGCGAATCTCCCAGCCGGAGATCCCGACCTTCTCGGCCAGGCGGTCCATGACCCCCTCCATGGCGAACTGGGCCTGGTTGGCGCCGAATCCCCGGAAGGCACCGCACACCGGGTTGTTGGTGCGCACGGCGGTGGCCTCGACGTCTATGGCAGGCAGCGCATAGGGGCCGCTGGCATGCCCGGCGGCTCGCTCCAGCACCTTCATGCCGACGGAGGCGTACGGACCGGAGTCGCCGATCATCCGGACCCACAGGGCCGTCAGTCGACCATCGGCGTCGCAACCGGCCCGGTACGCCATGCGGATCGGATGGCGCTTGGGGTGCATCAGGAACGACTCCTCGCGCGACAGCGTGCACCGGACCGGCTCACCCAGCAGCCAGGCGGCCAACGCGGTCTGGGCCTGGTTGGACATGTCCTCCTTGCCGCCGAACGCCCCGCCGTTGCTGACCAACTCCACGGTGACCTGGTCGGTCTCGACGCCCAGCACGGTTGCGATCTGGTTGCGGTCGTCCCACACCCCCTGACCACCCGACCAGACGTGGAGCCCGCCGTCGTCGGTCGGTGCTGCCAGCGTCGACTCGGGCTCGACGAAGGCGTGTTCGATCCGCTGGGTCTGGAACACCTCCTCCACGACGTGCGCTGATCCGGCCAGGCCCGCCTCGTAATCCCCTCGGGCGTACCGCGACACGGACAGGACGTTGCCGTCGAGCTCCCAGACCGCGTCCTCGTCGGAAGCCGCCGCCACGACCGGATCCGAGAACACGGTGAGAGGCACGTATTCGATGTCGACGAGCTCCGCCGCCCGTCGCGCGGTCTGGCGGGTGTCGGCGACGACGATCGCCATCACGTCACCCAGGTACGAGGTGCGGCCACCCTCGGGAATAAACACCGGCCAGTCCGTGTGGATGATCCCCACCCGGAGCTCGCCGGGCACATCGGCCGCGGTGAACACTGCCCTCACGCCCTCGACCGCCATGGCCGCCGACGTGTCCATGCGCACCACGTCGGCACGGGCATGGTCCGCCAGCCGTAGGGCGCCGTGGAGCAGGCCTGCCGGCGCCAGGTCGTCGATGAACGGACGGTCGCCCAGGCTCAGCTCGGCGGCCTCGTACCTGATGCCGCTGGTGCCGATGCCACCGCAGGGCGGCGCTACGGGAACCTCGCCGGCAGCCAGCGAGTCGACTGCGTCCAGGATCTTGATGTAGCCGGTGCACCGGCAGAGATGGCCGCCCAGGTGACGGGAGGCGTTCTCACGGGTCAGGGCCGATCCTTTCTTGTCCAGGAGTGCCTTGACGCGCATGATGATTCCGGGAGTGCAGAATCCGCACTGCAGGGCGCCGTGGGCGGCGAACACCGTCGCGTAGCGTTCCCGTTCGGCCGCGTCCACGCCCTCGAGGGTGAGGATCGACGCGCCATCGGCCTTCTCCATCGGGGTCTGGCAGGCCACTCGGGCCTTGCCGTTCACCAGCACGGTGCAACAGCCGCACTGCCCGGACGGCGAGCAGCCGTCCTTTGGCGAAATGATCCCCAATTCGTCACGCAGCGCCGCCAGCAGGTGGGGATGGCCGTCGTCAGCCACGACCTGCGATCCGTTCAGTTCGAAACTGGTCATGCGTCTGTCCCTTCTTCCATCTCCTCAGTCTCCTCGGCCCTCCGGGCAGCCCGGCCCAGCACCGCAGCCACGTCGTCTGGCACCTCGGCGCCCCTCTGGCTGGTGATCAGCCCGTAGACCTCCGGGCGGCGGTAGTAGCCGAAGTCGAACAGCGTCTCCTTGTAGTCGGCACACATGTCCAGGTCGCACGCGGCCACGGCCAGCTCGTCGCCGTCGGTGGTGCATACGGCACGAATCTCTCCCGACGGGGCGATGACGGCGCTCTCGCCCAACATGACGCAGCCCTCCTCGTCGCCGGCCTTGGCCACCCCCACCACCCACATGCCGTTCTGATAAGCGCCGGACTGCAGCACCAGGCGGTTGTGGAAGCCCTGGAGGGCGTCCTGGCTGGGATCGGGGGGGTAGTGGACCGGGGTGTTGTATCCGATGAGCGCCAGCTCGCAGCCCTGCAGGCCGAGCATCCTGTAGGTCTCCGGCCAGCGGCGGTCGTTGCAGATGGCCATGCCGAGGACGCCTCCGAACGCGCCGTAGACCCCGAAGCCGTCGCCGGGCTCGAAGTAGTAGCGCTCGAGGTGCTGGAACTCCCGCCACGGCTCGTGCTCGTGGTGGCCCGGTAGGTGGACCTTGCGGTACAGGCCGGCGATGGAACCGTCCCGCTCCACGAGGATCGCCGTGTTGAAGTGCCGGCCGTCGGGGGTCAACTCTGCGTAGCCGAGGTGGAAGCCCACGCCGAGCCGGGAGGCCTCGTCGAACAGGGGCCGGGTCTCGGGGCCGGGCAGCTCGGTCTCGAAGAAGTGGTCGAACTCCGACCGGTCCTGCACATACCACCTGGGGAAGAACGTGGTCAACGCCAGCTCCGGGAACACGACGAGGTCACACCCCGCCTCGGCGCCATGGCGCAGCAGGGCGATGAGGCGCTCGACCACGTCGGCCCGCGTGTCGGCCCGTTGGATGGCCCCCATCTGGGCTGCGCCGACGGTGAGCGTGCGGCTCATTCGGCCTCCCGGGGTTCTGGGTAGTCCAGCGACAACATGGTCTGGAGCAGCACGTCGGCTCCGGCGACCAGGTCGGCGGGGTCCGTGTGCTCTGCCGGGTTGTGGCTGATGCCGTCCCTGCTGGGTACGAACACCATGCCGGTCGGGCAGACCCTGGCCAGCATCTGTGCGTCGTGGCCGGCCCCTGACGGCATACGCGAGACGCTGTGACCCAGCCTCTCGGCGGTCTCGAAGACGGTGTCCACGACCCCGGCGTCGAACTCGACCGGCTCGAACCTGGCCAGGCTGTGCCCGTCGATCCGGACTCCCTCGGCGATGGCCAGGTCGGCTACGAATGCCGCCAGGTCGGCCTCGGCCCCGCGGAGCAGCGATTCGTCGGTGTTGCGCAGGTCGACGGTCAGCGTGGCGGTGCCGGCGATCACGTTCACCAGGTCGGGGTGGAGGTCCAGGCGTCCGACCGTGGCCACCTGGCGACCCCCCATCCGTACGGCCAGGTCCCGGACGTGGGTGACGATGGCCGCCGCCGCGTATCCGGCGTCGTGGCGCAGGTCCATAGGCGTGGTGCCGGCGTGGTTCGCCTGCCCGTCCACCGTGTACGCGGTCCAGGAGATTCCCTGGACGCCGGTGACTGCGCCGATGGTGACACCGTCGGCCTCGAGCACCGGTCCCTGCTCGATGTGCAGTTCCACGTATGCGCGGGGTGCCGGGCCGGGACAGGGATGAATTCCCCGGTACCCGATCCGCTCCAACTCGTCACCCACCACGGCGCCGTCGATGCCGACGATGTCGAGCGCCTCCTCCAGGGCCACGCCTCCCACGTACACGAGGCTGCCGAGCATGTCGGGGGCGAACCGGGACCCCTCCTCGTCGGTGAAGAAGCCCACCGCCACCGGGTGCTCCGTCTCTATGCCGGCGCCGACGAGGGTCTCGATCACCTCGAGGCCAGCCAGCACTCCCAGGTTGCCGTCGTAGCGGCCGCCCGTGCGGACCGTGTCTATGTGGCTGCCGGTCATCACGGGTGGTCCCCCGGTGCGCCCCGGCCGGGTGGCCACGACGTTGCCGATGCCGTCTATGCGGATGTCGAGGCCCAGGTCGCGCATCCAGGTGACCACCAGGTCACGTCCTGCCCGGTCGTCGTCGGTGAGCGCCAGCCTGCAGGAACCCCCTCCGTCGATCGGGCCGATTGCAGCCAGGTCGTCGATGCGCCTCAGGAGGCGGTCGCCGTCGATCCGCAGGTCGGGGAACCGGGATGTCATGCCGCGCCCCCTCCGAACACGATGTCAGAGGGCCGTACCGGCACCCGTGGCAGGGCCAGGCCGGTGGCCGCGCGGATGGCGGCGGCCACGGCGGCGGTCGACGTGATCGACGGAGGCTCGCCGACGCCCTTGGCGCCGAACGGCGCCCCGGGCTCGGGCTGCTCTATCAGCGCTGCGATCTCGACGGGCGGCATGTCGAGGGCCGTGGGCACCAGGTAGTCGGTGAACGAGGCGTTGCGGATGCGGCCGTCCGACAGCTGGACCTCCTCCATGACGGCCAGCCCGACCCCCTGGGCGGCACCGCCCTCCAACTGGCCCACCACCTGGACCGGGTTGAGCACCCGGCCCACGTCCTGCGAGGTGGTCAACTCGACGACCTTCACGAGCCCCAGCCCGACATCCACGTCGACGATCGCCCGGTGGGCCGAGAAGGCGAACGAGACGTGGGCGTCACCCTGCCCGTCCTCGTCCAGCGGAAAGGTCGGGGCGTGGCGGAACTCGACCTCGGCGTGGATCGGATCGGACGTGGCTGAGACCAGGTCGACCCGGAGGTCCCCAGTCAGGGATGCGACCAGCCCGTCCACGAGGACCAGGCCGTCCAGTTCCACCCCGTGCTCGTCGGCCACGCGGGCCAGCAGTCGGACCCGCACCTCCTCGCACGCCTTCTGGACCGCGCCGCCCGACATCCAGGTCTGGCGACTCGCCGACGTCGAACCGGCCGATCCGATCGTCTCGGTGGACGCCGGCTCCAACACAACCTCCTGCACCCCGAGCACCTCGTGCGCGATCTGCTGGACGAGGGTGACGAATCCCTGTCCCACCTCGGCGCAGGCGCAGGTGATCGTCGCAACGCCATCGGCCAGCCGGCAGGCGGCCGAGCTGTAGTCGTCGAATCCCTCGGAGAACATGAGGTTCTTGAATCCCACCGCCAGAGCCTCACCCCGCACGACGTGAGCCGGATCCGCGGTGCGACCGGCACCTCCGGGCAGGGCCATGGGGTCCTCGGCGATGGATGCGGCCGACGGATGGTCGACACAGGTCCGGATGACCTCGGCCCCCGGTGCCGTGCCGGTGATGGCCTGGCCAGTGACCAGGCGGTCGCCGGTGGCCAGCACGTTCCGGAGGCGCAGCTCGACCGGGTCCATGCCGAGGGCTCCGGCGAGGAGGTCCATCTGGGCCTCGTGGGCGAAGCATGTCTGCACCGCCCCGAATCCCCGCATGGCGCCACATGGCGGGTTGTTCGTGCGCACGACGACCCCTTCGATGTCGGCGCTGGGCACGCGGTACGGCCCTGCGGCGAAGCAGGTGGCGTTGGCGATGACGGCGCTGCTGGACGAGGCGTATGCGCCGCCGTCCAGCAGCAGACTGGCCTCGACCCGGACGAGCGTGCCGTCCCGGTCGGCGTGGTGGCGGTACCACATGCGGGCCGGATGGCGATGGACGTGGCCGTGGAAAGACTCCTCGCGTGAGTAGACCATCTTGACCGGCCTGCCGGTGTGCATGGCGAGCATGCACAGGTGCACGTGCATGCTTAGGTCCTCGCGTGCGCCGAACGCTCCGCCCACCCCGGCCAGGGTCAGCCTGACCCGTTCGGGCCGGAGCCCCAGGCAGGCCGCCACCTGGTCGCGATCGGCGTGCAGCCACTGGGTGGCGATGTAGAGGTCGACCCCACCGCCCTCGACCGGAATTGCCATGCCCGACTCGGGACCCAGGAACGCCTGGTCCTGCATTCCCACCTCGTAGGTGCCCTCGACCTGCACCTCGCCGACCACCTGCTGGTCACCGTGGCGCAGGTGTATGCGACGGATCAGGTTGCCGTCCGGGTGGATCGGTGGTGCCGTCTCGGCGGCGGCGGGGTCGGTGAGCGGGTCGACCACCTCGTATTCGACGACGATGGCGTCGAGCGCCCGTCGCACGGTCTCGGGATGGTCGGCCGCCACGATGGCCACCGGCTCGCCCTCGTGGCGGACCACCTCGCCGGCCAGCACCTGCTGGTCGCTGTGCTCCAGGCCGTAGGCCTTCGAACCCGGCACATCGTCGTGGAGCAGGACGGCGTGGACACCCGTGATCGTGACCGCCGCGCCGATGTCGACGGAAACGATCCGCGCCGACGGGTGCGGGGACCTCAGCGTGCCGCCCCAGAGCATCCGGTCGTGCCAGAGATCGCTCGAGAAGGCAAACGAGCCCGTCACCTTGGGCACCCCGTCGGGTCGAGGGACGCTCTCGCCGATGCCCGGGCCCCCCGTGCGGGGGGCCACACCGGTGCGGTCGGTGGTCCTGGTCCCGCTCACAGGTCCGTCTCACCACGTCGGAAGGCCGCTGCGAGGTTCACGGCCTCGATCACCCGGCCGTAACCGGTGCAGCGACACAGGTTCCCGCTGATCGCCTCGCGGACGGTGAGATCGTCGGGGTCCGTGTCGGAGTCGAGCAGCACATCGATCGCCATGACCAGGCCGGGCGTGCAGAAGCCGCACTGGACGGCGCCGGCGTCCACGAACGCCTGCTGGACGTCTGAAAGGGTCCCGTCAGGGGCGATGCCCTCGACCGTGGTTATCTCCTGCCCCACCGCCGAGGCGGCCAGGACGAGGCAACTGCAGACGATCTCACCGTCCAGGCGCACCGAGCAAGAACCGCACTCGCCCTCCTCACAGGCGTTCTTGGAGCCGGGCAGGCCGAGCCGTTCCCGCAGCACCCAGAGAAGGCTCTCGCCGGGCCAACCCTCGGAGATCTCGTGCTCACGCCCGTTGACGGTCAGGGCGTACGGGTCGATGCTCATGCCGCCCCCACGGCCCGTGCCAGCGCCCGCCCGGCCAGCACACCCACCGCGTGGCGTCGGTACCGGGCGGATCCCCTGTGGTCGTCGATGGGGCTGGTGGCGCCGACGACCAGCTCGGTGAACCTGTCGACGACCTCAGCGGAGGGTGGCCGGCCGCCGTCCCAGTCCAGGTGGCCACCGATGTACGCCTCCGCTTCGGTGGCCCGGAGCGGGGACGCTGCCACGGAGCCCAGGCCGACCCTGACGGTGCGGCCCGACCTGTCGACCACCAGCGCCAGCGACACAACCGAGATGACCATGGCGTTGCGGGTGCCGACCTTGCAGAACTCCTGCGGGCCGTCTAGCACCGGAACCCGTATGGCCTCGATGAGCTCTCCGCCCTCCAGGGCGGTGCGCTTCACGCCCGTCACGAACTCGTCGAGGCGCATCTCCCTCGTGCCCGACGCGGAGCGGAGTTCCAGCACGGCATCCAGGGCTGCCAGGACCGGGATGGTGTCGCCCGCCGGGGAACCTGTCGCCACGTTGCCCCCGAGGGTGCCGGTGTTGCGGATCTGTGGCGAGCCGACCGACCGCGCCGCCTGGGCGAGGGCCGGCTGCAGGACGGCCAGATCCGGTTGCAGGAGGTCGGTGTAGGTGAGCGCCGCTCCCAGTCGCACGTGGTCCCCCTCGCGCCGCCAGCCGCGGAGCTCGGGAACCCTCCCTATCGCGACCACGTGGTGCACAGGCAGGTCGCCCCGGTTGACCGCGACCATGAGGTCGGTGCCGCCGGCCAGCACGAGCGCGTCCGGGTGGGAGGCCAGGGCGCAGCAGGCATCTTCGAGAGAGGTCGCGATGGTCACAGGCACCCTTCCATGCTGCCGTTCATTCAACATTTTGTCAATGTTAGAAGGCGGGCTAACGTGTCCGTGTGGCCGGAGACGAACATCCCCTCGTGTCTGCCTTGGCACCGGTCGCCGAGGCCCTAGGCGCGCTCCTGCTGACGGCCGACCAGCTGAGCGAGGCCGACATCCCCCTCGTCTGGGAGGGCGAGGTGGTCGGGGGCCTGCGGCGCCCCGACCTGCACGACGCCCTCGAAGTGCTCATCGCCGCAGCCGAGACCGAGTTGGGCGTGCCCAGGGCCGAGATGGGCCGGACACAGAAACAGGCCGCGGTGACGCTGCTCAATGAGTGGGGTGCCTTCACGTTGCGCAAGTCGGTAGAGGACGTGGCTGAGGCTCTGGGCGTCAGCAGGTTCACGATCTACAACTACCTGGAGCGCTCCGAGACCGCCTGATGGGCGCTACCTTCCAGTCTCGTGACCACCTCCATGACCACCCCATGAGTGCCGAACCCACCACCGACGAGCTGGCAGGGGTCGACGCTGTCGGCCTGGCAGACCTGATCCGCCGCGGCGACCTCTCGCCCGTTGAGGCCGTGCAGGCCACCATCGACCGCATCGAGCGCCTCGACGACCGCCTGAATGCGGTGATCCACCACCAGTTCGAGTCGGCCCTCGAGCAGGCTGCCTCACCCGAACTGCCCGCCGGGCCCTTCCGCGGCGTGCCGATGCTCATCAAGGACCTCTGGGCGGAGGAAGCCGGCCAACCCCACCACGCAGGCGTCCAGGCCCTCAAGGACGCCGACCTCAGGTCCACGATCGACAGCAACCTGGTGCTGCGGTACAGGGAGGCCGGCTTCATAAACGTGGGCCGGACCAACACCCCCGAGTTGGGCCTGGTGGCCACCACCGAGCCACGTTCATACGGGCCCAGCAGGAACCCGTGGAGCACCGACCACGGCACGGGCGGCTCGTCGGGTGGAGCCGCCGCCGCGGTCGCCTCTGGAATGCTGCCCGCGGCCAATGCCAGCGACGGCGGGGGCTCGATCCGCATCCCCGCCGCCATGTGTGGCCTGGTGGGCCTCAAGCCATCGAGGGGCCGGATCTCGATGGGTCCCGTCAAGGAGGAGTGGGGCGTCTCGGTCCAACACGTCGTCTGCCGCACCATGCGGGACTGTGCTGCGATCCTGGACGCCACGGCCATCCCCTTCCTTGGTGACGGTGTCGTGGCCCCAGACCACGGCCGCCCCTACGCACAACGCGTCGGCACCGATCCCGGCCGGCTGCGCATCGGCCTCATGACCCACAGCCCCCGCACCGACGTCCACCCCGACTGCGCCGCCGCCACCCGCCGAACCGGAGACCTCCTCGAAGGGCTGGGCCACGACGTGGCCGATACGCACCCACAGGCGCTCGAACAGATCGACGAGCTGGGCTGGGCCTTCAACATCAACTGGGGTGTGGGAGCGGTCCTCAGCCTCGAGCACCTGGGCGGGCAGTTGGGACGACCCGTTACCGGGGACGACGTCGAACCGGGCACATGGATGCTGGCCGAGCGGGGCCGCGGCGTCTCGGCGACCGACTACGCCGGGGCGCAGGCGATCATGGGCGCGTTCCGTCGCACCATGGCCACCTGGTGGGAGGACGGCTTCGACCTGCTGGTCACCCCGACCACCGCCCTGCCGCCACCCCGGATCGACGAGTTGACACCGACAGACGACGACCCCCTGAGGGGATCGAAGAGGTCGATGCCGTACGCGGTGTTCACCTCGCCGTTCAACACGACAGGCCAGCCGGCGATCTCGCTGCCGCTGGGCTCCTCGGACGGACTGCCGGTCGGCGTCCAACTGGTCGCCGCCTACGGACGGGAGGACCTGCTCATGGCGGTCGGCGCACAACTGGAGGCTGAGGTGCGCTGGTCGGAGCAGAGGGCCCCGATCCACGCCTGACCGCCGGCAGCCCTCAGGCGTCGAGTACCTGGTGGGCAGCCTGGTCGGGCGTGACGACCGGAGGCTCGGTCGACCACGGGAAGTTGATCCACCTTTCCGTGTACCTCCACACGTATTCGCAGTCGACAACAGACCGGGGCTTCTGGTAGAGCACGGCCGAGCGCACCTCGCCCACCTTCGCCAGCGCCGTCTCCCTCACGAGGGCAAGCGTGTGGCCGGTGTCGGCCACGTCGTCGGTGATGAGGATGCGGGAATCACCCAGGTCCACCCAGTCGACGTATGGCGGAAGAACTACCGGGATGTCGAGCCGCTCGTCGACACCCGTGTAGTACTCGATGTTCATCACGTAGAGGTTCTTGACGCCGAGGGCGTACCCCAGGGATCCGGCGACGAAGAGGCCGCCCCGGGCTATGGACAGGATCATGTCGGGGCGGTAGCCGTCGTCGGCGACCATCGTCGCCAACTCCCGCACGGCTGTCCCGTACCGGGTCCAGTCCATCTCCTCGCGTGTCGCCACCGCCGTCTCCCGTCCGGTCACATCAGGTGTCGGGGCACGCTAGCGGGTACCTGCCGTCCGCAACTCAGTCGTAGGTGGCCGCCACCCGCCAGGAGCCGGCTTCCAGGACCAGCAGGCGGGCGACACCGTCGTCGGCCACCAACTGCAGGCGGACCCGACGGCGATGGCGCAGCGGATCCCACCAGCGTTCGTCGACCGGCCACGGACCCGCCCATGCGACCACGCCGACCGCCCGACCCTCCCCCGACCGGATCCGGGCCGGCGGCGCCGACAGCACCCCGCGGCCGTCGACCCGAAGCGGGCGGCCATCGGCATCCAGTACCTCGACCGGTACCGGGTCGGCGTGCACCGCGGCCGGAGCGGGCACGGGCAGGACCCCCGGCCAGGGAGGCCCGTCGGTGGGTGGCACCACCGGGCCGGTCGGTCCGAAGGGCACGAGTACCAGCTGCCCGGCCGGATCGCGCCCACCCCGCCACTCGGACACCAGCACCGAACCCGGACCCAGCAGGCCGACCACCCGGTTCAGGGCCCTGCCAGCCCGCTCGTCAGCCGCGGTCGCCCCACCCCAGAATCCGGCCTGGTGTCCGGTGGCCGGCACCACCTCGTCGGGAACCAGGGTGAGGCTGGTCAACCCCGAAGTGGGCCGGATGGCCGGCGGACCGTGCAACCACCCCTCGAGTTGCCAACGGACCCGGTCGGCGAGGGCTGCCGCCCCGAGGGTCCCCTCATCCCGCCAACGACGTGCCAGCCGCTCGCCGTGCTCGGTCTCCGCCTCGACCACCACCCGGGTGCAGGCCAGGCCCCGTCCGGCCAACCCGTCGTACAGGGCTTCGGCCAGCGAGCGGGCGGCGAAGGCCACCAACCCGATCCGGTCCGCCGGCGGATCCAGCTCGATGGCCACCGTCAGGTCGGAGGGCGGAGGTCGCAGGTCCAGTGGGCGACCGTCCAGGCCGGAGGCCAGGCGGTGGGCGGCCAGTCCCTCGGCACCGAACCGTCCCGCCACGTCGGCCACCGGCAGGGCGGCGAATGCCCCCAGGGTGGCCAGGCCCAGGCGCACCAGGACATCGGTCAACCCGGGCTTGTCGAGTACCCCGACCGGCTGGGCGGCCAGAAAGGCCGCCGATGCGCCGGCCGGCACCACGACGGCACCGGCCTCCCCGTCCCCCGCCAACCGGGAGGCCATACCTGCGGCAAACGGCCCGTCGGCCACCCCGAGACGACATCCCGGATGCGAACCGGCGCCCAACGTGTCGTCGAGGGCCGCCTGCACCACCCCGGTGGTGCTGCGGACCAGGGCCTCCTCGCCACCGAAGAGTCGGACCGGACCCCGGACCCCGAAGGTGCAGGTTCCGGGACGACACGACTCGACCCACGGGGTGATCCCGACCAGGGCGACGGCGATCGCCTCGAACCGGCGTGCCTCGGCGGCCTCGTCACGGTCCAGGACGACCACCACGGGGCACCGGGCCTGGGCCTCACGCCGACGCTGCCCCACGGCCACCCCGACGGACCGGGCGGCGGCCGATGCGGCCACGACCCGCCCCGCAGCCACCACGACGGCAGAATCAGCCGGGGTCATCCTCAGGGCGCTGAGCGGCCAATCGGGACACCGGACGACGAGGGTGCGCTGCGCATGCATCACGGTCGGACAGGGCCGGGCAGGCTCCCATCCGGGGTGGCCGGGCTCCCGTCGGGGGAGGGAAGCAGCAGGGCCGCCCGGTGCCCCCGTGCCGCCGTCCTCCTACCCGTGGCGGACACCTCGACCCGGCGGAGGCGCAGACGGCCGTGTCCGGCACCGGGACCTACCCACACACCGGCGACCACGTCCAACTGCAGGTCGG
>DQOF01000108.1 GCA_015658775.1 Acidimicrobiia bacterium | reverse complement strand
CACTGCGACCATGGAGGCACTAGGCATGACGGGCCTCGTCGAACCCGAGCGACCCCGGCTGGTGGCCATGATCGACGCCCTCTGCGACCGGGCAAAATGAGCCGGCCGGCACGACGGTGGGAACAACCCGCTTAGGCGCCCTCACCGGTGTCGGGGTCCGCGATGGCGCCGGGCGGCGAATCGGCCGAGGAGTCGGTCGACAACTCCTCGGCCTGGACGCGACGGGGTAGGGCTTCGACCTCGTTGGCGGCGACCAGGTCACCCGACCCGGCTCCCAGGTCGGGGAATTTGCGCATGGTCACCAGCAGCCTCCCGTCGACCGAGCCGACCAGGTCGTTGTAGGCCCTGACCGCGGCCGCCAGCCCCCGGCCGGTCCTGTCGACATGGCCCAGCACCGTGCCGACTCGGTCGTAGAGCTCTTCGCCCAGTTCGGCGATCTCCCGGGCGTGCTCGCTGACCCTGGCCTCCTGCCAACCCCGTGCCACCGACCACAGCAGTGCCAGGAGGTTCACAGGCGAGGCCAGCAGCACCCGCTTCTCCATGGCGTCCTGTAGGAGGGTGGTGTCGGATCTGAGCGCATCGGCCAGGAACGACTCGCCCGGCACGAACAGGACGACGAACTCCGGGGCAGGTCCGTCGTCCTGCTCCCAGTACCTCCTGCCCGACAGGTCCCGCATGTGCGCCCTGAGCGCTGCGGCATGGCGGGCGAGGTGACCCTCGACCTCGGCCGGATCCGTGGCCGCCTGTGCGTCGAGGTAGGCGCTCAGCGGAACCTTGGCGTCGACGGCGAGGTGTGCTCCACTCGGCATGCGCACCCGCACGTCGGGTCGGCCCCGTGCCCCCTCCCGGTTCTGGCCGGTGGGCTGCTCCTCGTAGTCGCAGTAGGGAGCCATGCCCGACAACTCAATCACGTTGCGGAGCTGGTTCTCGCCCCACGCACCGCGAGCCGTAGGAGACCTCAGAGCCTGCGAGAGAGTGACCGTCGAGCTGGTCAACTCGGTGATCTGCCGTCCGATCTCGGCGGTGAGCGCATCGACCGCGCCCTTCTCCTTGTCGTGGGCAGTGCGCAAGTCGCCGACCGTCCGGCCCAGTTGCCGCATCTGCTCGGCGAACGGGTCCAACAGTCCCCTGGTCTGTTCCTGGACGGCGTTCATCCGCTCGGTCGCCAACGTGAGGAACTGCTCGTTGTTGGCCTGCAGCGCCAGCGTGGCCGCCTCGCCCGTCTGGACCCTCACCTCGGCAGCGATCAACCGGGCCAGGGCTGGGGCGTCCACCGGTGGTCCAGATGCTCCGGGCGCCCTGCCGCGGCGAACGGCCCAGACCACGGCCGCAGCGGCGACCAGCAGTGCGAGGAACGTGACCATCTCCATGGGGCGAACCGTAGGCGCGCCCTGTGACATCGGCGCGGCAGCGACCTCCCGGACGGTTCGCCAGGTCCCGGATGGCGGCGTTCAGCCGGCCAGGTGGAGCAGGACCGGCGCCTCGGCGAGCCCGTTGATGTGGTTGCTGTGGAGACGCCGGACCTCCCCCGCCCGTTCGATTCCGTCCGCCCGCTCCAGGAGTCGCCGGAAGAAGACCCGCAACTCCAGCCGCGCCAGGTGCGCTCCCAGGCAGAAGTGCGGGCCGCCGCGGCCGAACGACATGTGGTGGTTGGGTCGCCGGGTGATGTCGAACCAACCCGGCTCGTCGAACCGCTCCTCGTCACGGTTGGCCGACGCAAAGTTGACGATCAACTTGTCACCGGCCGCCAACCCGACATCCCCGAGCATGGTGTCCACCGTGACCTGCCGCCGGTGCCAGTTGATGGGCGTCGACCAGCGGATGATCTCCTCGACGGCACTCGCCTCCAGGTCGGGCTGGTTCCGCCAACGGTGGAGCGCCCCCGGGTGGTCGGCCAGGGCCAGCAGCCCGTGTGTGATCGCGTGACGGGTCGTCTCGTTGCCGGCGATCACGAGCATCAGCCACGTCGCCCGGTACTCCTCGGCCGACAGCGGTGCACCCTCCACCTCGCCGTGGAGCAGTGCCGACATGACATCGTCGAAATCGCGGCCGCGGCGCGCCTCGGCCATCTCGTCGGCGAAGCGGAACACCTCCAACGCTGTCGGGTGGCCGAACGGCAGGCTCGCCAGGTCCCGGTCGTCCAGGTCGGTCGGCGGCGCCGCCAGCAGTTCGTTTCCCCAGCGCACCAGGTCGTCGAGCCGCACCTCATCGACGCCAAGCATCCGTCCCAGGGCACGGATCGGGACCGGCTGGGCCAGGTCGGCGACCGCGTCCACCGGGCCCGACGCTCCCAGGGCCGCATCCAGCACCTGATCGACGAGCACCGTGATGGCGCCCTCGAAGGCCCGCACCGCCCTCGTCGTGAAGTGGTCCTCGATCACGCTCCGGATCTCACCGTGGCGGGGTGGGTCATCCTCCAGGAAGGTCCGGCGGACATCCAGCAGTTCCTCGTCCAGGTCGTCCAGGTTGACCACACCCGAGCGGGAGGAGAAGGTCGCAGGGTCGTTCAGGACAGTGTGTGCATCGGTCCAGCGGTTGACGCTCCAGAAACCCCGCAGGCCGTCGGGGTGCTCGTGCCACGAGACCGGGGTGTGGCGGCGCAGTCGGGCCAGGCGCTCGTGGGGCACGCCCTGTCGCCAGCCCCAGGGGTCGGCGAGCCATTTCCCTCCATCTGCAGGCATGACCGGACACTCTTGCATCCGCGGGGCCGGTCGGGCCGCCGATCGACGGGGTCCGCAGGTCAGGCAGCCCAGGTGGCAGGTCAGGCAGCCCAGGTGGCCGGGTCGATGGCGCAGGCGAACCCCACCAGTTCCCCACCGGCCAGCCTGCGTACCGCGTTTTCACGGGCCACCTCGGCCAGCCGGCCGATCGCCGCAGCGCCGTCCATGGCCTCCGATCCGAACCCGCCCTGCTCGTCAACCTGGCGCACCCGAAATGCCCGGGCCACATCGGGATCCCAGAACGACACGTTCATCTCGGTGTCGCCCTGGAACGAGGTGAAGATGAGGTTGGTGGACCCGATGGTCGCCCAGCGGTCGTCCACGACGGCCGTCTTGGCGTGTACGTAGACCTCCTCGTAGCCCCACGCTCTCCGGACGGCCGGTACCGCCAGGCAGAACCCGGGGTGGTCGGCGAGGGCGGCCAGGGCGTCGTATCCGGCTGCGATTCCCGGATGGGATCGGAACCGGGCCAACTCGGACATGGGGTCGCCGGGCACCAGGGCCATGACCTGCACACCCCGGTCGAGGGCATCGGCCAGCGCCGACAGGACCACCCGGCTGAGAAAGATCTGGTCCTCGATGTACACGTACTCCCCGGCGGCCGCGATGGCGGAGAGGTACTGCTCCCGGACGCTGTTCTCACCCTCGGGCAGCTCCGGGTAGAGGCCGGGCAGGACGCTGCGCACGATCTGGGCCGTTGTCGAACCGGCCGGCGCCGTCTGGCGTGTGGGCCATGGAAGGTCGGTGGTACCGCCCGGCGGATAGGCGCCGTACGAGTGCTCCCGCTCGGACGCCCCGTTCCAGCGCATCACGAAGTTGTCGTGCACGTCGGTGCCCGCCGGCCCCTGGATGAGGCAGTGCACGTCGTGGATGCTCGCGTATCGCCCGATCTCCGGCGGTTTGGCGTGGTCTGGGCCTGCCATCGATCCCTTACTGATGTTGATGCCACCCACGAATGCAACCTCGTCTGACGTGCCCGCATCGATGAGCCACACCTTCTGGTGCTGGCACTGTCGGCTGACGGCGTCCCAGCGGGCCTGCCATGTGGCGCCTCGACCGGTGAGCATCCCGGTCGTCTCCTCGTCGCCCCGCAGGGTGTCCTCGACTTCGACCGCAATGCCGTCCGGATGCCAGAACAGCACCCGCACGTCCACACTGCGCCCGGCAGCGTCGTCCATGAGGTCCAGAAAGGTGCCGCGGCCTCCCGGGAAGCAGGCGTCGACCTCGATGAAGGCCACGCACACCCACACCGAGTAGGTGGCCGCCTCGACTGCCGCCGCAATGCGGTCGAACGCGACTGCACCGTCGACGAGGGGTTCGACCAGGTTGCCTTCCCGTGGCGGGTACGTCGCACCCGATGCGGACGGGTACCGGACGAGATCGTCGGAGCCTGTTGCCACGGCAGCACGCTAGCCAGCGACCACCGTCAGACATGGCCGACCCCCGCCGGCACCGGACGACCGGGGTACAGTCCGCCGGTGCGCGCCCTGGTCATAGAACACGACGAGTACGGCCCAGCCGAGAGCGTCGGTGACCACTTCCAGGTGCGCGGCTACGACCTCGAGGTGTTCCGCGTCCTGGACGATCCCGACGATCCGGTCTGCACGACGCCGTTCCCGGACCCCACCGGCTACGACGCCGTCATCGTCACCGGGGCGGTCTGGTCACTTGCCGACACCGCGCCCATCGCCTCATGGATCCACCGCGAGGTGGAGATGGTGCGGGCGGCCCACGACTCGGACACACCGGTCCTGGGGATGTGCTTCGGGGGCCAGGTGCTGTCGGTGGCGCTCGGCGGCAGCGTCACACGGTCCGACGAGCCCGAACTCGGATGGCACACCGTCGAGTCACCCGAACGGGGCCCGCTGCCGTCGGGTCCGTGGTTCCAGTGGCACTACGACAGCTTCACAGTGCCTGAAGGTGCCATCGAGCTGGCCCACGGCAGGATGGGTCCGCAGGCCTTCCAGATCGGTAGGAGCGTGGGAACCCAGTTTCATCCCGAGATGACGCCACGGCTCTTCCGGGGCTGGCTCACCTTCGGCAGCGACGAGCTGACGGCACATGGCATCGACCCGCAGGCACTGCTCGCCGAGACGGTCGAGCGCGCCAAGGCCGCCCGATCCCGCGCCGACCGCCTCGTCGACTGGTTCCTCGAAGATGTGGCCGCCGGCTGAGACCACCTCCGTCAGGTGCGTCCTCCGAACACGCTGACCGCTTCCCTGACCGCCTCCCAGAACACGAGCGTCGACGCGATCATCACCTCTAGCCGGTCCAGCCGGCGTCTGGTCGCTCGAACCACATGTGGACCTGACCGGTGCCGGCAGCCGACTCGTAGTCCGAGTACCGGACGCCCGGTGCCCGGCAGCCTGCGCCACCGAGAGCGCCGACCATCATGAGGTAGTGGCCGAACAGGCCCTCGGGAGCGTGCCGGCGGAGGTCCGGGTAGGCGTCGATGACCGCCCGATGGTCACCGGCGTCCCACCAGGCGAGCACCTGCTCGTCGGCCTGCCGGGCCTCTGGCGTGATGATGTTCCCGGGCGACGACGACTCGTGGTCCCGGAACTCCCTGAGCGGCCAGAAGCGATGGCTCAGGCCACCCGACGCCAAGAGCAGGACCCGACGGTCCAGGCCGGCTATCGCCTCGGCGAGGAGTTCTCCGAACAACAGGAAGTCGTCCCGGTCGGCCGTGCCGCAGATGCTCGCCGTCATCCACCGCTCATCGCCCTGGAGGAACCCGAGCAGGTTGACCGTCGCGTAGTGGATGGGCAGGTGGGGGTCGTCGACCGCCGTTATCCAGGTGTCGTCCCTGTCGACGGCCAGCGCCTCCAGTGCCACTGCCAGTTCAGGATCACCGGGGATGTCGTACGGCATCGCCGACATGCCCCGTGGCAACTCGTCGGAGGTGAAGAGGCCGGTACGCCGCCCGTGGGCCGTCACGACCATCTCGACCAGCGTGAACCAGTGGGTGTCGAACACGATGATCGTGTCCGGGGCGACCCTGTCGACACACTCGGAACGCAGCCGGTGCAGACCCGGCACGAGGCTGATCTCAAAGCCGTCGTTGAGGGCCAGCCTGTCCTCCTCTGGCATCACGATCGGCGGGACGTGTGACACGACCGCCGCACCGATGATCTCACCCATGCTCCGCCACTCCTTCAGCCGGCCATTCGTTTGGTGCCAAACAATCTAGTCGCCCAAGGAGTCGAGGACCTCCGAGATCCGCTCGACCAGGGTGTCCGGATTCACGAAACAGAACCGCAGTACCGGCCTGTCCGCCCACCTGGTCGGCACACAGAGGACGATCCCGGCCCTCGCGTTGCGCTCGGACCACGCCACGTAGTCGGCCTCATCCCAGCCTGTGCGCTCGAACAGCACCACCGAGAGGTCCGGTTCCATCACCAGGCTGAGGTATGTGCGACGGCCGATCTCCTCGACGACACCGCGGGTGACCGAAAGCACCTGCTCCACGGCGTCGCGGTACATGTCGGTCCCGTAGGTCGCCAGCGAGAACCAGAACGGCAGGCCACGTGCCCGCCGGGTGAGGTGCACGGCGTAGTCGGCGGGGTTCCACTCCGACCTGTCGACCTGCTCCAGGTAGGTGGCGAACTGCGAGTGGGCATCCGCCCCGTACACAGGCTCGCGGTAGAGCAGGGCACAGCAGTCGTACGGCGCGAACAGCCACTTGTGGGGATCCACGACGAACGAGTCGGCGTGCTCGATTCCGTCGAACAGCGGCCTGGCCGACGGGGCTGCCAGCGCGGCCCCGCCGTAGGCACCGTCGACGTGCAACCAGATCCCACGCTCCCGGCACACGCGGGACACGCCGGAGATGTCGTCGACCACCCCGGCGTTCGTGGTGCCGGCCGAGACGACCACGGCGAACAGCCCGTCGTCACCTGCCTCCAGCGCAGCCTCCAGGGCGCTTCCGGTCATGCGGCCACATCCGTCACCTCCCACCTCGAGCACCCCGCAGTCCATGACCCGGGCGGCGGCATGCACCGAACTGTGCACATCGGCTGTCGCCGCGAACCTCCATCGGCCGGGACGGTCGTCCCTCAAGCCGGCCGCCCGATGACGTGCGGCTACCAGGGCACTCAGGTTTCCCATGGTGGCACCCGACACGAAGCAGCCGCCGGCCGAATCGGGCCAGCCGGCCAACGACGCCAGCCAGGCAAGGGCCTGGTTCTCGGCAACCACGGCACCGGCACCAGCCTCCCATGTACCGGCGAACACCTCCGCGGCACTGACCGCCAGGTCGAAGACCAGCGCTGCCTCGGTCGGCGCTGCGGGCACGTAGGCCAGGTTCATCGGATTGTCCTGGGCGCGGGTGGCAGGGACGAGCACCTGGGTGAACAGCCTCAGCGCCTCGGCGCCGCCGATGCCCCCGGGGGTGACGGTCTCGCCCACGTCCGCCTGCAGTTCGTCGACCGGCCGGGCCCTAGCCGTCGGGTCCTGGCCACCCAGGATCCGCTGCCAACTCCAGTCCAGCACCGAGCGCAGCAACGGCTCGTCGCTGGGCCAGAAGCGGTCGGCTTTCACCGGCCGTCAAGGTCGGTTGCGGTCCGCAGCACGATCCTGAGCAGTCGGGCCAACTCGTTCGTCTCGTCGCCGCTGAGGCCACAGGTCACCTTGGCCTCCTCCACGTTGAAGGCCGGCATGATCCCGTCAATCGCCTCGACGCCGATCTCGGTCAGGCGCACCAGCACCCGCCGCCGGTCCGACGGCTGAGGCCACCGCTCGGTCAGGCCCTTACGCTCGAGCGTGTCGAGTACACCGGTGAGCGTCCCGCCGGTTACACCGGCCTCGGCCGCCAGGTCCCTCGACTCCTGCTCGCCCCAGACACGCAGCACGAACAACACGACGAACGCGCTCCACGACAGGGCGTGGACGGCGAGGACGTCGCGCTCCATGTGGTTGCGCACAGCCGTGGCCGCCCGGAAGATGTTCGACACCGCGGCCAGCGCCTCCAGGTCGAGGTCCAGGCCCTCCATCCGGTCACGGATCAACCGCTCGGCCTCGACGAGCTCGTTGCT
>DQOF01000005.1 GCA_015658775.1 Acidimicrobiia bacterium | reverse complement strand
GTGCCCCTCGCTCGGGTCGACGAGGGTGTAGAGCATGCTGCCCACCCTGATCGGGTGGTCGGGGGATCCGGACCCAGCCATGCGCCCCGGCTACCCCGGCTCAGGCGGCCCGGCCCAGCAGGGCCAACAGGCGCACGCCCGCCGTAGCGTCGTCGGACGGGACGACCGGGTCTGCGAAGTGGCCGCCCGTGACGTGTGAGCCGACCGTCGAACCGACCAGCGGCTGCCAGAAGTCGAGACACCGCTCCGCCAGCCCGACCGGCAGCTCGACGTCTGCGCCAACGGCCCTAGCCAGGTCCCAGCCGTGGACGATGTTCTCTGTGACCCGGAAGCCGACGATCACCGTGCCGGGCAGCTCGCCCAGAGGGTGGAGGTGGCTGGCACCGAGCACGCCCTCGACCGATGCGGCGTCCAGGGCCGCCACGGCCGTTCCCCGCCAGGTCGCCACGGGGTCGGGACCCAGCACGGAGGCGTCCACCTCGGTGACCCGGCCCACGCCACCGCCCGCGAAGAGTTCGGCGACCATCGCCTCGCCGAGGACGACATGGGCGACGACTGATCGGACATCCCAGGCCGCACAGGCCGTCGGGAGGGGCCAGTCCTCGTCTCCGATCCCGAGCACCTGCTCTCCGAAGAAGGCACAGGCGGCCGTGTAGGCGGCCTGGGTGTCCTGCTGTACCGACTGCTCGGTCACCTGTTCAGACCCGGACGCCACGGTGCTACTCCCATTCGATGGTGCCGGGCGGCTTCGAGGTGATGTCGTAGGCGACCCGGTTCACGCCGTCCACCTCGTTGATGATCCTGCTGGACATGCTCTCGAGCAGGTCGTAGGGCAGGCGTGCCCAGTCGGCCGTCATGGCGTCCTCGCTGGTGACAGCCCTGATGATGACCGGGCGGGCGTAGGTGCGCTCGTCGCCCATGACCCCGACCGAGCGGATGTCGGGTAGCACGGCGAATGCCTGCCAGATCTCGCGGTCCAGGCCGGCGCGGTGGAGCTCCTCACGGACGATGAGGTCGGCCGCCTGGAGGACGGAGACGGTCTCACGGGTGACCTCACCGACGATCCGCACACCCAGGCCGGGCCCAGGGAAGGGCTGGCGCCAGACGATCTCGTCGGGCAGCCCCAGTTGGCTGCCGACGGCCCGGACCTCGTCCTTGAACAGGTTCCGGAGCGGCTCGACCAGGTCGAAGTCCATGTCCTCGGGCAGGCCGCCCACGTTGTGGTGGCTCTTGATCTTGGCGGCATGGCCGCTGCCGGACTCGATGACATCGGGGTACAGCGTGCCCTGCACCAGGAACCGGGCGTCCCGAATCCCGGCCGCCGCCTCCTCGAAGATGCGGATGAACAACTCTCCTATGACCCTGCGCTTCTCCTCGGGGTCGGTGACGCCCGCCAGGCCCTCGAAGAACCTGTCGGCGGCCCTCACGTGGATCAACTCGATGCCCTGGGTCTTCTGGAAGGCCTCGACGACCTGTTCGCCCTCACCGGCCCGCATCAGGCCCGTGTCCACGAACACGCAGGTCAACTGGTCGCCGATCGCCTCGTGCACGAGGGCCGCCGCCACCGCCGAGTCCACACCCCCCGACAGCCCGCAGATAGCCCGTCCGGTTCCGACCTGGTCCCGGATCGCAGCCACCGAGGCATCGATGATCGACTCCATCGTCCAGTCCCCGGGACAGCCGCAGACGTCGTGCAGGAACCGTGACAAGAGGGCCTGGCCACAGGGCGTGTGGTGGACCTCGGGGTGGAACTGGACGCCGTAAAGCCCCCGTTCCGACGATTCGAATGCGGCAACCGGAGCCTCCGCCGACGACGCCGTGACGGTGGCCCCGGCGGGAGCCGCCGTTATGGCGTCGAAGTGGCTCATCCAGACGTCCTGCACTCCGGTTCCGGCATCGGCCAGCAGCGTTCCAGGATGTTCCACCGCGAGCTCGGTCCGGCCGTACTCACCCCGTTCGTTGCGCCCGACCGTGCCGCCCTGCTGCTGGGCGATCAACTGGGCGCCGTAGCAGATGCCGAGGATCGGGACACCCAGTTCGTAGATGCCGGGATCGATCCGGGGAGCACCGTCCACGTGGACAGAAGCGGGGCCTCCGGAAAAGATGATGCCCGAGGGCCGCCGGTCCGCGAACTCGGATGCCGTGAGGTCGTGGGGGACGATCTCGCTGAAGACCTTCGCCTCCCGCACCCGGCGGGCGATCAACTGCGCGTACTGGGCCCCGAAGTCGACAACCAGGATGCGGTCGGCCGCGACCGCGGCACCGCCTGTGGAGCCGGTCACCCCGGTCATGGAGTTGGACACGTCGATGCGGGGGCTAGTGCCCCATCCCCACGCCCTGCGACCGCTGGAGGGACTTGCCCTCGGTCAGGAGCGCCGGCGCCACCATCACCTCGGCCTTCTGAAACTCCTTGATGTCCACGTACCCACAGGTGGCCATGGAGGTGCGCAGGCCGCCCATCAGGTTCAGCCGACCGTCGTTCTCGCGTGCCGGGCCCAGCAGGATCTCGCTGATCGTGCCCCGGGTGGCGGTCCGGACACGGGCGCCCCTGGGCAGCGTGGGATGGAAGGTGGCCATGCCCCAGTGGTAGCCCCGTCCGGGGGCCTCGGTGGCGGCAGCCAGGGGTGAGCCGATCATGACGGCATCGGCACCGCAGACGATGGCCTTGGAGATGTCCCCGCCCGTGGCCATGCCACCGTCGGCGATCACGTGGCAGTAGACGCCCGTCTCGTCGAGGTGGCGCATCCGGGCGGCGCGGACGTCGGCGATGGCGGTCGCCTGGGGGACGCCCAGGCCCAGCACGCCCCGGGTCGTGCAGGCATGGCCCGGGCCGACCCCGACGAGCACGCCTGCCGCACCGGTCCGCATGAGGTGCAGCGCCGCCTTGTAGGTGGCACAGCCCCCGACGATCACCGGGATGTCGAGATTCCGGATGAACGTCTTCAGGTTGAGTGGCTCGACCGTGGTCGACACGTGCTCAGCCGACACGACCGTTCCCTGGATCACGAGCATGTCGAGTTCGCCGGCCAGGATGTGATCGAGGAGGTCCTCGGTGCGTTGCGGGGTGACCGATGCACACGAGATCACGCCGGCGTCGCGGATCTGGCGGATCCGGCGGGTGATGAGTTCGGGCTGGACGGGCTCCCGGTAGAGCTCCTGCATGCGCTGGGTGGCCTTCTCGACGGGCAGCGTGGAGATCTCCTCCAGCACGGCGTCGGCGTCCTCGTAGCGCGTCCAGAGGCCCTCCAGGTTGAGGACGCCCACACCTCCGAGCCGCCCGACCTCGATGGCGGTGGCCGGGCTCACGACGCCGTCCATGGCCGATGCCATGAGGGGGAGGTCGAACCTATAGGCGTCAATCTGCCAGCTGATGTCGACGTCGCCGGGGTCGCGTGTCCGTCGGCTCGGCACGATGGCTATGTCGTCGAACCCGTACGCCCGACGACCGCTCTTGCCCAGCCCGATCTCGATGTCTGCCACGGCCCTACCGGCCCTTCGCTCACAGGTGGAAGGGGGAAATCCTACAGGGCCGGACAGCTCCAGTGAGGCGCCCACCGGCGGAGCCGGCGCCACTCTCCGTCGAGGCTCGTGCGCACGTGCTCAGACCAGGCGGTCGACCAGGTCCGCCACCCGGTCGACGTGGGTCGACGTGGTCTGTGCACCACCTATCGCCAGCCGCAGCACGTACCGGTCCGACAGCCTCGTGTGGGTGAGCAGCACCTCACCGGTGGCGTTGAGCGCTGCGAGGAGCTCCTCGCCGGCCGCATCTCCGTCCACGTGGGAGAAGCACACGAGGCTCAGAGACACCGGCGCCGCCAGGTCCAGCCGGGGATTGACCCCTATGCGCTCCGCGAACCGTCCGGCCGCCTCGACGTGGTGGCGGATGTGCGCCCGCAGGCCCTCGACGCCGTAGGTGCGCAGCACGAACCAGAGCTTCAGCGACCTGAAGCGGCGACCCAGGGGAACCTGCCAGTCCCGGTAGTCGACGACCTCTCCGGAATCGCTGGCACTGTTGCGCAGGTACTCGGGAACCACCGAGAGCGAGTCCAGCAGGGGCGCCCGGTCGGCGACGAAGAAGGCACTGCAGTCGAAGTTGGTGAGCAGCCACTTGTGCGGGTTGAACACGTAGCTGTCAGCGTGCTCGAGGCCACCCAGAATGCCTCGGTGCTCCGGGCAGACGGCCGCCGATCCGGCCCAGGCGGCGTCGACGTGGAGCCACGCTCCGGCGGGACCGGCGACCTCGGCGATCGGGACCAACGGGTCGACCGCACCTGACGACGTGGTGCCCACCGTGGCGACCACCAGGCACGGGATGAGGCCGGCGGCCATGTCGGCATCGACCGCTGCGCGCAGTGCGACCGGGTCCATGGCATAGGCATCGTCCACGTCGATGGCCCTCAACTGGTCGGCGCCGAATCCGGCCACGAGGACGCCCTTCTCGATCGAGGAGTGGGCCTGGCTGGACGTGTACACCCTCAGGTCCGGGAGCACAGCCGCACCGCCGGCCCGGTCACGGGCTGCCAACACCGCGCAGAGCGAGGCCGACGAGGCCGAGTCCTGGATCACCCCCCCGCCGGGCCCGTCGGACCTGAACCGGTCCGGCAGGCCGCACAGGTCGACCAGGAGGTCCATGACGTGGGTCTCCAGTTCGGTGCACGCCGGGCTCGTCGACCAGAGCATCCCCTGCACGCCGAGCCCTGCCGACAGCAGCTCGCCAAGCACCGCCGGCGGCGAGGAGTTGCCGGGGAAGTAGCCGTAGAAGCCCGGGTGCTGCCAGTGGGTGATGCCCGGGGCGATGAGGCGGTCCACGTCGGCGAGCAGGTCGGCGAACGGCTCCCCAGTCTCGGGAACGGTGTCGGGCAGCGCCGCCCGGACCTCGCCCGGCGCTACAGCCGGGGAGACGCTCCGATCCTGTACCCCCGCCAGGTAGTCGACTATCCAGTCGATGGTCGCATACCCGGCGGACCGGAACTCCTCGGGGGTGGGGTGCCGGGGCGGCTCAGCGGACACGGCGGGCCGTTCCCCGATCTGGTTCCCTCGTAGCCATCGCCGGACCCTACTGCTGCCGGTCCTCGACACCCAGAGCGAGGCACAGAAGTTGGCGCAGCATCGAGGCCGTGGCTCCCCACACCGTGTCGCCGGCCAACTCGAAGAAGGTGATGGCGCGGAGGCTCCCGCCGATTGGCCACAGTTCCTCGCTGAAGACGTCGTCGCCCACGAGGTCGTCGAGTGGCACGTGGAGGATCAACTCGACCTCTCCGCGGTCGGCCACGAGGTCCGGTGGTTCGTCCAGCGCCGCCACGTAGGGATGGATCCAGCTGTGGCTCCCCACGGTCACACGCGTGTCCAGCTCGCCCAGTCGTCGTGGAAGCATCGGATCCAGGCCGATCTCCTCCTCTGCCTCACGCAGGGCGGTCGCCCAGTGGTCGGTGTCGACCGGGTCGTGGCCCCCGCCCGGGAAGCTCACCTCGTGGCTGTGCGACCGCAGGCGGGGCGAGCGACGGGTGAGAACCACGGTCGCGCGGCCGTCCACCTCGTACAGGGGCACGAGGACGGCTGCCGTACGCTCGGGCGGACCTGCGCCGGAACGGCCGATCCGACGCGGCCTGTACCTGCCGAGGGACCCCGCGACCATCTCCAGGGTGACCTTCCTGTCGGCCAACTCCGCCCAGGGGGCCGCACCACCCTGCCTGCGGCCCTCGGGTTGCGGGATCACCTGCGGGCCGTTGCGGTCCGGACGTGCGGTCACGTGCCGGACAGGTCCGCGAGGAGCGCCTCTATGCCACCCTGCTCGAGCCCCCGGGCGACGTCCAGTGGAAGGGTTCTGCCGCGCTCCCAGCCCTCCCACAGTTCGACCAGGGGTGCCGCCCTCTCGGCATGTGGACCGTCGGCTGCCGCTGCCAGCACCTCGGGTAGGCGCCCGGTCTTGAGGTTCGCCAGCATCCGACCCGGCAGCGTCTCTCCCCGCACCCACTCGGCGAACTGGCCCGCCAGGCGCACCGGATCCGCGGCGGGGCGACGGTCCTCGAAGGTCTCCATGCTCCCGAGGTTACCGGCCTGAAAACGCCGGGAGCCGGGCCCTTCGGCCCGGCTCCCGGTCGAGTAGTCCCGAGGGACCGCTACATCATGCCGCCCATGCCGCCCATGCCGCCCATGCCGCCCATGGGATCCATGCCGCCGCCCATCGGTGCCGGAGGCTCGGGCTTGTCGGCGACGAGCACCTCGGTGGTCAGCAGGAGTGCCGCGATCGACGCCGCGTTCTGCAGCGCCGCACGGGTCACCATGGCCGGATCGATGATGCCGGCAGCCACGAGGTCCTCGAGCTCGCCGGTCAGCGCGTTCAGGCCGGTGGTGCCCGAGGCCTGCTCGACCTCGCGGACCATGATCGCGCCCTCCAGGCCGGCGTTGTCGGCGATCAGCCGCGTCGGTGCCTCGAGTGCCGCGTACACGATGCGGGCACCCGTCGCCTCGTCGCCGGCAAGATCGTCGACCAACTCGGCCACGGCCTTACGCGCCCGGATCAGGGCGGTGCCGCCGCCGGCGACCACACCCTCCTCGATGGCGGCCCTTGTCGCCGAGAGGGCGTCCTCGATGCGGTGCTTCTTCTCCTTCAACTCCACCTCGGTGGCTGCGCCGACCTGTACGACGGCGACGCCGCCCGCCAGCTTGGCCAGGCGTTCCTGGAGCTTCTCGCGGTCCCAGTCGGAATCGGTCTCCTCGACCTCCCGCTTGATCTGGGCGATCCGACCGTCGACGTCGGCGACATCGCCACCGCCCTCGATAATCGTCGTGTCGTCCTTGGTGATCACGACCTTGCGTGCCGTGCCCATCATGTCAATGGTCACACCGTCCAACTGCAGCCCGACCTCCTCGGCCACGACCTGGCCGCCGGTCAGGATCGCCATGTCCTGGAGCATCGCCTTGCGCCGCTCGCCGAACCCGGGTGCCTTCACCGCCACCGAGTTGAAGGTGCCGCGGATCTTGTTGACGACCAGCGTTGCCAGGGCCTCGCCCTCGACGTCCTCGGACACGATCAGGAGCGGCTTGCCTGCCTGCATCACCTTCTCCAGGACGGGCAGCAGGTCCTGGACGGAGCTGATCTTGCCCTGGTTGAAGAGGATGTAGGGCTCCTCCAGGACCGCCTCCTGGCGCTCCGGATCGGTCACGAAGTAGGGCGACATGTAGCCCTTGTCGAACTGCATGCCCTCCACGAACTCGAGGTCCATGCCGAAGGTGTTCGACTCCTCGACCGTCACCACGCCGTCCTTGCCGACCTTCTCGATCGCATCCGCGATGACCTGGCCGATGGCGGCGTCGGCAGCCGAGATGGCAGCCACGCTGGCGATCTGCTCCTTGGAGTCGTCGACCCGCACGGCCTGCTCGGCTATGGAGTCGACGGCCACCACGACCGCCTTCTCGATGCCCCGCTTGAGGCCCATGGGGTTGGCGCCGGCGGTCACGTTGCGCAGGCCCTCGCGCACCAGCGCCTGGGCCAGGACGGTGGCCGTGGTGGTGCCGTCACCGGCGATGTCGTTGGTCTTGGTCGCGACCTCCTTGACCAGTTGGGCGCCCATGTTCTCGAAGACGTCCTCCAACTCGACCTCACGGGCGATGGACACACCGTCGTTGGTGATGGTGGGTGCGCCGAACTTCTTGTCGAGCACCACGTTGCGGCCGCGCGGGCCGAGCGTCACCTTGACGGCATCGGCCAGCTTGTTCACGCCGGCCTCGAGGCCGCGTCGGGCCTCCTCGTCGAACTTCAGGATTTTCGACATCGGCGGCTACTTGGCGATCGCCAGCACGTCGCGGGCGTTCAGGATCAGCAGATCCTCGCCTTCGACGGTGATCTCGGTGCCGCCGTACTTGCTGTAGACGACCGTGTCGCCCTTGGCGACGTCCATGGGAACGAGGTCGCCGGTCTGCTCGGAGCGGCGACCCGGGCCGACGGCCAGGACCTCACCCTGCTGGGGCTTCTCCTTGGCGGTGTCGGGAATGACCAGGCCGCTGGCCGTGGTCATGTCGGACTCGGTGGGGCGGACCACAATGCGGTCCTCGAGTGGCTGAAGATTCATTGAAAACGCCTCCATCTGGCGATTAGCAGTCTCCTTGGACGAGTGCCAACGATAGGGGCGACCACTGCGTGGTCACAACGTGTCGGGAACGGTTTCGCGCTGTCGCCGCACCGGGGCCCTTCCGGCGGAACCGGTACCGGGCAGCCCGGAAGGCCTACGGGACGAGCCGCAGCCCCAGATTCGGGTCGGCACCCGTGTCGAGCGGGCTGGGTCCCTCCCGCTGGAGCTGCCACCAGGCGGCGGCAGCGACCATCGCCGCGTTGTCCGTGCACATCGACGGCGGCGGAAGGAAGGCGCGGACGCCTGCACCGTCGGCCATGTCCAGGAACCGCTCCCGGAGGCGGGAGTTGGCCGCCACACCACCGCCCAGGCACACCGACCCGACGCCGGTGGCCTCGACAGCCCACCTGGCCTTGGTCACCAGCGTGTCGACCACGGCCTCCTGAAAGGAGGCGACCACGTCCGCGGTGGCTGCGTCCGGATCGGCCCGCAGGTGGTTGAGCACGGCGGTCTTGAGGCCGCTGAACGAGAAGGCGAATCGCCGGTCCTCCGGCAGCGTCGCCGGGTTCTCCCGGACAAGCGGCCGGGGATAGGCGAACGCCGACGAATCACCCTCGACAGCCAGCGCATCCACGGCGGGACCGCCCGGGTATCCGAGTCCCAGGAAGCGGGCCACCTTGTCGAATGCCTCGCCTGCGGCATCGTCGAGGGTGGAGCCCAGGAGCCGGTACCGGCCGTGCTCCTCCATGAGGACGAGCATCGTGTGGCCCCCCGACACCAGCAGCACCACCATCGGCAGTTCCAGGTCGGGTTCCTCCAGGAGGGCGGCGTAGAGATGGGCCTCGAGGTGGTTGACCGCCACGAACGGAACGTCCCACACCAGCGACAGCGCCTTGGCAGAGCTCACACCGACCAGCAGCGATCCGATCAGCCCGGGACCGCAGGTGGCGGCCACGGCATCCAGCTCGTGCCCCGACAGGCCGGCCTCGACGAGCGCCTCGGCTACCACCGGCACCAGCCGTTCCACATGCGCCCGACCGGCTATCTCGGGCACGACACCACCGAACCGGGCGTGCTGGTCCACCTGGCTGCTCACCACCGAGGAACGCACGACCCGGGCCCGGTCCACCACTGCTGCGGCGGTCTCGTCACACGAGGTCTCGATCGCCAGGACCAGGTCACCCACCGGTGTCACCCCCACGGTTGACCGGGTCTGCGACACAGGCCGCCTCGACACGCTCCAGGAACGCCGGATCACCTATGTCGTGCAGCCACATGATCAGGGCGTCCTCGTCCCGGTCGGCGTAGTAGCGCGGGCGCACGCCGGCAGGGGCGAAGCCGAACCGCCTGTAGAGGCCGATGGCGGCCTCGTTCGACACCCTCACCTCGAGGGTCATCGAAGCAAGGCCGGCGGCCACCGCCGCCCGGCAGAGGCCGGCCAGCAGGCAGGTCCCCACGCCGCCGCCCTGCACGTCGGGGTGCACGGCGACGGTGGTCACGTGACCTTCGTCGGCCACGACCATGAGCCCGGCATGGCCGACAACCTCGCCGTCGGACTCGGCAACCAGGTGGAACCTGTTGTCGGAGCCCGGGACCTGGCCGCGCAGGAGGTCGACCGACCGGGGCCGCTCGTAGACGAGGTCGTCGATGGCCGACACGGAGACGATGTCGGCCTCGGTCATGGGTCGCAGGACCACGGGCCGGCTCGCCGCCACGACGCTCACGCCCGACCCTCACGGGTAGCCCAGTTGATCTCGGCATCGGGCTTGCGGAGGTAGACCGGCTCCAGGTCCCACGGCTGCACAAACTCCTCGCGCATCGCCCTGGCGTGGGCCAGCTGGACGAGGGCTCGGGCGCTCGGATTGGCCAGCCCCTGCTCGGCCAGCTCGATGCCCCGCAGGCCCGAGAAGGAGTCCGCGTACCGGAGGGCGCCATCGCCCACCAGGAGGGTGCGCTCCTCGTCGACCTCCAGGTCGGCCACCAGGTCGGCGGGAGTGCACACCCGCGGGTCGGCCACCCGCTGGATGCCGCCGGGCACCCGTCGGAACATGGCCACGAACAGCTCGCCCCGGCGAGCGTCGAGCGCGGAGATGATCAGCCTGCTGGTCCAGCGTGCCGGAAACGCCAGCAGGTCGAGGCTGGAGACGCCGATCATCGGCACCCTCAGCGCGTAGGCCATCGAGACCGCAGCGGCGATGCCGACCCGCAACCCCGTGTAGAGGCCGGGTCCGACGTCGACGGCTATCGCCCCCAGCTCCGACAGTTCTATCCCGGCCTGGCGCCGCACGAAGTCGATCTGCGGTCCGAGCGCCTCGGCGTGGCGACGACCGCGACCTGCATGAGCGGAGGCCAGCACGCCCTCGTGGCCACCGACCGCACACCCCACCTGGCCGCTGGCGCTCTCGATGCCGAGGATCAGCACCGTGTGGCCCCACTCCCGTCACCGGGCACCGCCCCGCTGAGGAGGGCCAGGGCCGGCTCCCTGTCGACCCAGTCGCCGCCCACCGTGCGGAAGCCGAGCAACCGGTCGTCCGGACCGTCGCCCAGGAGGAGCCGAATCTCGAGGTAGCCACCAGGCAGCGCTCCGGCGATGGCGTCACCCCACTCGATGATGGTCACCGAGCGGTCGTCGAGCAACTCGTGGAGGCCCAGGTCGTTGACCTCGTCGATGTGCGTCAGCCGGTACACGTCCAGGTGGTTCACGACCAGATCGCCCACGTACCGGTTGGCGAGGGTGAAGGTGGGCGACGTGATGGGGGTCGTGACGCCCAGCGCCAGGCCCAGGCCCTGGGTGAAGGCCGTCTTGCCTGCGCCCAGGTCACCGCACAGCACGATCAGGTCGCCTGCCCGTACGAGGGCCGCGACCGCCGCGGCGACCTGCCGGGTCTCGTCGGCCGAACCGGTGGCCACAGTGGGCAGGCCGCTCACGACGCCCCGATCAGCATCTTCGCCCGCACCAGGTCGGCTCGCATCCTGGCCAGCACGTCGGCGCCGCCGCGGAGGGCGGCCGCCGGATGGAACGTCGGCACCAGCTGCCGGCCTCCGAAGGGATAGGACCGGCCCCTCAGCTTGGTGATGCCGGTGTCGGTGTCGAGCAGCAGCCTGGTGGCGAAGTTGCCGAGCGTGACGATCACCACGGGGTCGACCAGCCCGATCTGCCGTTCCAGGTACGGCCGGCAAGCCTCGACCTCGTCGGCCCTCGGGTCGCGGTTGTCGGGCGGCCGGCACTTGACCACGTTGGCTATGTAGCAGCGGCTGCGGTCGATTCCCAGTTCCTCGGCCAGGAGGCGGTCCAGCAGTCGGCCGGAGCGGCCCACGAACGGGATCCCCTGGCGGTCCTCCTCGGCGCCGGGGCCCTCCCCCACGAACATGAGGTCGGCATCGGGGTCCCCGGTGCCGAACACCACGGTGTTGCGACCGGCGGCCAGCCCGCAGAGCGTGCATCCGGCGGCCTCGTCGGCCAGCAGTTCGAGGGCGGAGGGCACACCGGCAGCGTACCCAGCCGGGCTGTGCAGCCCGCTGGTAGGCAGCTCTCAGCAGGCGGTCCGGACGGCCCGCTCGACGACCGCGACGGTCATGGCCCGCAACGCGTCCAGATCCCCTCCCGACGTCTGTATGACGCCGGTGGCTGCGGCCACCACGGCGTCGCCGTCAGACCGGGTGTGCGGGGGAAACAGGGACCTGGCCAGCCCGTCGTGTGCCGATTGGGCGAGCAGCAGGCAGTCCACCTTGTCCGCCACGGCATTCGTCACCACGAGGCCGATCGTGGTGTCGCCCCGGGCCTCGAACGGGCCTCCGTCGACCGGCCATGAGTCGAACACCCCGTCGGCGATGGCTGTCGACATCGCACCGTCGTCCAGGTCGCCGGCCGCGTTCACGGCGAAGGCCGCCGCCACCACCAGGTCGCCCCGGCGCGCCGAGGCGACGCCGAATCCCCCGGGGAGGGCATGCTCCCGACCCCGCCAGGTACCGATGGTCGCTCCGGTGCCTGCGCCCACCCGGCCCACTGCCACCTCACCCGCCCGGCTGCCCGACGCCGCCTCCGCCGCTGCGCGGCCCTGGTCCGGTCCCGGTCGGACCGAGCCGTCTCCCTCCAGCAGGTCGAACAGCGACAGGGCCACCACGATCGGGACGGGTCCGGCCCCGGTCGGAAAGCCCGTGCCCGCCCGTTCGAGGTGGGCGACCACACCGTCGGCGGCAGCCAGGCCGAATGCCGACCCGCCCGTCAACACCAGTGCGTCGAGCCTGGCGACGGTCCGCTCAGGTGCCAACAGGTCGAACTCCCGGGTCGCCGGAGCGCCGCCGCGCACCTCGCCCGACGCCACGGTGCCCGTGGGGAACAGCACCACCGTGCAGCCGGTGCGGGCGTCGACATCCGTCCAGTGGCCGAACCGGACACCGTCGATCGGGAACCTCACGAACGTCGACGCTAGTTGCGGGATCGCCGGACCAGGGCCGCGAGGCGATCGTCGTAGTCCCCGATCACCGTCCGCCAGTCGAAGCGGCGCATCGCCGCGTCGAGGCCCGACACTCGTGTGCGCCATCCGGGCAGGTCTGTGAGAACCGCCCGGAGTCGATCGGTGAGGTCGCCGTCGGTATACAGGGATGCGTCGTGCCACTCCCCGGGCACCATCTCCGGATAGCTCTGGCGCGCGGGAAGTACCGGGACGCACCCGGCGGCCACGGCCTCGACCACGGCGATGCCGAAGAACTCGTGGTCGGCGGCGCTCACCACGACATCACAGCGTGCGAGCAGCGCAACGTACCCGTCCCTCGGCAGGTGGCCGAACTGCACCACCCGCCGCCCGAGGCGTTCCCGGGCGTCGGTGAACTCCCGGGGATCGACCCGCTCGTTCTGACCGGCGACGGCCACGTGGAACGGCACGTCCTCGTCGGCCAGGCGGGACAGCGCCCGGAACACCGCTGCGGGGTTCTTGTCGTGGTCCCAGCGCTGATTCCACAACACCGTGGGGACCTCCGGAGTCGGGGCGTCGCCGGTCCTGACGGCGATGTCGGCCAGGTCGACCCCGACCGGCACGACCCGGCAGCGGGCGACCACGTCTGGCAGCCAACCTGTGTGCGGCTGGTCCGGGGAACGCCCCAGGAGGCCCGGCAGGGCTGCCAGGAGACCGTCCAACTGGAATGCCGAGTTGCACCAGACCTCGTCCGCGGCCGCCATTCCCAGCCAGTTGACCAGCGCCAGGGAGTCGTCCCCACGCCGGCCGGGGGCCTGCGGGTACAGCAGCTGGTTCTCATGAAGGTAGAGGACCACCGGCGGGTCGCCGAGGAACCGCCGCGTGAACCCCAGCCATGCGGCCAGGTCGACCATGCCGCTCACCAGCACCACGTCCGGCGGGCCCGAGTCCCCGACGGCGGCCCGGGCCGCCTCGGCCAGCGTCAACGACCCGCCCCGCATGCGCCACCTCCAGAACGAGCCGGGATGGGCCACGGTGACGATCTCGTGCCTGCTGTGACCCGCCAGGCCGTCGGCCCATGCGGCGTGGGATCCACCGTGGTACGGCTCCACCAGCAGCACCCGGCTCATGGGAGGACCGCCACCCCCCTCAGTACCTGCGGGGCACGCGGGCGCCGATCGTGGCGAGCACCTCGTACCCGATGGTGTCGAGAGATTCGGCCATCTCACCGACACCCAGGAACTCTTCTCCCTGCCCGCCCAGGAGCACGGCTTCGTCGCCCACGGCCACGCCGTCGTCGACCTCCACCACGACCTGGTCCATGGTCACCACGCCCCGTATCGGCCGCCGCTTCCCACCGATCAGCACGCAGCCACCGTCCCACCACGCCCGGGTGACCCCGTCGGCGTACCCGATGGGCAGGGTGGCAAGCCTGGTCGGGGCATCGGCGACCCACCTGTGGCCGTACGAGACGCCCCCACCGGCGCCCACCTCGTGGATGTGGGCCACCTCGCTGCGCAGCCTCAGCGACTGTCGCAGCCCCAGGTCCGCGCAGCGTCCCCGGAGTGCCTGCGCGGCCTCGACCCCGTAGAGGCCGATGCCCACCCTGACCATCGAGCGGTGGGCGTCGGGCCGGGTCAGGGTGCCCCCAGTGTTGGCCAGATGGACGATGGGGGGGTTCAGACCGACAGCCGACAGGCCACCGAGCACCTCGTCGAAGAGCTCGACCTGGCTACCCGTGAACCCGTCGCCGGGTTGGTCCGCCGAGGCGAAGTGGGTGAACACACCCTCCAGGTCCAGCCCGGCGCCGACGATGCCGTTGGCAAGCGAGACGCCATCGGCCGGCTCGGCACCCACCCGGTTCATACCAGTGTCGACCTTGAGGTGGACCGGTGAGCCCACCCGCGCAGCGGCGGCGAAGGCGGCAATGCCGGCCTCGCTGTACACGGTCGGCCTCACCCCGGCTAGGGCCGCCACCGCGGCCATCTCGGACGGCCCGGGCTCCGACAGCACCAGGATCGGCACGCCGATGCCTGCTTCCCGCAGTTCGGCGGCCTCTTCCACCAGGGCCACCCCCAGCCAGGTGGCCCCGGCCCCGACGGCCACCCGGGCCACAGGCACGGCACCGTGGCCGTAGGCGTCGGCCTTGACGACTGCACACAACTCGCTGTCCCCCACCAGACCTCTGAACACCCGGACGTTGTGGGCGATGGCGTCCAGGTCGATGTCAGCCCAGGTGGGGCGCATCAGCCCGCCCCCCGACCGGCACCGTCCACCCCGAGTGCCTCGAGCCGGGCGACCAGCAGCGCGGGAAGGTCGCCGGCGACCACGCCGGTCTCCGGTCCGGCTGCGGCGATAAGGCCGTGTATGTGGGCTGCCGCAGCCGCCGCACCCAACGGATCGGCGCCGCGCGCCAGGATCGCCCCGATCATGCCGGCCAGCACGTCACCGGTTCCGGCGGTCGCCAGGCGCTGGTCCCCCGACGTGACCAGCAGGACCCGGCCGTCGGGTGCGGCCACGACCGTCGTGGGTCCCTTCAGGAGCACGACGGCGTTGGCGGTGACCGCAAGGGCGCGGGCAGCGACGATCCGGTCGGATCCGGGCCGGCCACCGGTGAGGCGCTCGAACTCACCGTCGTGTGGGGTGAGCACCAGCGGTGGTGCGCCGGGCCCGACGCCCCGTCGCTGCTCCAGCGCCGAGCCTCCCGCCAGTGCGGTCAGGCCGTCGCCGTCCACCACCATGGGACCCGTCGCCCGGGAGACCAGGCGCAGTACTCCGGCGGCCGTGTCGACGGCGGTCCCGAGGCCGGGGCCCACCACCACCGAGGCGAACCTCTCCAACTCACCGGTCCCGACCAGGAGGCCGGGATCGATGGGATGGCTGACCACCTCCACTGGCGTGGTCGGAGCCGACGCGCCCGGCACCGAGAGGCGCACGTATCCGGCACCGGCCCGCTGGGCTGCGGTAGCAGCCAGTTGGGCGGCCCCCTCCATGCCGGACGAGCCCGCGATCACCCAGCAGGCGCTCTGCCACTTGTGGGCGGACGGCGGGCGTGGCGGTACGAGTACCCGCATGTCGGCGTCCTCCACCACGGCCACATCGGCCGAGGAGACATCCAGGCCTATGTCGGCCACCTCCACCCGGCCGGCCAGCCGCGGTCCCTCGCCGAACAGGAGGCCAGGCTTCAACGCGGCGAACGTGATGGTGCGCACGGCCCGGGCAGGGTGGCCGAGCACGCAGCCCGTCAGGCCGTCGACGCCCGACGGCAGGTCGACGGCAAGCACAGGTGCGTCGGTCCCGGGAGCCTCGTAGGGTCGCCGCAGCCCGGTTCCGTAGGCGGCGTCGATCACCAGGTCCGCTGTCGGCAGCCTGGCCGGGGCCGCGGCAGCGTCGATGACCGTGGTCCTCACCCCCCGGCGTGCGAGCCGCTGCGCCGCCACCCTGCCGTCGGCGCCGTTGGATCCCGGGCCTGCCACCACGACCACCCGTCGTCCGTAGGCGCCGCCCATCTCGTCCAGCGCCGCACGCGCCACGGCCGCCCCTGCACGCTCGACGAGGACATCGACCGACTCGGAGGCCGCTGCGTCGATGGCCGCCATCTCCGCAGGCGTGACGACGGGGATCACGGTCGGCCCCCGCCGCCCGGTCGCCACGTCACGGGATCGGCCGGCAGGTCACAGGGCCACCACCGTGGCCTGGGCCACGTGGCCGGTGTGGCTGAGGGTCACCAGCCAGCGCTCGACGCCTGCGGCCGCGGCGGCCGCCTTCGCCCCGCCGTGCAACACCAGGGCCGGTCTGCCGGACGGCTCCCGCACCACCTCGATGTCGTACATGGCGATCGCACCCAGCCCCAGGCCGAGAGCCTTCAGCACGGCCTCCTTGGCGGCGAAGCGCACCGCGTACCGCTCGGTCGGGTCCTGCCGGAGGTCAGCGTACGCGCGTTCAGCGGGTCGGAAGAGCCGGTCCCGCAGGCCGGGCGTGCGCTCCAGCGAACGCCGGAACCGTGCGATGTCGACCAGGTCCGAGCCGATCCCGATCATCGGCCCGCGACCGACACGGCGCCGGTCACGATGACCCGCCGGCACGCAGGAGATCGGCAATGGTTCCGACCGGCTCGACCAGCAGATCGACGACCGGCAGCGCTGCCAGCAGGTCCTCGCGCAGGCTCGGCTCGGTCTCGCAGACCGCGTCGCGGATCTCGCCGTACCGGTTGCGGTAGCCGTGCAGTACCCCGCGCAGGTCGTCGACGGACAGGCGGTCGCGCAGGACCACGTGCAGCAGGGTGAGCCCCACCGTCTGGCGGTCCTTCACCTCGGGCACCAGGACGATCGTCCGGCCGTCGCGTGCGCCGCGGGTCACCAGCACCTCCCGCTGGATAGCCACGAGGTGCTTGGTGCCTCGTAGCGCCGGATCCCGTTCGGACCGCGACGTGATGCCGGTGGAGATACCGCCCCGATCGACTATCACCGCCGTGGGTGCCGTGCCGCCGACACCGTCCACCCGGTACCGCGTGAAGCCCACTACCTCGGCCACAGCAGGGTCGAGGTCCGCCAATAGTCGCAGGGTCTGATAGCTGAGCGAGTCGCGGGGTGCGCCGGAGTCGAGTACCTCGCTCACGAGGCGAGCCATCAGGAGGGTCTCGTCGGTCCGCGAGATTCCCACTGTCACGGTCTTGGCCTGGTGCTTGATCGCGTCGATCGGGCGGGTCAACTCCTCGATGGCCACCGTGAGGGCCGCGGCCAGGTCGTCGAGCACCAGCGCCGGCGTGCCGACCCGACCAAACTCCAACTGGTACGACTCGAGAGGCAGGTCGCCGAGGGCGTACCGGAACTGGGCAGCCAGTCGGACCGCCGTGGAGGCCTCGAGGTGGCCATTCAGCCGACCGGTCCTCAGTTCGTCGAAGTACCGCGAGGCTTCCGGCCGGAGTTCTGCCCTCAGCCCGTCGAGGAGGTCGTCGGAGGTGGGGTCGCCGTCATCTGGCCCGACTGCCTCCGAGAGCCTGAGGGCCGCCACCCGTTCGATGGCCGCGTGTGCGGCCCGCAACGGACCGGCCTGGGCGTCTATCGAACGCGCGGCCTCGTATCCGAACAGGTGCCCGACCATGGTCGCCAGGATGAAGGCCAGCCGCGGGTGGATGCGTGGCACCGTCACGATGTCGAGGGCCTCGGTGTATCGGCCCGAATCCGAGTCGGTCACCACCACAGTTGCCGCCTTGTGCGCCCGGTAGATCGCCACCTCCTTGGCCACGTCGTCGGCTGTGGAGCCGACCAGGCCGGCGGCGCAGACCAGGATCAGGGGTTCCGCCGACAGGTCGATGTGCTTCTTGTCCTCGGTGGCGTCCGCTGAGATCGACTTGTAGCAGAGTTCCGACAACTTGATCCTGATCTCGCGGGCGGCGATCAGGTTGGCCCCACTCCCGACCACCGCCCAGTGGCGGCGGCCCGGGGCGTACCTGTCCGCCAGCACGCCGATGTGCTCCCGGAGGCCGAGCACCTCGGTCATGGCCGCAGGCAGCCCGCGCAGGCCACGCAGCAGGGCTGCCCTGTCGTCGCTACCCGGCGCTCCGGCCGCGTCGGCCAGCGCTGCGGCCAGGAGGAAGCCCGCCACCACCTGGGCGTAGAAGGCCTTGGTGGAGGCGACGCTCATCTCGACGTCGCGGCCATCGGACGTGTAGAGCACTCCGTCGGCCCTGTCGGTCAGGTCGCTGTCGCGACGATTCACGATCGCCAGCACCCGGGCGCCCCGTGCCCGCACCAGGTCGACGGTGCGGTTCGTGTCTGTGGTGGTCCCCGACTGGCTTATGGCCACTACGAGGGTGTCGGACATGTCGCTCCGCAGACCGAATCCGGAGAGCTCGGTGGCCGGCCGGGCCTCGACCACGACACCGGTCCCACCCAGTTCGGCGGCGACGGCCCGGGCGACGGCCTCGCCGGCGACGGCGGCGGTCCCCTGGCCTATGACGGTGACACGGCGGATGCGACCTGCGGCCAGGTCCGAGCACAGGTCGTCGCCCAGGGTCCCGGGACCGAGGCGGACCACCGGCTCACCGTCCGCGCCGTCGACCAGGCGGCCCCGCAGCGTCGACCCCACCGAGGCGGGCGACTCCCCTATCTCCTTGATGAGATAGTGCGGATGGTCACCACGATCGATGTCGCGGGTGGTGATCCCGGCACTCACCAGCTCATCCCCGTCGACCGGCATGAGGCGACCGTCGTAGGCGCGGCGGTCGACCCCGTCCAGTAGCCCGGCGACTCTTCCGTCCAACTCGATGATCTGGCCGTGCCCGGCGGTCGGGTGCGCGGCGCCGGGTGTCATGCCGCCCTCCATGCGGAGGTACGTCCCGGTCAACCCGACCACCCCGTAGGGCTCGCTGGCCACGACGAAGGCGTCCTCGGCGAGGCCCACGTAGAGGGCCTGGCCACTGCCCCGCAGGGCCAGGTACAGGCGGTCGGGGGCGTCACCGAAGGCGGCGGCCACGGCCACCGATCCCTCGAAGGCGCTGACCGCACGGCGGAACGCCTCACCCCGCTGTTCTCCGGCAGCCAGATGGGTGGCACAGAGCAGCGGGACGACCTTGGCGTCGGTGGTGATCTCGGCGGCCACCGACAGGCCCTCGGCTGCTACCAGGTCGGCATGGTTGTCGACATCGCCGTTCTGGACCGCCGTGACGAGCGGCGAATCGACGCCATCGGCCCCGGCCGAGTCGAGCGGATGGGCGTTGGCCTCCGAGATGAGGCCCACGCTCGCCCAGCGGGTATGGCCGAGCACCATCCCCCTGACCGACCGTCCGGTCAGACACCGGGCCAGGAGTCGGTCACCGTCCAGGGCCCGCCTGAGTGCGGCCGTGTTGTCACCCAACTCCCCGATCTCGGCCGCCACCTTCACCACGAAGGCGAGGCCACCACCCTGGAGGCGGCGAACGCTTCCGCTGCGGTACAGCCGGTCGTCGAGACGGCCGGCGGCGGCGTCCACGGAGTCGAGGTCGTGGTCCCAGACCGTGACCTGCAGGCCTGCGGAGTCCCGACCCCGCACCTCCATGCGGTCGATGGCCGTGAGTGCCTGCTGGATCGAGAGCAGCACGGCGCGACCGGCCTCGCTGGGCGGGAGGCTGGACGAGGCCAGTGCCACGACCCCGAAGTGGGACCCCAGCCGGTCATTGCGCAGCGACCATGCCGCATCCCTCAACCGGACGAGCGCCACGTTCGCAGACTCCACATCCCCGCCGGCGTCGTCCAGCCCAGCCTCGATGCGGACGAGTTGCGCCGAGACGTCGGACAACAGGGAGCCGAGGCTGCTGACAAGCGAGGCGTCCCGGTCGAGAGCCACCAACCCGGGCACACCACCCAGGAGCCTGTCGGCCGCCTCGAGCGCCTCTGCGGCAGCCGCGAGGGCCGACGGGTCTGGGTCGCCGACGATGCCACCCAGCAGCCCGAGCGCCCGGTCGACCGGCTCAAGCACCTGGTCCGCAGATGGCGCCGGGCGCTCCGAGGGTCGTCGGAGGACCGCGATGATGCCGCACATGTCCCTATCGGCGCCTTTCCTGTTGTTCCTCGGACACACCGGCCATCCGGACCCGGTGGTGCAGCCGACCCCGGGGCCGACGACCCGGCAATTCTACGACCTCCGGGTCAACTGCCCGCCGCGCCCCCGGCATCACGGCTGCGAACCGCTTCGCACAGCCCCTCCGCCACACGTCGGGCCACTGCCGGGTCCAGGGCCTCCACCATCACCCTGACCACGGGTTCGGTACCGGACGCCCGCACGAGGACACGTCCCTCGACGCCCAGCCCGGTCGAGGCCGCCAGCACGTCGTCGGCGATCTCGTCCACGATCAGGGCCCCGCTGCGTACCACCGACACGCTCTCCAGCACCTGGGGCACCTGCCGAACGAGCTCCGCCGCCAGATCGCCGAGGGGTCGGCCGAGCCGCCGAGCCGCGTCCAGGGCCTGGACTCCCGTGAGCAGGCCATCGCCGGTGGTGGCCAGATCACGGAATATGAGGTGGCCCGACTGCTCGCCGCCGAGCGTCCAGCCGCCGGCCTCGAGCGCCTCGAGCACGTACCGGTCCCCGACACCGGTCTCGAACAGGGTGATTCCCCGTTCGCCCATGCCGCGGCGCAGGCCCAGGTTCGCCATCACCGTGACGACCACCGTCGAATCCGGCAGGACCCCGCGTCCGTTGCGGTCGACGGCACAGACCGCCAGGAGGTGGTCGCCGTCCAGCAGGGAGCCGTCGGCCGCCACGGCGACCACGCGGTCGCCGTCACCGTCGAAGGCCAGGCCGGCATCGGCCCCGGCGGCCACGACAGCGGCCTGCAGACCTCCCGGATGGGTGGACCCGCATCCGTTGTTGATGTTGCGCCCGTCGGGAGCATCGTTGATGCTCGTGACGTCGGCGCCCAGACGCCTGAGCACCTCGGGTGCGGTGTGGGACATGGCGCCGTTGGCGCAGTCGACCACCAGGCGCATTCCGTCCAGGGCACCGGGCTCCACCGAGGCGGCCACCGCATCGGCCCAACGGTCGTCGGTGACCTCGGGCCCGGCACCACCGCCTGTCGGCCCATGGGTCGGACGCTGCTGCCACAGTCCCTGGATGACGGCCTGTGTCTCGTCGCCCAGCTTGTGTCCACCGGCGCTGAACAACTTCACCCCGTTGTCCCACCAGGGGTTGTGCGAGCCCGAGACCATGGCCCCGGCAATCCCGTCGATCGACGCTGTGCAGGCCACCGCCGGGGTGGGAACCATCCCCAGCGACACCACCTCGAGGCCCCCTTCGGAGAAGCCCTCGGCGAGAGCGTGCACGAGCCCAGGACCGGACTCCCTGGTGTCCCGACCGATTGCCACCCGGTCGGAACCCAACAGGCCGGCCGACGCGAGGCCGAGCGCGCGCACCGCAGCCTCGTCCAGCTCGGTGCCTGCGCGGGCGCGGACCCCGTCGGTACCGAAGCGGAGGTCCATGGTCGAAGGCTACGGGCCGGGCAGCACCCGGTCCCCGCGGTCGTTCAGCGCTTGCTGTACTGAGGGGCCTTGCGCGCCTTCTTGAGGCCGTACTTCTTGGACTCCTTCTTGCGATCATCGCGCGTGAGGAAGCCGGCCAACTTGAGCGCCGGTCGACGCTCGGCCTCCAGGGCCTCGAGGGCACGGGCGATGCCGAGGCGCAGGGCGCCGGCCTGGCCGGCGACCCCACCACCATGGAGGGTGGCGTCGATGTCGTAGCTGCCCTCGGTCGCGGTGACCCGCAGGGGCTCCATGAACACCAGGCGGTGGCTCTCGGAGGGGAAGTAGTCCTCGGCCGTGCGACCGTTCACGGTGACCGTGCCGGTGCCGGGACGGAACCGGACACGCGCCACGGAGCGCTTGCGACGGCCGGTGGTCTGGATGAGGGGTTTCGACATTGGTTGTTCCTCGGTCAGGCCGTGCGGGCCCGGGTGTGCTCGAAGGCGAGCGGCTGCGGCTGCTGCGCCCCATGGGGATGTTCGGCGCCGCGGTAGACCTTCAGCTTGGTCAGCATCTGGCGGCCCAGTCGGTTCCGCGGCAGCATGCCCCGGATCGTGCGACGGAGGGCTTCCTCCGGCCTGCTGGCGAGCATCTCTCCGTAGCGGCGTGTGCGCAGACCGCCCGGGTAGCCCGAGTGGTCGTAGACGTTCTTGTCGGTCCTCTTGGCGCCCGTCAGCACGACCTTGGCGGCGTTGATGATGATCACGTGGTCGCCTGTGTCGAGGTGGGGCGTGAATGTTGGCTTGTGCTTGCCGCGCAGGATGGAGGCGACCTCGGAGGCCAGGCGGCCGAGCACCATGCCGTCGGCATCAACGAGATGCCACTCGCGCTCGATCTCACCGGCCTTGGGGGTGTAGGTGGACACGGAGGTTCCTCTCAAAGGTCTTGTCGTGCGGTCCGGCGATGGACCGGACTGGAGGGTCGGCAGGCAGGAGACCCACGACGCCACACGAACCGACGGTCAAGGCTATGCCCGCAGCCCCCACCCGGCAACCCGCCCACCAGGCGACGGTGCCAACTCAGTCGGACGGATACCGAACCGACCAGAGCATCAGGCCCCGGGGTGGAGCCGGCTTCCCGGCCTCCTGCCGGTCATGGGCTGCGAGCACCGTGGAGACGGCCGTCGCCGGCAACCGCCCCTCGCCG
>DQOF01000013.1 GCA_015658775.1 Acidimicrobiia bacterium | reverse complement strand
CTTCGAGGGAGAGCTGCTGCCTAGCTTGTCTGAGCCGTCGTAGGGGTCAGACCCGGGGACTACCCGCGAGTCAGCGCCACCGCTGCCACCACGGCCCCGAGCACTCCCCCCGAGGTCGACAGCACAAGATCGCCCACGGTGTCGTCGTAGGTGAGTTGGAGGCCTGCCGTGCCCATCTCCTGGACAATCCACTCGACTCCCTCCCAGGCGACGATGGCCAGGGCTCCGAACCCGGAACCCAGCAGCACCAGGTTCCAACGGGCCAGGCGGGCGGGTGCGAGGAAGAGCACCAGGGCTCCCACCAGGAACGTCCAGTTCAGGAAGTGCAGGATGTCGTCGAAGCTGTCGAGGGTGTCGTACAGGTTCACCAGGTTGCCGAGAAGGTCCAGGACGAACGGTGTGACCAGCAGGGCGTCGGCGAGGTACGGATAGCGCGCTGCCCGGCCGGGTGAATGCCCGGATGTCCGACGCCGGACCAGGTACCACACGATCGGGACCACGAGGGCCGACAGCGGGTAGCCGACCGACCGCTCGGGCCAGCCCTTGCCCTCGACCCCGGGGATGCCCGGGAACAACAGCCCGGCCAGGAGGCACGCGGCCAGTGCCCCCTTGGTCGCCCACATGAGGCGGCGTTCGATCCTGTCCTTGCCGGCGGACGGGGCGGTGGAGTTGATGGCTGGGTCCTCCCGACAGCTCGCCGGAGCCACGGGCATTGCTGGGCTGTGTGGTTGGTGCGGGTCGAGATTATCCGTGGGGAGGTCGGCGGCAGCGCCTACGCTTCGCCCACTGTACAAGAGCCGGGAAGCCGGTAGATCGGGAAGGGCGATGACAGGGCAGGGGCGATGATGGGCCACCCATCTGGTGGGCAGGGCCGGGATGAGCAGGGTCAGGACCAGGTGCTGGGCGAGTTCCGTTCGAGCATCGACAACATCGACGCAGCCCTCATCGACCTGTTGGCCGAGCGGTTCAGGATCACACAGCAGGTGGGCACCTACAAGGCCAGGGTCGGGCTACCGCCGGCCGATCCCGAGCGGGAGGCCGAGCAGATCGAGCGGATGCGCGGCCTGGCGCAGGCAGCGGGGATCGATCCCGTGTTCTCGGAGAAATTCCTGCGGTTCGTGATCGACGAGGTGATCCGCCGCCACCTGCAGGCTGACCAGCCGACCTAGTGGGCCGACCTAACCGGCCACGGCCTCGCGGTCCTTGGCGACCTCGTCCAGGTCGGCGTACTCGTCGGCGGTGTCGACCCAGTTCTCGAACTCGATGACGCCGATGTCGGTGAACCGGTCACGCAGCCATCCGTCGCCGGCGTCCAGCAGGCCCAACTTCTTGCAGTTGGGGACGATCTTGGAGAACAGCAGGCGCTGGAACACGCGCAATTCGTCCGGCATGGCGAGGGTGAACCTGACCATCTCCTTGACGTCGATCCCGAAGCGCTCCCACATCTCCTGGCGCATGAAGCGGTCGCGCATGCGCAGTGCGGCCTCGAAGGCGAACTCCTGGCGGTCACGCAGTTCGGCGACAGTCAGTTCCTGGTAGACCTCCTTGAGGCTGATCACGCCGAAGGCCACGTGGCGGGCCTCGTCGCTCATGACGTAGCGGAGCAGCTTCTTGAGGAGGGGTTCCTCGGTCGTCTGGTGCATGAAGCCGAAGGCGGCCAGCGCCAGGCCCTCTACCATGATCTGCATGCCCAGGTAGGTCATGTCCCAGCGGCTGTCGTTGATGATGTCGTCCAGCAGCAGGCCGAGGTGGGTGTTGCAGGGGTACTTGACACCGCCCAGCTTCTGGTCGAGGTACTGGGCGAACACCTCGACGTGGCGTGCCTCGTCGACCACCTGGGTGGCCGCGTAGTACTTGGCGTCGATCCACGGCACGGTCTCGACGATCTTGGCCGTGCAGAGCAGGGCGCCCTGTTCGCCGTGCATGAACTGCGAAAGGCTCCAGTTCATGGACTCGACGCCGACCTCGGCCCACTCCTCCTCGTTGAACTTGTGCATTGGCGATTCGGGGTTCTCGGCGAAGTACTGCACCTCCAGCGGGTCCGCGGGGGCGAGGGTCTTGTAGGGGTCGACGTCGATGGACCAGTCCAGGTCGGTCTGGCCGTTCCACTGGGAGGTCTTGGCCTTCTCGTAGAGCTTGTCCAGCTGGGCCCGCTCACCCTTGTCGTAGTTCCAGGTGAAGATGGCCTCGGCGCTGTCCTCCACGGCATGGATCACCGAGGTGACGTCGTCGTTCCACACCGAGTAGTCGGTGATCCGATCGGGGTCGTTGGCATAGGCCGCCAGGCTGTACTCCTCGGCGATGTGGTTCTCGGTGGTGGTCACTTCGGGTCTCCCGTTTGCTGTGAAGGGTCTGTGGTCGGTTGTGGGTCGGGCACCGCCACCGCGGCGATGACGCGGTCGATGAGCATTGTCCAGGCCTCGGGGGCCGGCATCTTGAGGCCCATCGCCCGGGTGAGGGTCATGCCGAAGCCGATGGCGTGGGCCAGCCGGACCGTAGCGAACCTGTCCAGGTCGGGATCGAAGAGGCCGTCAGTGGTTGCCTCGTCGACGAGCTTCGCCAGGCGGGCGTCCTCGTCCTCGACACGGCGACGGATGGCGGCCGCGAGTCCGGGGTCACGGCGGCCTGCCACGATGGCCTCCAGGAACAGCCCGTATCCACTGGGAAGGTCGTCGAGCAGGTGGCCTCCGAGGGAGGCCAGGACGTCGGTGGCGGTCCCGTCGTGGTGCTCTGAGCGCAGAAGTTGTTCGATCTGGTCGGGGACATGGTGGTCCACGGCATCGAGGAGGAGCTCGGCCTTGCCCGTGTAGCGGCTGTATATGGCACCCGTGGTGACCCCGGCCCTACGGGCGATCTCGGCAACGCCGGCCCGCTCGTAGCCCATCTCGGCGAACACCTCGGCTGCGGCGTGGAGCAGCCGCTCGGACAGGTCTTCCTGCTGATTGTCTTCCTGCTGATTGCTGTCCGGGAGTGTGAGGGTTTCGTCCACGAACTGATAATAACAGTGATTATCAGTTCGTGGCAAGTCTTGGGGGGAGGCGGGCCGGTCGTGGAATCCTGTGAGGCCAGGCCGGGTTGTCAGGCCTCCAGGACGGTCACCGTGCCTGTGTCGCCGTTCACCTCCACGAGGGCGCCGTCGGGGATTCGCTGCGTGGCCCCTGTGGCCGAGACGACGCAGGGGATGCCGAGCTCGCGGCTCACGATGATGGCGTGGCTGAGTGGCGCTCCGACGTCGACGACCACGCCCGCCGCAGGCACGAAGAGCGGCGTCCAGGACGGGTCGGTCAGCGGCGCCACGAGGACGTCTCCGGGCTCGAGTCCGGTCGGGTCGTGGCTGTCGATCACCACCCGGGCACGTCCCCGGGAGACGCCCGGGCAGCCGGGTACGCCCTGGATGGACTCTCCGGGTCCGACCGGCTCGTACGTGATGGCATCGCGCCGAGGCCATTCGGCCATCGGGGGTGGCTCACCGACCACCACGAACGGCTCCTGGACCTGGCCCGCGTGCTCGAAGATGACGGTCCGGTCCTGGATCACCTGACGCCAGCCGGTGGGATCGTCGATCGCCTGGTGCAACTCGCTGAAGGTCAGCATTCCGTAGCTGTTGACAGCCGGGAAGACCCCACGCTCGACCATCCGCCGACCGACCTCGTGTGCGGCCATGCGCATCTCGTGGACGTGCCTGACGCAGTTGGTCTTGGTGCGTTCGCGGCCAGGCAGGAAGACCTTTGCCGACTGGAGGGCTGCGGCGAACTGCCCCTGGGTCTCGGGGTCCCCGGCCAGGAGATCGGTTATCTCGGCGCCGAGGCGCTCCCGGTCGGCGACGAGTCCCGAATGGCGCGTCGCGGGGTCGGCATCGTCGGGAGAGAGGCGCATCCGGTCGATCGCCGCAAGGGCCAGCACCGGGTCGGTCTCCCAGGTCGGGCAACTGGACTCCCACTCGTTCGGCCCCCGGGCGCCGAAGGCCACCAGGAAGTCGTCGAACGCAGCAGCGAACGCCCGTCCGTCGTCGTCCTCCAGGTCGCGCAGGCGGGCATCCAGCCCGTCGAGGCCTTCTTCGAAGGCGGTGGTCAGCGTCTCGCTGGCGGCCACCTGCCGTCCGAGCGTCCACATCGCCAACGACGGGGCCGCCGATTCGACATCGCCGAGGCCGGCTATGAGGCGGAGGATGTCCTGGGGCCTGCCGATCGCTGTGCACACCTCGGTGATGATCCCGGCCGGCACCGCAGCGAGGAAGGTGATGAAGATGTGCTGGGCGAACAGTTCGCGGAATCCGTCGGTGACGAGGTGTTCTATGAACTGGACGAGTTCGTGGTCGCCCATGGAGGCGAAGTCCGGGCGACTGGCGCACAGCGCATCCACCCGTTCCCTGTCGGCGAGAACGTCGGGGAGGCTGTCGGCTGTGAGAACCCACTGGAAGGTGGCGCCGATGCGCTCGGTGGCTTCCGGAGAGGGGTCGTCGGGGTGGGCCTCATAGGCTGGGATGCCCGGCTGGGTGCCGAAGAACTGCTGGTCGATGACCTCGGCTGAGAGTCCGGGGGCACGCTCGCCGAATATCCGGCTCAACGAGGCGTTCAGGTAGGCGTAGCCGCCGAAGACGCCGAGGAAGACCGGGTTGTCGGGGTCCAACTCCTCCTCGGTGAACGCCCCGATGCGGATGTAGGCGTCCCGGAAACCCAGCTCGGCCACGCCGAGGCCGTCCTCGTTCTGGAACGCCAGGTCGAATGTGCCCATCGCCACCGGGTCGGGGAATACCTCACCGACGTTGGCACGGGTCCAGAGCGGATACCGCTCTGAGGTCCTTGTCCCGACGAAGTACCCGCCTTCCACGTCTCCGACGCTTGGAGCCACTCCCGTGTCGTGCGTATCCATGTGGTTCCCCCTCTGGCGGTCTCCCTGACCGCTCCCTGACAATCTCCGCACTGGTGTACCAGCAATCCGGGTTGCGTGCGAGTGCACGACCGGGGTCTAGCCTCCGGTCCACGAGCACCTGG
>DQOF01000196.1 GCA_015658775.1 Acidimicrobiia bacterium | reverse complement strand
GTTTCAGCACCCTGGCCACCAGGGGTGCGGCGACCCGGCTGCCGAATCCGGCCTCCTCCAGGACGGCCACCACCACGTGGGTCGGTGAGTCGGTAGGACCGAAAGCGGCGAACAGGGATGTGTCGGCCCTCCCGCGCACCTCGGCGGTGCCGGTCTTTCCGGCAACGGAGTGGAGGTCGAACGGGAAATAGGTGCCGTTGGTGGCAGTGGAGTTAAACGCCTCGTAGGCGGTGCCCTCCGGATCGGCCGTCACCCCGGTGAGCCCCTCCAGCACCGCCTCCCGGAACAGCGGGTCTATCTGCACCTGCGAGACGACACGTGTTCCGATCTCACGCAGGACCGCGCCGTCGCGCCCCACCACGCGGGCCACCAGGTTCGGGGCCATCCGGATGCCGTCGTTGGCGAACGTGGCGTAGGCGTTGGCCAACTGCAAAGGCGTGACGAGAACGTCACCCTGCCCGATCGCAGTGTTCACATTGTCACCCGAGTACCAGTCGCCGAAGGGGAAGGCCGTCGGGTAGTCGATGTGCCGCTGTTCCCTGTTGGCGGGGGTGGGCATGAATCCGGCCTGCTCGAACGGCAGCGGCACCCCGGTAAGGAGGCTCAGGCCGTACTCGACGGCGGCGTCCTGGATAGCCGTGTCGTTGTGCCTGGGGTTGATGTAGACCGATTCCCCGATCGTGTAGTAGTAGACGTCGCTCGACACGGTGAGGCTGCGGGGCAGGTCGACCCGCTCGTAGGTCTTGCTACCGGCATTCCTGAAGTAGCAGCCTCCCACCTCCTCCAGGTCGTCGGCATCGCCACGACAACTCTGCAGGAAGTAGAAGCCGGGGTCGTCCCAGAGTTCGGTGGCCTCCGGCACCCGGCCCACCCCGAACACCCCTTCGTGCCAGGCGGCGTGGGCCGTGAACAGCTTGAAGGTGGAGCCGGGCGCGTACTCGCCCTGTACCGCCCTGTTGAACATGGGCAGGTCGTTGGCCGGATCGTTCAGTTCGGCCCACCTCTCGATGGAGAAGCCTCCGATCGACTCGTTCGGGTCGTACGAGGGGTATGAGGCCATGGCGACGACCCCCCCGTTGACCGGATCCAGGACGACGACGGCACCGCCCGGAACCTCGAAAGCGGGCGGATCCTGCGTGGAATCCGCCTCCCGCTCAGGCTGGGTCGCCCTGGCCAACCCGACGGAGCGCTCCAGTTCGGTCTCGACCAGCCACTGGACGTCGATGTCGAGCGTCAACACCACGTCGTCTCCCGGAATCGGAGCCTCGAACAGGTCCTTGCGTTCGCGCAGGACCTCGCCGCGGCGGTTCACCTCCACGACCCGACGGCCTGGTACGCCGCGCAGGTCCGCTTCGAACATCAACTCGATGCCGGCCTTCCCGATCTCGTCCTTCCGCTGATATCCCTTATCGGGTGCCCCCTCACGGGCACGCAACTCGGCGTCGTTGATGGGGCCCACCCATCCCAGTACATGGGTGGCCAGGTCGCCGTAGAGGTAGGCACGCACCGAGCTGTCCACCACGGCCACCCCGGGATACCCATCGGCCCGCTCGCCGAAGAAGACCAGCAGGTCCTCGCTCACGTCCACCGCGATCGGGATGTCGTCGTAGTTCCCGAAGGTGGGATCGACCAGGGCCGCCTCGAGGTCCGACACCTTCAGGAGGTGGCCCGACCTGTTCACCTCGACGGCGATGCTGGTCAGCATCCGGCGACGCTGCGCCTCGTCCAGGTCCGAGTCGGCGAGTTCCCTCGGGTTGATCGTCACCATCGTGGTGAGGCGATTGCCCACGAGCACGCGCCCGTTGACGTCCAGGATGCGGCCCCGCGGCGCCGGAACGACGACCACCCGTGTGACGTTGGACGCCGCCGTGGCCACCGCCTGCTCGCTCACCATCACCTGCAGGTACCAGAGCCGTGCCCCCAGGGTCGCGAACAGGGATATGGCCACCACGGCCAGGACCCGCATCCTGAAGCGGGCTATCTCATCCATCGGGTACGCACGCCGTCGGTCAACTCTCGGCGGTCCGGAGCTGGATGTCGGGTGGAAGGCCACCCGTGACAGCCCAACGGACAGCGCGGTTCACCGGTGCGGCAACGGCGACGGTGATCGCTGTGACGACCAGGGCCCGCTCGAGGACGGTGTCAGGGTCGAAGGTCGCCAGGCCGAACACCTGTCCCGCCATGGCGACGGCGGTCAGACCGCAGGCGATTGCAGCGGCAAGGGCAAGGGCGTCGGTCGCCGGGGTGGACCGCAGCATGCGCTGCTCCAGGCTGCTCACGGCCACGGCCAGGGGAGGGAAGACCAGGGCGTGCAGCCCCAGCGGCGTGGCTGCGATCGAGTCCTGGAGCAGGCCGGCGCAGAAGGCCACGATCGCCCCCCGCTGGGGGCCTCCGTGGAAGCCGGCCAGGATCGCCATCAGCATCATCAACTCGACCGAGGCGCCCTGCACCCGGATCTCCGTGAACAGAGTCGCCTGCACCACCAGGCCCGTGAGCAACAGTGCGGCCACCCGGATCCGGCCACTCATCGCGAATCCCGGTCACCGGGCGAGCGGGCAAGCACGTTCAGGAAGCTCAGGTTCTCGAGGCGTGCCGCCAACCCGACCGTTATCGACCGCCCGTAGTCGGCTCCGTCATCGGGGTCCAGTACCCGTCCGACCGGGATGTCGGCCGGGAAGAGGCTCCTGCCGCCCGAGGTGACCACCACCTCGTCGAGGGCGACCACCGCGTCGGTGCGTATCCCGGACTCGATCCGCACCAGGCCGTCCACCCCGGTTCCGCGGGCCAACCCCTCGTCCTGTGAGGCGACCAGGCGCACACCCACCCTGAAGTCCGGATGGGTGGCGAGTTGCACCACGGACCTGGAGCGGTCCACCTGCTGCAGGCGGCCGACCAGCCCTGCTCCGGTCACCACGGCCATGCCCTCCTCCAGCCCGTCGTCGCTGCCCTTGTCGACCTCGATGGTGTGGGTCGAGAAGTTTCCCGGCGGCGTCCCGAGGATGCGGACGACGGCCGTCTCGAGATCGGTGTAGGCGATGTCGACCTCGTGGAGCAGGCGGTCGAGCAGTTCGGCGTCGGCCTCGTCGGTCAGGAGGCGGCCACGCATCCGGGCCAACTCGACCTGCAAGCGATCGTTCTCCATGAGGAGGTCCTCGTACCCGAAGATCCCGTTCCAGGCGGTCTCGACCGGGTCGGTCATCCGGTCGACCAGCGAACGGACCGGGCTGAGGATGTCCCTGACCCCCTGTTGGAACGCATCCAGCGGCTGGAAGCCGCGGAACTGAAGGGTGAGCAGCGTGAGGGCGGCGACCAGCAGTATCAGGAGGGTGGGGCGGGGCCGATCGGCGGACCGCTGGGCCGCCATGGGCTACTCGAAGCCGTCGCTCAGGATGAGCTCGCCGTACAGGTCGAACTCCTCGAGTGCCCGACCGGCTCCCAGGACGACCGCAAGGTGCGGATCGGGGGCCAACCGTACCGGCATCCCCGTCTCGGCCTCGACCAGCTCACGCAGCCCGACCAGGAGGGCACCACCACCCGCCAGCACGATGCCGTTCTCCATGATGTCGGCGGCCAACTCCGGCGGGGTCCGGTCGAGGGTGGACTTCACCGTGTCGACAATAGATGCCACAGGTTCCACGATGGCCTCGCGCACCTCGCTGCTCGAGATGACGAGTCGCCGCGGGAGGCCGCTGACGAGGTCCCTGCCGCGCACCTCGGCCCTGACCTCGTCCACCAGCGGGACAGCCGAGCCGAGCGCCATCTTGATCTCCTCCGCGGACCGGCTTCCTATGGTCAGGCCGTGCTCCTTCTTCATGAACTGGACCACCGCCTCGTCCAACTCGTCGCCGCCGATCCGCGACGACTGGCTGACGACGACCCCACCAAGTGAGAGGACCGCCACCTCGGTCGTACCGCCGCCGATGTCGACGATCATGGTGCCGCTAGGAGCCGCTATGTCCAGCCCTGCTCCGATGGCGGCGGCTATGGGCTCCTCGATGACGTACGTGGGCGCCCTGGCCCCGGCGTACTCGGCGGCCTCCTGGACCGCCCGGCGCTCGACGCCGGTGACGCCCGATGGGACACAGATCACCATCCGTGGCCTCGCCCAACGTCGGCTGTGCACCTGCTG
>DQOF01000103.1 GCA_015658775.1 Acidimicrobiia bacterium | reverse complement strand
CGACCTGCCCACATAGACCCCACGATCTCCAAGCACGCACGCCTCCACCTTGTTGACAATCCGACTGGCGGCGGCGACGCCGAGGTGCTCGAGACCTGGTCGGTGGACCTGCGGGGCTGGTGAACCCGTGAGCCGGATCAGCCCCAACGGCACCTGGCGGAACTGGGCGGGGAACCAGCGTTCCAGGCCCACCCTGATCGGTCGACCACGCACCGAGGCCGAGGTGGTGGCGCTCGTCCGGGAGGCGACCGCCAATGGGCGCAGGGTGAAGGTGGTCGGCGCCGGGCACTCGTTCACTGCCATCGCCCGGACCGACGATGTTCTCGTCACCCTCGACGACCTGGCAGCGGTCGTCGACGTCGACCACGACACCGGGCGCGTCCGGGTCGAGGCGGGCATCAGGCTGTTCGACCTGAACCCCATGCTCGACGCCGCGGGTCTGGCCATACCCAACCTTGGGGACATCGCCTACCAGTCGGTTGCCGGTGCCATCTCCACCTCCACGCACGGGACGGGCCTCGGCTTCCAGGGCATGGCCACCGCGGTGGTCGGCCTGCGCCTCGTCGCCGGTGACGGTTCGGTCGTCGTCCTCGATGCAGACCACGATCCCGACCTGCTCGAGGTGGCACGGGTCGGCCTCGGCGCCCTCGGCGTGGTCACCGAGGTGACCCTGCAGTGCGTGCCGGCGTTCAACCTCCATGCCGTAGAGGAGGTCCTGCCACTCGACGAGGTACTCGACGGCTTCGACGGGTGGGCAGGGTCCACCGACCATGTCGAGTTCTTCTGGATGCCCCACACCGGTCTGGCGCTACTGAAGCGCAACACGCGCACCTCCGACGCTCCACCGCCGGCGAGGAACCGTCGACACGCCGTCCGTCGCCGCTGGAAGCGCTTCAAGAACAGGGAGCTCATGGAGAACGCCGTCTTCGGCACCTTCAACCACATAGGCCGGTTGGCGCCGGCCCTGGTGCCCAGGCTGAACGGGCTCGTGGCATCCGAGGGAGGCCGGGCCGAATACCTCATGACCAGCCACGAGGTGTTCGCCAGCCCCCGCCGGGTGCGGTTCTACGAGATGGAGTACGGGGTGCCGGCCCAACACGGAATCGAGGCGTTCCGTCGCGTCAGGGAGCATGTCGAGAGCCTGGGTCGGCCGATCAGCTTCCCGATCGAGTTCCGGGTCCTGGGCTCCGACGACATCCCTCTGAGCACCTCGTCGGGACGCCCCACCGCCTACATCGCCGTCCACGTGTTCCGTCGCACCCCCTACGAGGACTACTTCAGGGGCGTGGAGGCGATCATGGACGACTACGACGGCCGACCACACTGGGGGAAACTGCACTTCCAGACCGTGGGCACCCTGGCGGACCGCTATCCGCAGTGGGACAGGTTCCAGGCAGCGCGTGCCCGCCTGGACCCCCGGGGGCGGTTCGCCAACGAGTACCTGGACAGGGTGCTGGGTCCGACGGGACGACGGTGACGCCCGGCCCGACAGAAGCGGCCCGACCGAGCCGACAGGATCGACGCAGTGGGTCCCGGACGGCGGTACTGTCGCCGCCGTGACCGATCCAGCCGTCGAACCCGGGATCCCGACCGACGACGAGCCGTACCGAGACGGGGAACTCGACCAGCTGGAAGCCGACCTCGCGGTCATCGAGGTGGCTATGGAGCACGTCGACGCCGGCGACCTGGACGCCTACGACCGGCTGGTCGGCGACCTGGAGGGCGAGCCGGACGGAGACGCCGGCAGCGCCTGAGGATCGGCTCAGAGAAGGTCCGGGATCGTCGCATCCGGTACCAGGTCGACCCGCGGACCCAGGACCAGGTTGCCGTCGTCGAGGTCCAGCCACCGCCCCCCCAGGTTGGGGAGGCGCACCATCCGCTCACCGCAGGTCCCCTCGACGGCGTAGACGACCCCGGCATGGGTGACGACGAGGGCTGAGCCGCCGGCGACCATGTCGGCGACCCCGGCCAGCGCCGGCATCACCCGGGCCAGAAGGGCCCCATCCCGCTCGTAGCCGTCGGGCCGGTCGCCCGATGCGAGCATGCCCGGCCAGGCCTCCTCGATCTGGGCGCGGGTCAGTCCCTGCCACGGCCCGGCGTCGCGTTCCATCAGCCCCGCGTCCGTCAACACGGGCCCCACGCCTATCGCATCGGCTAGCACCGTCGCAGTGTCCACGGACCGCTGGAGCGGCGAGGAGACGACGGCGTCGAACGAGCCGAGCGACCGTGACCGAGCGGCCGCCGAAGCCTGGTCGCGGCCCAGATCGGTGAGCACCGGATCGGCCTGGCCCTGCCACCGGCCGACGGCGTTCCACTCGGACTGGCCGTGGCGTACGAGGAGCATGCGCGTCACAGGCGCCGACGGTACCGGCTGCCCGGGCGGGCCGAGCCCGACATTCGGACCCGGGAGGTCGTCTCCCTACACTGGCGGCATGGCAATGTTGCGTCTCTTCGCCTCGGTGCGGGTAGCGGCCGGCACGGGCAGGGTCGAGGTACCCGGATCGACGGTCGGCGGCGTGGTTGCCGCCGCCTGCGAGCGGTACGGCTCGGCCTTCGCAGCCCAGGTGGCCACGTGCCACGTTTGGCTGAACGGCGACCCTGCCGGCGACAGCGACCCGGTGG
>DQOF01000179.1 GCA_015658775.1 Acidimicrobiia bacterium | reverse complement strand
CTGCCTTGTCCGTGTCGAAGTACATCTCGTAGCTGAACCCTGAACATCCGCCGGGGCGGACCGCCACGCGCAGCGCCATGCCTGCCTCGTCCTCGCTCGCAATCAACTCGCCGACCTTGGTGGTGGCGGTTTCGGTAAGCGTGATCATCGTGTCCCCATTCGTCATCGGGTCGGGCCGCTGGGTACAACCCCAATCGCCATCGATCTGTACCTGTGAGTGTACCAACCAACCAGCGCCGACACCTAGCCCCGGGTGTCGGCACCACGGGAGTCGGATCGAACACGTGGACACGGCCGTAGGATCGACGTATGCGTGGGACGCCTTCCACCGAGCATTCCCACGAGAGCCGCGCCTCCGACGAGCCTCCCTCCGAGGAACAGGTGTTTGCGCTGCTGCGCGGTGTCATCGACCCTGAGCTGGGTTCAGACATCGTGGAACTGGGAATGGCCAAGGCGGTCACCGTCGACTCCGACGGCCTGGTGGACGTCACCATCGCCCTCACCACGTCGGGCTGCCCGCTGCGTGCACAGATCCAGCGTGACGTGCGGGCCCGGGTCGGCAGCCTGCCCGGGGTGAGCCGGGTGCACCTCACCTGGACCGAGCTCACCCAGGAGGAGAAGGCCGCCACGATGGCCAAGGCCCGCTGGAACGTCAGCCAGAACGCACCCGACACCGAGATCCCGGCCACCACCAAGGTGCTGATGATCGCCTCGGGCAAGGGCGGCGTGGGCAAGTCGTCGGTGACCGTCAACATGGCCGCCGCCCTGGCCGAACGGGGATACACCGTCGGGATCATGGACGCCGACATCTGGGGATTCTCGATCCCGAGGATGCTCGGCGTGGAGGGTCGCCTGGGAGCGTCCCCCGAGATAGGCAAGATCAACCCGATCGAGATGTCCGTCGGGCCGGGCCTGCTCAAGATCGTGTCGATGGGGTTCCTGGTCGAGCGCGAGGAGACCGCCCTCATGTGGCGGGGCCTGATGCTGAACCGGGCGGTCCGGCACTTCTGCGAGGACGTGGCCTGGGGCGAAATGGACTACCTCCTCATCGACATGCCACCGGGCACCGGCGACGTGCAGATGGGGCTGGCCAAGATGCTGCCGCGCGCCGAGATGGTCATCGTCACCACACCCGCCCTGGCTGCGCAGAAGGTCGCCGTGCGCGTGGCCAACATGGGTCGCAGCAACTACCTGCGGGTGGTCGGCGTGATCGAGAACATGAGCGCATATGTGACGCCGGACGGCGAGGAGCACGCCCTGTTCGGCCGAGGTGGGGGCGGTGCCCTCGCAGCCGACATAGGCGTACCCCTGCTGGGCAGCATCCCACTCGACGGAGCAGTGGCGCTGGGCGGCGACACGGGCAGGCCCGTGGCCATCGGTGAAGGCCCGGCCGCTGACGCCTACCGGGAGATAGTCGAGTTGCTGGTCACAGAGGCGGCCCCACCCATCGAGATGGCCGGCTGCACCGCACGCCTCCTGGCGGCTGCCGAGGAGGCACTGGACGCCGTCGACTGACGCGACCCTGCGGGGTGGCGCCTATTCGGTGGCCCGACCGTCGGGTGGCCGCAACCCGTCAGGGCCGCTGCCCTGATCGGTAGAGCGTGCCTCGACGATGTGTTCCCCTCCCCTGTATCCGAATTGCCATGCCACCTGTCGGCCCGAGGACACCCGGCTGGCGAGCCGTCGAGAGACGACGAGGCGTATCAACGCCCTGGTCGGCGGGAACAGCAGGGACAACCCGAGGGCATCGGTTGCGAAACCCGGGGTGAGCATCAGGGCGCCAGCGAAGAGGACCAGGAGGCCGTCGACCAGCTCACGGCTCGGAATCCTGCCCTCGTTCAACTCGCGCTGGGCCCGGCGCAGGATGCCCAACCCCTCGCGTCTGACCAGCCACGCCCCGACCACGCTGACCAGGATCAGCAGGGCCACCGTGTTCAGCAGCCCGGTGGCGTCCGCGACCTTGATGATCAGGTACAACTCGACGATGGGGGTGACGAGGAACAGGAGGAAAAGGATCAGCAGCACGCCCGCCATGCTAGGAGGTCGTATCCTCGCGCCACCATGCTCCCCGCGGGCAAGACCCCCCTCCCATGAACGACGACGCGACGGCTGACGGGATGCGCCCACCCTCGATCGACCGGCTGGCGCGCTCGATCGCCGACACAGGCCTGCCCCACCCCCTGCTCGTGGACGCCGCCCGGGCGGCCGTCGCCGACGGGGACCCGTCCGATGCCGGACAACGGGCCCGGACCATCGCCGAGGCCCGCGCCCGCAGCCTGCTGGTCGGCGTGGTCAACGCCACCGGGGTGCTGCTGCACACCAACCTGGGTCGGGCACCCTGGGAGGGGGTTCCGGGAACCGGGGCCACCCGTTACTCCAACCTGGAGATGGACCTCGACACCGGCCTGCGGGGATCTCGCCAGGACCGTGCCCCCCGGCTCCTGGCACGCGCCTGTGGCGCAGAGTCGGCGATCGTGGTCAACAACTGCGCTTCGGCGGTCATGTTGGCGCTTGCCGCCCTCGCCGCCGGCAGGGGCGTCGTGATCTCCCGTGGAGAGCTGGTCGAGATCGGTGGCGGGTTCCGGATTCCCGAGGTGATGGAACAGTCCGGTGTCCGACTGGTCGAGGTGGGAACCACCAACCGCACCCGCCGTTCGGACTTCGAGACCGCCATCGGCGACGGCGGTGTCGCCCTGGCCCTCAGCGTCCACCGCTCCAACTACCGCATGACGGGGTTCACCGAGACCGTCCAGGTCGCGGACCTGACGGGCCTCGGAGTGCCTGTCGTCGCCGACATCGGTTCGGGACTGCTCGACACCGCCTGCCCGTGGATGGACGCCGGGCCTCCGTCATGGCTGGAGGGCGAACCTGCCGCCCGCCAGACGCTTGAGGCCGGAGCCGACCTGGTGACCTTCTCGGGCGACAAGCTGCTCGGAGGCCCGCAGGCCGGCATCATCGCAGGGCGCGCCGACCTCGTGGCCGCGTGCGCCGCGCATCCCCTGGCCCGGGCGCTGCGACCCGGCAGCCTCGTGCTGGGCTCCCTCCAGGAACTGGCCTTGGCGTACCTGGCCCGCGACGGCGACGCCATCCCGTTCTGGAGGATGGCCACCGTTCCTGTCGACACCCTCAGGGAACGGGCGGCGGCGATCGACCCCGACCTGGCGGCCGACACGACGGCGGTGCCAGGCGGCGGCACACTCCCCGGCGTCGAAATTCCCTCGGCAGGGCTGGTGCTGCCAGGCGACCGCGTGGCCGAGTTGCGGGCCGGAACGCCACCGGTCATCGCCAGGGTGACCGATGGCACCACGGTGATCGACCTGCGGACGGTGCACCCCGACGACGACGACGTCCTGCGAGCGGCGCTCGACCGAATCGGCTGACAGCCATGCACGTAGTCGCGACCGCCGGCCACGTCGACCACGGCAAGTCGACGTTGGTGAAGGGGCTCACGGGCACCGATCCGGACCGGTTCGCCGAGGAGAAGGCCCGCGGCCTCACGATCGACCTGGGATTCGCCGTCACGACACTGCCGTCAGGTGCGACGCTGTCGCTGGTCGACGTGCCCGGACACGTCCGGTTCATCAAGAACATGCTGGCCGGAGTGGGCGCGGTCGATGCATGCTTGTTCGTGGTGGCCGCCACCGAGGGCTGGAAGCCGCAGTCCGAGGAGCACCTGCGGATCCTGGAACTGCTGGGCGTGCGACACGGCCTCGTCGCCCTGACGAAGATCGGGCCGGCCGACCCCGACCTGGTCGAGTTGGCCCGCCTCGAGATCGAGGAGCAGGTGGCCGGCACGTTCCTCGACGGCGCACCCGTCATCGGCGTAGACGCGCCGAGCGGTGTCGGGCTGGACGACCTCAGGTCCGCCATCGACGAAATGCTGGCATCGACACCAACCGCCGAGGACCACGGCCGGCCGAGACTGTGGGTGGACCGGGCATTCGCCGCGAAGGGCGCCGGCACGGTGGTGACAGGCACCCTCACCGGTGGCAGCCTGCGCGTCGACGACGAGCTGGAACTGCATCCCCGGGGGGTGAAGGTCCGGGTCAGGGCACTTCAGAACCACTACTCCGAGCGCGACGAACTGCCGCCGGGCAGCCGGTGTGCGCTGAACCTCGTCGGCGTGGCCCACGACGAGGTGGTGCGTGGCGACGTGCTCGTGAAGCCGGGCCAATGGCACCTGACGACGGTCGTGGATGCCTCGCTGCAGGTACTCGGCCGACTCGACCACCCTGTCTCGCGCCGCGGCGCCCACGTCGCCTACCTGGGCGCAGGAGAGCACCCCGTGAGGATGCGGATCCTGGGCCCCGATGCTCTCGACCCGGGATCGCAGGGGTCTGTCAGGCTGTTCCTCCCCGAGGCCCTGCCACTTCTTCCCGGCGACCGGTTCGTGCTGAGGGAGAGCGGGCGCGCCGAGACGGTCGGAGGCGGCGAGGTACTCGACGTCGACCCCCGGGAGCGGGCGTCCAGGGCACGACCCGACAGGTCGGTCGATCGTGTGGTCAGGGAACGGGGCTGGGTCGATGCCGACGAGTTGTTCCTGCTGACCGGCACGAACCGCGATCCCGACGTGGGCAGGTGGGTCGTGGACCCGGGTGTCCTCAAGGCGACCCTGGACCGGCTACGCGATGCCATCCGCACGGCAGGGCCTATGGGCCTCGACCTCGCGGCGCTGGACGACCATGAGCGGGAGGCGGCCGGCCTGCTCGACGACGCAGCGTTCGAGGGCGGCCGCCTGGTGATGGCGGACGCCGCAGACCCCCTGGCCGACCACCCGTTCCTCGACGTGCTGGCGACGACGCCGTTCGCCCCACCGGCCCCCGACGGCGTGGACCGCGCCGAGCTGCGCGAGTTGGTCCGGCGCGGCCAGGTCGTGGAACAGGACGGGATCTTCTTCGCCGCCCCGGCCGTGGAGGCTGCAGCCAGACTGGCCGCCCGCCTCCTGGCCGGCGACCCCGGGGGGTTCACGGTGTCGACCTTCAGGGAGGCCGCTGGCAACACCCGCAAGCATGCGATGCCGCTCCTGGCCCTACTGGACGGAACCGGGGTGACAAGAAGACGCGGCGACGTCCGGATCGCCGGACCCCGCCTTCCGTCAACCGGCACCGAGGCCTGAACCGGGCGGATCAGGCGGCCCGGTCAGGCGGAGAGCCCGATGAGCACCCTGCGTTCGACCTCACTGGTGCCACCCCAGATGCCGTGGGTCTCACGGATTCCGACGGCGTACTCGAGGCAGTCGTCCACGACGGGGCACCTGGAACAGACATCCTTGGCCCGCAACTCCCGCCTGTACTTCTCGTCGCGCCTCTCGCCGCGGCCGGGCGGGTAGAACTCCCTCGCCTGGGGCCCACGGCATGCGGCCCTGTCCCGCCAGTCAAGCCGGATGAGTGCACCAGCCACCCGTCACCCCCATACTCGCAAACGCTGTTGACGGGACCGAACCTAGAGCGGCCGGGTGACACCCCACAAGGGGCACATCGGATATCTGCTGCCGTGAGAGGCCGGACTCCACATGCGGGGTGGAGTGTCAGGCCCGCTCCGCACGCCTGCGATGGTCCCGTGCGGCCCCGACCTCCGGCTCCACCTCGAGCCACAGGCCCTCGACGGCCACAACCCGGATGGGTTCGCCGGGCTCGACAGGGGTTGCCCGGTTCGTTCTGGCCTTCCAGACCGCCGCACGGACCTCAACGGTGCCGTTGGGCGACAACCGGTCGACGGCCTCTCCGCTCTCCCCGATCATCCACTCCCGGCCGATGGTCGGCGTCGAGAACCGGGTACGCACCATCGTCGGCATACCACCGGCCATGGCCAGCACCGTGCCGACGATCCCGGCGCACAGCGCTATCCACGGAACGGGCGTGCCGTCGAAGAGGAAGACCGAACCGACCACCAGGCTGACCGTTCCCATGACCGTCCACAGGCGTGGCACACCGGTCTGGACGTCGATGGCGAAACCCACCATTGCGAACACCAGCACACCGACGGCCCAGGCCCGGCCGGGCAGCACGGCCACGCCGTAGCCACCCAGCAACAGGGAGACGGCACCGATAAGGCCGGCGATTCCGACCCCGGCGGTGAACAGCTCGAAGACCAGGAGGCCCATCCCGACCAGCAGCAGCAGGTAGGCCGCGGCCGGGCTGGCCACGGTGTGGAAGAGCTGGTCGACGATGCCCAACTGGTGGAACCGGGTCCGGGTCACAGGCTCCACGGTCGGTCGCCCACCGGACTCGTCGGTCCTGACCTCGAACCCGTCGAGGCCCACGAGGTGCTCGAGCAGTACCGGTGAAGAACGGGCGATGCCCATCTCGACGGCCTGTGCGTAGCCGACCGGACCCCGGTCGGCGACCCATCCGAACGGCGCTCCGAACCGGTCAGCGGGCAGAGCCGGGTCTCCGAAGTCTCCGATGTGGGAGCCGGGAGCGATCCCGATGTCATCACCGAGCGCCACGAGTTGTCCCACCCGACCGGTCGCCTCAGCACCGGACGGACCGATCCAGAAGGAGATGGTCACCGGCGCACCGACAATCAGGTCCGCCAGGGCGACGAGATCCGCGTCCTCGACGACGGCTCCGGGACTGTCGACCCGGAACACGACCGCGAGGGTCGTCACCGGGTCGATGCCCCGCAAGGTGTCGGCCATCATCGCTGCCATCACGGGGTCGAGCAGACCGCTGACCTCGACCACCTCGACGGTGAGCACCTCGTTCTCGTGGTCCGACCCGTGGGCGGCGACAGGCCCCGTCACACCCATCAGGCCGAGCGCTGCCACGCCGACGCCGAGCACCAGCCGACGGAACGCGCGAAGGCGTCGCGACCGGACGCGTAACGGGTTCATTGTCTGGGAGGGTGCCGGCGTGCGCTCAGCCGGCGTCGTCCTCACCCAGCGCCAGCACGGCCTCCTCGACCGATTCTCGCACCGGCACGATGCGGTCGAACCCGGTG
>DQOF01000167.1 GCA_015658775.1 Acidimicrobiia bacterium | reverse complement strand
GCCCCATGTCCCCGCCGCAGGATCGCCGATCCTCCCGTCAGGGGGGCGACTCCCGCCGTGGCCGGTCCGGCTCCGGATCGGGTCCTCGCGGCGGCGGCGGGGGGGGCCGCAAGGGCCGTGGGTCCGGGTACAGGGGCCGTGACTCCGATTCCCGGGATTCGAGGGGGTCCGGGAGCAGCCGTCGCGATGGGGGCCGCTCCCCGGGGCGGCCCGGTGGCCGTCCCGACGACAAGCGTCCGGATCGACGACGGCGGCAACCCGACGATGCCGGCCCCAGGAACTGGGGCGGTGTGGCCCGCCGGGCCGCGGGCCGCCTGGAGCGGGAGGAGGCCGAGGACCGCGGTTGGCGCCGGGACCAGACGGCGGAACGCACGACCAGGCCCACCCGTCCACAGCCCGAGAGGTCGGACCGGCTGCGCCAGGAGGCCGCCGACGCGGTGGCGCGTGGGGCGACTTCGGCCAGGCCCGCACGGGTGTACCGGGTGCTCGATCGGGCGCCGCTCCCCGAGGGGCCGATCCGCCTGCCCGACTCGGATGTGGCCCTCAGGCGTGCGCTCGGCGACCGCGCCGGTACCCGTGCCGCATCCCGACTCCGTGAGGCCGCCCGCGCGTTCGAGGACGAGCGCTTCGGGGACTCCAGGCGCATCCTGAACTCCCTCGTCGAACGCGTTCCACAGGTCGTCGAGGTGGTCGAGCTGCTCGGCCTCACCCATTACCGCCTCGGGCACTGGCGGGCAGCGGCCAAGCGGCTGGAGTCGTTCAGGGACCTGACGGGTGGTACGGAGCAGCATCCGGTGCTGGCCGACTGCTACCGGGCACTGGGTCGCTGGGCCGACGTGGATGCTCTATGGACCGAGTTGCGCGAGGCCTCACCGAGCGCCGCCCTGGTGACCGAGGGCAGGCTGGTCGCAGCCGGTGCGCTGACCGACCAGGGGAAGATCGCCGAGGCGTTGCGCCTCCTGGAACGGGGATGGTCCGTTCCCAAGCGGCCACGTGACCACCACCTCCGACGGGCATACGCCCTGGCCGACCTCTACGAGCGGTCCGGCGCGATGCCGAGGTCGCGTGAGTTGTTCCGGTGGATAGCCGGCAACGAGCGCGACTTCGTGGACGTGGCTGACCGGTTGCGGGCCCTCGGCTGAGGCCACCGGCCAGATCCCCCCGGGTCGCCTGTCACAGGCTGTACCCATAGTCGTCCTGTAGGCCTCCCCCCTCCAGCCTTCCCCGGGAACACAACAGGCTCCGGGAGCAGACCACTCCCCGAGCCCCGTGAAGGGAGCCGGCCATGGCGACCAGAGAGACCTCCATCCCCGAGCCCGGGCCGTTCGACTGCAACCTGGGGGTCCTGGTCGGTGAGTTGAGCAGCGACCCCAGACCCCTCGACCTGGAGTCAGGCAGCGTGCTGCTGCGCTACGAGGTGACCGTGCGCGACGGCGACACAACCGACACGGTGCCGGTGGTGCGCTTCGACCCGACCGCCTCGGAGGCCTCGCTGCGGGCCGGAGCGCGGGTGGTCTTGGTCGGCCGGGTGCGCCGACGGTTCTTCAGCACCGGGGGCGCCACGGTCAGCCGGACCGAGGTGGTTGCGGACCACGTCGTGTCGGTCCGGAACCGCAAGCGCGTGGCAAGGCTGCTCGGATCGACCTTGATACGACTGGAGGCAGCGGCAGGCTGATCGGCGTCGGGCGCGTGCCGCCGGAATCCCCGGTCGCTCCGCGTGGAATCCCGGCTCCGCGGGCACCGGTGGTCGGCGTATGGTGAACCGGTGCCGCGGCCGAACAGGTCCACGGGTAACCGATTGCCAGAATCCGACCATCCAGAGTCCAGGAGCATCCAGGTGGACATCGAGACCCTGCTCGGCGAGGACGCCGCCTACCTGTTGGAGCACGAGGCGACGGGCGTCCCGGCTGCCTCGCTGACGTCGCCCGGGCCCGACTACATAGGCGATGTGCTGGTGCAGTCCGACCGCTCGCCCCAGGTGCTGCGCAGCCTCCAGTCGCTGTTCGACCACGGTCGCCTGGGCGGCACCGGCTACGTGTCGATCCTGCCGGTCGACCAGGGCATAGAGCACTCGGGCGCAGCCTCGTTCGCACCGAACCCCGCCTACTTCGACCCGGCCAACATCGTGGAGCTGGCCGTCGAGGGTGGCTGCAACGCCGTCGCATCCACCTTCGGCGTGCTCGGCGCCGTGTCGCGTAGGTTCGCCCACCGCATCCCGTTCATCGTCAAGCTGAACCACAATGAGCTCCTCACCCTGCCCAACCGCTTCGACCAGGTCATGTACGGCTCCGTGGACCAGGCCTACGACCTGGGCGCCGCCGGGGTGGGGGCCACCGTCTACTTCGGGTCCGAGGAGTCCACCCGGCAGATCCAGGAGGTCAGCGAGGCCTTCGGCCGGGCCCACGAGTTGGGCATGTTCACGGTGCTGTGGTGCTACCTGCGCAACCCGGGGTTCAAGGTGGACGGCACCGACTACCACGGTGCCGCCGACCTGACCGGCCAGGCCAACCACCTCGGTGTAACGATCCAGGCCGACATCATCAAGCAGAAGCTGCCCGACAACAACGGCGGCTACACGGCCCTGCCGGGCTTCGGCAAGACGCATCCGCTGGTCTACGACGAGCTCACCACCGACCACCCGATCGACCTCTGCCGCTGGCAGGTGGTCAACTGCTACATGGGCCGCATAGGCCTCATCAACAGTGGCGGCGCCTCCTCGGGGGTCGGCGACCTGGCCGAGGCGGTTCGTACGGCGGTGATCAACAAGCGGGCAGGCGGCATGGGCCTCATCAGCGGGCGGAAGGCCTTCCAGCGGCCCAGGTCCGAGGGGGTCGACCTGCTCAACGCCGTCCAGGACGTCTACCTGGACACCGACATAGGCCTTGCCTGAGCAGGGCTGGTAGACAGCCACGTCGTAGCGCGCTGCAGCGGAGTCCGCCCACCGGGGAGCCACAGATGACGACCGACGTGATCATCGTCGACCAGCCCGAGTCCGGTGTCAGCCGGATAACGATGAACCGTCCCGAGAAGCGCAACTCCCTCATCCACACCCTGCGCGGAGCGATCCTGGACACGCTCGCTGCCAACGACCAGGACCCCGATGTGAGGGTCACGATCATCCGGGGCGCCGGTACGTGCTTCTCTGCCGGCTACGACCTGGGTGGAGGCAACGAGGGGCTGGAGAGGCCGTTCTACACCCCTGGTGGTGACGGCTCGTGGCCGCGGCACGTCACAGAGGGATGGATGGGCATCTGGGACCTGGCCAAGCCGGTCATCGCCCAGGTCCACGGCTACTGCCTGGCCGGTGGCAGCGAACTGGCCACCGGCTGCGACCTCGTCTACGTGGCCGACGACGCCACGATCGGCTATCCGGCGGTCAGGTTCGGGGTGCCCGACATGCACTTCCACCCCTGGCTCATGGGCATGCGGGCGGCCATGGAGATGATGGTCACCGGCGACTCCGTGACCGGCGTCGAGGCGGTCCGGCTGGGGTGGGCCAACGCCGCCCATCCCGCCGGGGACCTCGAGGCGGCGGTGCTCGGGGTGGCCCGTCGCATCTGTGCGATTCCGGCCGAGGTGGTGCAGATGAACAAGCGGGCGGTGCACAGGCAGATGGACCACATGGGAATGAGGGCCGGTATCCGGGCCGGCACCGAGTTGTGTGCGCTCGGCTCACACACGCGGTCCCTCACGGACTTCATAGCCTCGGTCGGAGAGAAGGGCCTCACGAGCGCCCTCCAGGAGCGTGACGAGCCCTTCGGCGACTACCGCACAGAGGGCGCTCAGGGCGACTGATCCGCGTCCCGGGAGGGTGTGACGGATGTCCCACGCAGAGCGGTCCCCGATCATCAGTCTTGTCCGCGTGCGTGGTTATGGTGGGGCGCGTGCAGGCCACGACCGGCAATGGCGCCGGGCCCGAGAGCATGAGACGGTAGGTAACCAGATTTGAGCGACACGGCGGTACAACCGTCAGTTCCCGCTGTCGACAAGCTCGTCATCCGCTTCGCCGGCGATTCCGGTGACGGCATGCAGCTGACCGGTGACAGGTTCACCAGCGCCAGCGCCCTGTTCGGCAACGACCTCGCCACCCTCCCCGAGTACCCGGCGGAGATCCGCGCCCCGGCCGGAACCCTTGCGGGGGTGTCGGCCTTCCAGGTCCAGATCTCGGACCACGACATCATGACGCCGGGTGACGCGCCCGACGTGCTCGTGGCGATGAACCCGGCGGCCCTGAAGTCCGATCTCCACCTGCTGGTTCCGGGCGGAACGCTCATCGTGAACGCCGACAGCTTCGAGGAGCGGAACCTGGCCAAGGCAGGGTACGAGAGCAATCCGCTCGAGGGCCACGAGCTGGACGGCTACCGGCTCATAACAGCGCCGATGACCAGCCTCACCAAGGGTGTCTGCAAGGACCTGGGGGTGAAGACCCGCGATGCGGAGAGGTCCAAGAACTTCTTCGCCCTGGGCCTGGTCTCGTGGATGTACAGCCGGCCCACCCAACCGACCCTCGACTGGATCGACGCCAAGTTCGCGGGCCGTGAGCTGATCATCGCCGCCAACAGGGCCGCCTTCGCCGCCGGCCACGCCTTCGGCGAGACCGCCGAACTGGGCCACCAGCAGGTCGTCGTGAATGCGGCACCGCATGAGCCGGGCACCTACACCAACATCAGCGGCAACATGGCCCTGGCCTGGGGCCTCGTGGCCGCAGGCGAGCTGTCGGGCCTGCCCGTGTTCCTGGGGTCGTATCCGATCACGCCGGCAAGCGACATCCTCCACGAACTCTCCAGGCACAAGTCGTTCGGGGTGACTGCGTTCCAGGCCGAGGACGAGATCGCCGCGGTGGGTGCGGCGCTGGGGGCCTCCTACGGTGGCTGCCTGGGCGTGACCGCGTCGAGTGGTCCCGGCATTGCGCTCAAGTCCGAGACCATCAGCCTGGCTGTCAGCCTCGAGCTGCCCCTGCTGATCATCGACATCCAACGTGGTGGTCCCTCCACAGGGCTGCCGACGAAGACCGAGGCCGGCGACCTGCTCATGGCCATGTACGGCCGGCACGGCGAGTCGCCGCTCCCGATCGTGGCAGCCCGCACACCGTCCGACTGCTTCGCGGTGGCGATCGAGGCGTCACGCATAGCGCTCACCTACCGCACCCCGGTGATACTGCTGTCCGACGGGTACCTGGCCAACGGGTCCGAGCCGTGGCGGCTCCCCGACGTCGACTCCCTGGCCCGCATCCCCGTCGAATTCGCAACCGGGTTCAACCACGTGGGCGCCGACGGCGAGCCAGAGTTCTGGCCGTACCTGCGCGACGACATGCTGGTACGCCCGTTGGCACTGCCGGGCACGCCCGGTCTCATGCACCGCATCGGCGGCATCGAGAAGCAGGACGGCTCGGGCAACGTCAGCTACGACCCTGAGAACCACGCCCACATGGTCGCCGTCAGGGCCGAGCGCATCGCGCGGATCGAGGTGCCCGACGTGGAGGTGGTCGGAGACCCGGACGCCGACGTGCTGGTGCTGGGCTGGGGATCCACCTGGGGTGCGATCACCAGTGGCGTACGGCGGTTGACGAGGGTCGGCCACAAGGTCGCCCAGGTGCACCTGACCCACCTCAACCCGTTGCCGGAGAACCTCGGCGAGGTCCTGCGCAGGCACCGCAAGATCCTGGTGCCCGAGATGAACATGGGGCAGTTGGTGAAGATCGTCCGGTCCGAATACCTCGTAGACGCACGTGCGATCAGCAAGGTGACGGGCCAGCCGTTCACGGCCGGCGAGATCGAACAGGTCACCCTGGGGGCGCTCGATGACTGACGTACTAGGTATCGCGACCACCGACGTGGGCGAGGTTCCGGCCACCAAGCGTTCCGACTGGCAGAGCGACCAGGAGGTCCGCTGGTGCCCCGGTTGTGGCGACTACTCGATCCTCACCGCCGTCCAGCTCCTGCTCCCCGAACTGGGGGTGCGCAGGGAGAACACGGTGTTCATCTCGGGCATCGGCTGCGCCGCGCGCTTCCCCTACTACATGGACACCTACGGGGTGCACACCATCCATGGCCGGTCGCCGGCGTTCGCCACGGGCCTGGCGATGACCCGCCCCGACCTGGACATCTGGGTCGTCGGCGGTGACGGCGACATGCTGTCGATCGGCGGCAACCACCTGATCCATGCGCTGCGCCGCAACATCAACCTGAACATCATGTTGGTGAACAACCAGATCTACGGCCTCACCAAGGGCCAGTACTCGCCGACCAGCGAGATCGGCAAGATCACCAAATCGTCGCCCATCGGCGCCACCGCCAGGCCGTTCAACCCGGTCAGCCTGGCCCTGGGGGCCGAAGCCAGTTTCGTGGCCCGCACACACGATCTGGACCGGCGCCACATGCAGGAGGTATTCCGACGCGTGTTCGACCATGACGGTGCGGCGCTGGTCGAGGTGTACCAGAACTGCAACGTCTTCAACGACGGGGCGTTCGGCGACATAACGAGGAAGGACGTCCGCGAAGACATGCTGATCGACCTGCGCCACGGTGAGCCGATCAGGTTCGGCAAAGAGCAGCAGTTCGGGGTCTCCCGCCGTCCCGGTGGCGTCCAGATCGTCGAGGTGGCCGACGTCGGTGTCGACGCCCTGCTGGTGCACGACGAGACCACGGCTGACCCGTCGACGGCCTTCTCCCTGTCGCGCCTTGCCGAGGGCCCCCATACGCCGACGCCCATCGGGGTGTTCCGCTCCTGTCCGCGTGACGAGTACGGCCACATGGTCAGCGACCAGATAGCCGAGGTCACCGACAGGCGGGGCAAAGGCGACCTGGCGGCCCTGCTGCGTTCCCAGCCCACGTGGGAGGTCTGAGCGCGCCGGGTGTGGGCCCGGTGCCTGCCGCATGAACCGGCTGTCGGCGTGAGCCGGCTGTCCCCGTGAGTTGGGCGCTGGACCTGGACGGGGTCATCTGGTTGGGGGCCGACGGCATCCCCGGTTCCGCCGTAGCCGTGGCCCGACTGCAGGCCGCCGGCGAGCAGGTCCTCTTCGTGACCAACAATTCGGGTCGCAGGGTCGTCGAGGTCGAGGCCAAGCTGGCCGAGCACGGTATCGACGCCATGGGCGGCGTCATCACCTCGGGTATGGCGGCGGCCCGGATGGTGGAGCCCGGTGAGACGGTGCTGGGCCTCTGCGGCCCGGGCGCACGTGAGGAGCTCGAGGCCCGTGGTGCGAGGGTGGTCCGCGAGGGGCCGGCCGACACGGTGGTCGTGGGGTTCCACGAGGACTTCGACTACTGGCGCCTGACCGCTGCGGTTCGGGCGGTGCTGGGTGGTGCCCGCATCCTGGCCACGAACGAGGACGCGACATGGCCTGCCGACGACGGAATCAGGCCGGGCTGCGGTGCGATCGTGGCCGCCTTGGTGGCGGCGACAGGTGCCGTGCCCGAGGTTGCCGGCAAGCCCCACCGTCCCATCTGCGACCTGGTGGTCGAGGTGGCCGGGTCCACCGGCACCGTGGTAGGTGACCGCCCCGACACCGACGGCCTGCTGGCCAGGGCGCTGGGCTGGGACTTCGCCCTCGTCATGTCGGGAGTGTTCGCCGAGGACGACCTGCCCGTCGACCCACTCCCTGATTCCGTGCACGCAGACCTGGCCGCCGTGGTGGAGGCGGCACTGGGTTGAGCAGACGCCGACGCCTCGACCTGGAGCTGGTCCGCAGGGGCCTGGTCGGCAGCCGCTCGTCGGCCCAGGCCCTGATCGCCGCAGGCCGTGTGACGGTCGACGGCGCCCCCGCCGACAAGGCCGCACGCCTTGTCGATCCGGCGCAGGCCGTCGTCGTGGTGGGCCCACCGGCCCGGTACGTGAGCCGCGGTGGCCAGAAGCTGGAGGCGGCCCTGGACCGGTTCGGGATCGCCGTGGAGGGCTGTAGGGCCATCGACGTGGGGTCCAGCACCGGTGGGTTCACGGACTGCCTGCTGCACCGGGGTGCGGCCTCGGTCGTCGCCGTGGACGTCGGCAGGGGCCAACTCCACCAGAGGCTGCGCGACGACACCCGGGTGGACGTGCACGAGCGCACGAACGTGCGTGGCGTGGACCCCGGCGGGCTGGGCGGCCCGTTCGACTTGCTTGTGGCCGACCTCTCGTTCATCTCCCTGCGGACGGTCATGGAGCAGTTGCTCTCCCTGGTCTCGGAGGGGGCGTCGATGGTCCTGCTGGTGAAGCCCCAGTTCGAGGCCGGCAGGGCCGAGGTGGACCGGGGGAGCGGCGTGGTTCGCGACCCGGAGGTCTGGTCCAGGGTGCTGGTCGAGGTCGAACGGTCGGTTCGCGGCCTCGGAGCGGCCATCATGGAGGGGATGGCTTCTCCGATCACCGGCGCAGACGGGAACGTGGAGTTCCTGGTCCACGTGGTCCGGGGCGACGCGCCTCCCCTCGACGTGGGCGCCGTGGTGGCCGACGTGCCCGTACGGGGGAGCGCCTGATGGCGATCGTCGGCCTGGTCGTGCATGAGGACAGGGAGGCGGCCGTCGCCCAGGCCGATGCCCTCGCCAGCCGCCTCGACGACGAGGGCCATGTCGTCTGTCGTTCGACCGAGCACGGTTTCGACGCTGGTGTCGTGGACGACCTGGACCTGGTGGTGAGCCTCGGTGGCGACGGCTCGATCCTGCGTGCCGTGGCCCTCATCGACGGCCGGTCGGTGCCCGTGCTGGGTGTCAACTTCGGGCACCTCGGGTACCTGACGACCGTCGAGCCCGCCGATGCCGTGGATGCGGTGGCCAGGACCCTGGTGGGCGAACACGACATCGAGGAGCGGATGATGCTGCGGGTCGAGGTGGAGCGCGCCGACGGCTCGTCCGACGCTGTGGACCACGCCCTGAACGAGGTGGTGGTGGAGCGCACGGGCGGCAGCCAGACCGTCCGGCTGGGTGTCTGGCTGGACGGTGAGTTCTTCACCTCGTATGCGGCCGACGGCCTGATCGTCGCCACACCCACCGGCTCCACGGCGTACGCCTTCTCCGCACGCGGGCCGATCGTCGACGCCCTGCACAGGTCCATCCAGCTGACACCAGTGTCAGCCCACATGCTCTTCGACCGCACCCTGGTGCTCAGCCCGTCGATCGAGGTGCGGCTGGAGGTGCTTGGCGGGCGTCCGGCCACGGGCACGGTCGACGGTCGCGGCCTGGGCGTGCTGGCCGAGGGCGACCAGGTGGTGTGCACGGCCGCTGATCGCGTCGCCCGCCTCGTCACGTTCGGCAAGCGCGACTTCCAGCGGCTGCTCAAGACCAAGTTCGGGCTGGAAGACCGCTAGGACGCCCCCGGTCGCCTGTCGGGGTGACGGGCCGGTGTCACCCTCCTGTGTCACTGGCCCGCGCGAGGATGCTCGGGTGCTGTTGGAGTTGAGGGTCACGGGCCTGGGGGTGATCGACGAGATCGCCGTGGTGTTCGGTCCGGGCCTGACCGCGGTCACCGGCGAGACCGGTGCCGGCAAGACCCTGGTGGTGGGTGCCATCGAGTTGCTGCTGGGAGGCCGTGCCGATCCCTCGATCGTGCGTCCCGGGGTCGACGAGGCCGTGATCGAGGGCCGCTTCCTGGACGGTGACGACGAGGTCCTGGTGCGCAGGGTCGTGCCGCGCCACGGCCGCAGCCGTGCCTACCTGGACGGCAGCCTGGCCACGGCAACGGCGCTGGCCGACCTGGGCTCCCGCCTGGTCGACCTGCACGGCCAGCACGCCCACCAGAGCCTGCTGGCCGGGTCGTCGCAGCGTGCGGCCCTCGACCGGTTCGGTGGGGTCGACCTGGGGCCGCTCCAAGACGCCGCGGCGGCCCTCGCAGCCATAGACGAGGAGTTGGCGGGGTTGGGTGGCGACGAGCGGGCGAGGGCCCGCGAGATCGACCTGTTGCGCTACCAGGTCGCCGAGTTGGACGCAGCGGCGATCGAGGATCCCTCCGAGGACGACCGCCTGGTCGCCGAGGCGGCCCTCTTGGGCGATGCCGAGGCCCACCGTGAGGCCGCCGGCGCCGCCCTCGAACTGATCGACGGCGACGGACCGGCGTCAGAGGCGCTGGGTGCCGCGCTGGGCCACCTGTCCGACCGGACGCCGTTCAGCGACCAGGCAGACCGGCTGGCGGCGCTGGCGGCCGAGCTGGCGGACGTGGCGGGCGGGCTGCGTTCGGTGGCCGAGACGGTCGACGAGGACCCGGTCCGCCTCGAGGCCGTCGGTGAGCGGCGCCGCCTGTTGGCTGAGTTGCGACGCAAGTACGGAACCGATCTGGAAGCGGTCATGGACTACCACGGCGAGGCAGCCCGGCGGCTTGTCGGCCTTCTCGACCACGACGCACGGGCGGCCGTGCTGGATGCCGAACGGGTGGCTGCCGAGGTGGCACGGGTGGCTGCGGCGGGTGTGGTGCGCGACGCACGTCGGCGCGCCGCCCCCGACCTGGCTGCGCGCATCGAGGCCCACCTACGTGAACTGGCGATGCCGACCGCATCCGTTGACGTCTCGGTGGGGGGAGAGGCAGGCCAGGATGTCGCCCTGCTGTTGTCGGCGAACTCGGGTGCGCCTCTGCTGCCACTGGCCAGGGTGGCCTCGGGCGGCGAGCTGGCGAGGGCGATGCTGGCCGTGCGGCGGGTGCTCACGGCGTCGCCCCCCACCCAGGTGTTCGACGAGGTCGACGCCGGGGTCGGCGGTGAGGTGGCCCATGCGGTGGGGGCGTCGCTGGCCGACCTGGCGACCGGCAGCCAGGTGCTGGTGGTCACCCACCTGGCACAGGTCGCCGCCTACGCCCACAGCCAGGTCGTGGTAACCAAGGACGACGACGGCACCGTCGCCGTGGCCCGGGTGCACCTCCTCGACGACGCCGAACGGGTGGTCGAGTTGTCCCGGATGCTCTCGGGTTCACCCGACAGCGGAACAGCCCGTGAGCACGTCGCCGAACTTCTGGCAGTGGCCGCAGCGGTGCGCGACGCATGACCGACGACCGCGCCCACCACGCGGTCTGCCGCGCGTGTGGGCCTGGCCGGGGGTAGGTTGGGTTCCCGTGACGAAACACATTTTCGTAACGGGCGGCGTGGCGAGTTCGCTCGGCAAGGGCCGCACCGCCGCCTCCCTAGGTCGGCTCCTGAAGCAGCGGGGCCTCCGGGTCGTCATCCAGAAACTGGACCCGTACATCAACGTCGACCCGGGAACGCTGAACCCGTTCGAACACGGCGAGGTGTTCGTGACCGACGACGGCGGCGAGACCGACCTCGACCTCGGGCACTACGAACGGTTCATCGACGAGAACCTGACCCGCGATTCGAACGCCACCACAGGCTCCATCTACTCGGCGGTCATAGCCGCCGAGCGGCGCGGCGAGTTCCTGGGGAGGACCGTCCAGGTCATCCCCCACATCACCGACGAGATCCAGCGCCGCATCCGGATGCTGGCCGGCGACGACGTCGACGTTGTCATCACCGAGGTGGGCGGCACGGTTGGAGACATCGAGATCCTGCCGTTCCTGGAGGCCATCAGGCAGTTCCGCGTGGATGCCGGCGACGGCAACGTCTGCTACGTGCACGTGACGCTCGTGCCCTACATCGCTCCCTCGGGCGAGCACAAGACCAAGCCCACCCAGCACTCGGTGGCCGAGTTGCGCAGTGCCGGCATCCAGCCCCACGCCATCGTGTGTCGCAGCGACGAGCCGATAAGCGACGACCTCGAGCGCAAGATCTCGCGGCTCTCGAACGTGCCGTTCGAAGGTGTCGTCAACGCCCCCGACGTCAGCAGCCTCTACGAGATTCCCCTGGTGCTCCACGACGAGGGTCTCGACCAGTTCATCTGCGATGTGCTGGGCATCGATGCCGGCCCGCCCGACCTGAGCGGCTGGCGGGCGTTGAACCGGCGGGTGGAGGAGGCAACCACGCCCGTGCGGATCGGTCTGATCGGCAAGTACGTGAGCCTGGTCGACGCCTACCTCTCGGTGGTCGAGTCGCTCAGGCACGCGGGCGTCCACCACGGCGTCGACATCCAGATTGACTGGATCCAGGCTGAGAACGTCGAGGGGCTCCTGGCGGCCAGCACGCTGCGCGACCTGGACGGCATCGTGATCCCGGGCGGGTTCGGGGAGCGCGGCATCGAGGGCAAGATCGCCGCAGCCGGCTTCGCCCGCGAGAACGACATCCCGTGCCTGGGCCTGTGCCTCGGCCTGCAGTGCATGGCCGTCGAGTTCGCACGCAACGTGCTGGGCCTCGAGGGCGCACACTCCAGTGAGTTCGATCCGTCCACCCCGCACCCGGTCATCGACCTCATGGAGTCGCAGCGTGATGTGACCGACCTGGGTGGCACGATGCGCCTCGGCGCCTATGTGGCGCAGTTGCGGCCCGGGTCGCGGGTGGCCGGGATATACGGCGAGGAGGTCGTCTCCGAACGGCACCGCCACCGCTACGAGTTCAACCCCAGGTACCGGGAGCGCTTCGACGGGACCGGGTTCGTGTGCTCCGGCGAGTCTCCCGACGGGCGCCTGGTCGAGTTCGTCGAGCTCGACGGCCACCCGTTCTGGATAGGCACCCAGGCGCACCCCGAGTTCAAGAGTCGGCCCGACCGTCCGGCGCCGTTGTTCCGTGCGTTCGTGGAGGCCGCCCTGCGCAGGGCCGAGGGTCGCAACCCGCAGTTGCTGCAGGTCGACCAGGTCGACGCCGGCGCCGCCGGCTGACCGTGGGCCTGGTGGGCCGGCTCCCACACCTGGTCCGACGCTTCTTCGGTTCGCTGAGGCCTGGCGGCCCCTCGCCAGAGGACACCGGTTGGGCCGAGCGGCACCTGCTGCCGGGCGAGGTGGAGTTGTGGCGCCGGCTGTCCAATCCCGACCGGCGGCACCTCGTGGGGGTGGCCCGTAGGGCCGTGGAGCGGTTGGGAGACCCCGACCGTCCTGTGGTCGCGGCGGCACTGCTGCACGACGTGGGCAAGGTGGACTGCGGCCTGCGAACCCCCGGGCGCGTGGTGGCGACGCTCGTGATCGCCGGCTCGTCGCCCGGGAGGCTCGAGGGTTGGGCCGGTGGCGGCGGGGTCCGTGGCCGCATTGGGAGGTACTTCTGCCACCCCGAGGCGGGTGCCGTGCTGCTCGAGGCGGCTGGCAGCGATCCGTTCACCGTGGCGTGGGCCCGTGAGCACCAGATGCCCTTCGGGGAGTGGACCGTGGACAGGCGGTTGGGCGAGGCCCTGGCCGCATCCGACGGGTAGCCGACGGGTGGTCAGGCCTCGAGCAGGCCGAGGTTGGCCCGTGCCCTGGCCATGGTGGCGGAGGCCACCTGGCGGGCCTTGTCCGCGCCCTTGGCGAGAAGCCTGCCGGTCTCGGCCGGGTCGGCTGCCAGCTCGTGGTACCGCTCCTGGATGGGGCGAAGCATCTCGATGACGGCTTCGGCGGTCGCCGCCTTCAGGTCGCCGTAGCGTTCGATGCCGTCGGCGGCCCTCTGGGGGCTCTGTCCGGTGGCGGCTCCCAGGATCGCCAGCAGGTTGGACACGCCCGGCTTCTCCGCCGGGTCGTAGCGGACCTCGCTGCCACTGTCGGTGACCGATCGCTTGATCTTCTTCTCGACGACCGACGGCTCGTCGAGCAGCAGCACCGTCCCCTGCGGGCTCTCGTCGGACTTGGACATCTTGGCGGTGGGGTGCTGGAGGTCCATCACCCTCGCTCCGGCCTCGGGGATGACCGCCTCGGGCACGACGAAGGTGTCGCCGTAGCGGTTGTTGAAGCGGACGGCGATGTCGCGGGTGAGCTCTATGTGCTGGCGCTGGTCCTCGCCGACGGGAACCTGGTTGGTGTCGTAGAGCAGGATGTCGCTGGCCTGGAGTGCGGGGTATGTGAACAGGGCGCCGGAGACGAAGTCGGAGCCCTCGGACTTGTCCTTGAACTGGGTCATGCGGCGCAACTCGCCGAACGCGGCGGTGCACTCCATGATCCAGGCGCACTCGGAGTGCTCGTGCACGTGGCTCTGCACGAAGAGGGTGCAGCGGTCGGGGTCAAGGCCGATCGCTATGAGAATCTGGGCCAGAGAGAGGGTGGCGGCCCGGAGCTCGTCGGGGTCGTGGGGCACGGTAAGGGCGTGGAGGTCGACGACGCAGTAGACGGCGTCGGCCCGGTCCTGGAGCGATACCCAGTTCTGGAGCGCTCCGAGGTGGTTGCCGAGGTGCACCCCACCGGTGGGCTTGATGCCCGAGAAGACGCGTGCCATGGCCGGTCAGGGTACCGGTGCGGGGCGGAGGCAGAGGGGACCGCTCAGCCGAAGCAGCCGACCCTGTCCTCGGCCTTGAAGATGTACTCCATGAGGTCGGCGGTGCCGGTGCCGAACTGCTCGGCGATCCTGGCGTTGCCGGTCATGGCCCTGATGTACTCGCTGTGCAGCTTGGTGCAGTTGCGTACCGCGGTGAGGTTGTCGAGGAACTCCTTGTAGTCCCACCCGTACTTGCCCATCCAGTAGGGGGCCTGCGTGGTGGTGGTCGGCACCGGAGCCACCGTGGTCCTGGGCACGCGGACGGGTTCGTCGGCGCCCCAGAGGAACGCGTTGCCGAGGCCGATGGCCATCACCACGGCGAACAGGATGGCCAGGATCTGGACCACGGGGCGGGGGATGGCTCCGCTGCTGGGAATCGCCATTGGCCGAGGTTACAGCGGCGCCCCGGGCGACGATATTCGGGGCGCGGTGTGTCAGACGTCGACCGTGCCCAGGTGGGTGGTGTCGTCGGTCGGCTGTTCCTCGGGCCAGTTGGTGCGCCACACCTCGGCGGTGACCTCTCCCACGGGTACCGAGCGGGCCACGAAGACCTCCAGTGGCTCCACGAGGGGTTCGACCACCACGCCGTGGTTGGGCACCATGAAGAAGGGGGCGCTGTATCGCTCGGTCCCCGTCGGGTTGGCCACCCGGTGGGGTGTGGACACGTACCGGCCGCCCGACCAGACCTCGAGCAGGTCGCCGACGTTGACCAGCAGGGCGCCGGGCGGGCAGGCCGCCTCCACCCACCGGCCGTCTCGGGAGCGGACCTCGAGGCCGCCGACCGGGTCGGGGTCCAGGATCGTCAGCACGCTGACGTCCTTGTGGGGGTGGAATCCCGGCGAGGGGTCGCCGGTCGAGCGGGCCGGGTAGTGCAGCAGGGTCACGTTGGTGAGCGGTGCCTCCATCGCCGTGGCCACCTCCCCTCCGTCGACGCCGAGTGAGGCGGCCAGTGTCGCCAGCAACCGCTCCGCCAGGTCGTCGAAGGCCGCCCACCACGATCCGACCACGTCGGCCATCTCTGGGAGGTGGTCGGCCCAGTTGTTCGACCCGTACAGCCGGCACTCCCGGCGTGCGGGATGGTCAGGGGGGCACTCCCAGTGCAGCTTGTAGCCCTCGAAGTTGTCGGGGACCTGGTCGTCGCGGTTGGGCGTGAAGAACCGCAGCGGGATGTACCCGCGGTAGTCGTCGCGGGTGATGGCCTGTCGCCGCTTGGCCTCATCGTCGGCGGCGAAGAGGCGGGGGAGCAGCGATCGCATTGCCCCGAGGTCCCCGTCGGGCACGTCGTGGCCCACTACGGACGCGAAGCCGACGTCGGAGAGGGCGGCGGCCAGGGCTGCGGCTGCGTCCCGGCCGGACGTCCCGGAGTCGGCAAGGGGCCCGACGTCGACGAGTGGAACCGTCATGCCTCCCGACACTAGGGATTTGGGCCGCCCGCGGTGGGACTGGCACACGACCACGTGGCCCGAGGTGCCCCTCCACCGGGGCCGGAGGACACCCTCGTGTCCATCACGGCGGTCCAATCGCCACCGCTTCCCGAACAGGGCTGGAACGCACGAACCGGCTGCTGGAGTAGGGTTCGCCGATGTCCGGAGCGACACTCTCCCATGTCGACGAGGTCTACTCCGGAGCGCTCGTGTGGGACGCCCACGCCGGCATCTACCCCGACGCCGGCACCGACCTCGATGGCCTCGAGAACTGGCGGCATGCCGGGGTGAGCTTCGTCTCGGTCAACGTGGCCTACGACATCCCGTCGTGGGAGGAGGCGATCCCCGTGCTGTCCGCCTACCGCCGGTTCGTGGAAGCGCATCCGGACCTCTACCTGCTCGCCGACACGGCCGAGGACGTGCGCCGGGCGAAGGCCGATGGCCGTCTGGCTGTCGCGTTCGACCTGGAGGGAATGTGCGCCCTCAACGGTGACCTGGGAATGGTCTCCCTGCTGCACGGCCTCGGCGTGCGCCAGGCGCTGTTCGCCTACAACCTCAACAACGAGGTCGGTGGCGGCTGCCACGATGGGGACACCGGTCTGACCGACTTCGGCCGAGCGGTGGTCGGGGAGATGAACCGGGTCGGCATGATCGTGGATTGCTCGCACTGCGCCTATCGGACGACGATGGAGGCCATGGAGGTCTCGGCGGACCCCGTGGTCTTCTCGCACTCGAACCCGCGGGCTGTGTGGGACCACGAGCGCAACATCACCGATGAGCAGGTGCGTGCGTGTGCTGCCACCGGTGGGGTGGTCGGCGTCAACGGCCTCGGGATCTTCCTCGGTGAGAACGACAGCTCGACCGGGCGGATGGTCGAACACGCCTGCCACCTGGCTGACCTCGTCGGTGCCGAACACGTCGGCCTGGGCCTCGACCACCTCCCCGAGGGGGCCGACCTGGCCGGCGAGTTGATCGCCAGGCCCGACTTCTGGCCTCCCGGCCAGCAGTACGACACGCCTGACATCACGGGCGCCCACCCTGGCCAGGTCCACGGAATCTGCGGGCAACTGCTGGATCGTGGGTTCTCCGACGCCGAGGTGTCGGGAATCCTCGGGGGCAACTTCCTGCGGGTGGCGTCGCAGGTCTGGGGCTGACGCTGTGCATGCCCTGGAGGCGATCGCCACGTGGGCGGCGGAGGTCGGAGACGACCACGACGACCTTGCCTGGTCGCGGGCCCGCGCTGGGTGCATCGACACCGTGGCGTGCATGGTCGCCGGTGCGCATGACCCGGCCACCGAGACAGCGCGGGGAGCGGTCGCCCGGTGGGGTTCCGGGGCCGCGATGACCGTAGGGGATGTCGAGCGTCGGCCTGCGCCCTGGGCGGCGCTGGTCAACGGTACGGCGGCGGACGCACTCGACTTCGACGACTACGACGTCCCGGCCGCCAGCCACCCGAGCGCCGTGCTGCTTCCGGCCCTGCTGGCGCTCGGTGAGGAGCGGGGGGCCTCCGGGCGGTCGATCCTGGACGCCTACATAGTGGGGCTGGAAGTGCAGATGCGGCTGGGTGAGGCGCTCAACATGTCGCACTTCGTGAAGGGCTTCCATCCCACGGCCACCATCGGCACGCTGGCTGCCTCTGTGGCGTGCGCCCACCTCCTCGGCCTCGACGCCGGTGGCACCGGCAACGCCCTCTCGATCGCCACGAGCCTGGCCGCGGGTTCGAAGGGCCAACTGGGTACGACGACGGTCCACCTCCACACCGGGCTGGCCGCACACAACGGTGTGTTGGCCGCGTCCCTGGCCGAGGCCGGAGCCACCGGGTCTGCAGACGCGCTGGATGGCGCCTCGGGCACCCTCCGGCTGCTGGCGGACGATGACGCTCCCGGCTTCGAGGTTCCCCTGGCGAAGCTCGGAAACCCTCTCGCCATCGTGGAGTACGGCCTCTGCGTGAAGCCCTACCCGTGTTGCAGCTACGCCACCTCGGCGATTGACGGCCTGTTGCGGCTCCGTGGCGAGCACCGACTGGTGGCGGACGACGTGGTCGAGGTGACAGCGCACCTTCCGGCCCACAACATGGAGTTCCTGAGGTTCCACGATCCGGCCGACGAGTTGGAGGCGCGGTTCAGCATGGAGTACTGCCTCTCGGTGGCGCTCGTTGCCGGTGGGGTCGTGGTCTCGGACTTCACGCCGGAGGCCATTGCCAGGGACTCGATCCGGGTGTTGTCGTCGCGTATCCGTATGGAGGCGCTGCCGCTGGCTGGTGGCCCGTGCTCGGAGAGGGTCGTCGTCAAGCACGTGGACGGACGAACGCTCGAGACGACGGTCGACCATCCCCGGGGGTCCGCAGGGCTTCCGATCAGCGAGGCCGACCTGCTCGCCAAGTTCGACTCGTGCGTGGAGGGTGTGCTCGGGGTTCCGGTAGCGGCATCGTTGAAGCAGGTTCTGCTTGACTTCGACTCGCTCGACGACATCGGCGACCTCACGGCTCTAATGGCATCGGGCTTCTGGGCCCGACCTCCGCCCGACGTGTGACAGGCGGCGGTGCCCCTCCGCCGGGGAACCACGCCCTAGGGTTCTGGCCTGTGAGCGTCACCGTCTCGACCACGGTCTACGAGGGCCCCTTCGACCTCCTGCTGAACCTCATCCTGCGTGAGGAGGTCGAGCTCTACGAGGTTTCGCTGTCGACCATCGTCGACGCCTACCTGGCCGAACTGGAGCGCCTGGAGGTCTGTGACCTCGAGAAGACCACCGAGTTCCTGCTCATAGCGGCGATCCTGGTCGAGCTCAAGACGCGGCGCCTGCTGCCCGTCGACGACCGCTTCGACGTAGACGACGAGTTCGGCCTGTGGGAGGAACGCGACCTGCTGCTGGCCCGGTTGCTCGAGTGCAAGACGTTCAGGGACGCCGCGGTCTCACTGCGCCGCATGGCCGCCGAGGCGGCGAGGTCGTCGCCGCGCCGGGCGGGCATCGAGGACAGGTTCCTGCACCTGGCGCCCGACCTGCTGGCCGGGGTCTCCCCTGTGGACCTTCGCGCCGCCTGCATCAGGGCGCTGACCCCCCGGCCCGTGTTCCACGTCGACACCGAGCACATCGCGCCGATCCGGATCAGCGTGGCCGACGCGGTGGGCGAGTTGGCCGCTGAGCTCCCGAGGCGGGGCTCGGTCACCTTCCGTCGCCTCACAGCGGGCATCACGGACCGCATCGAGATGGTTGTGTGGTTCCTGGCGGTGCTGGAGCTCTACAAGCAGGGGGTCGTCGAGATCGACCAGGCAGCCTCGTTCGGCGACATCCACGTGAGCTGGCGTCCCGGCGCCGGTGCCGGCGACGTCGACCTGGTCGACGCCTACGAGGGCTGAGCCGGTGGACCCGGAGGTGGCCGGCGGGCCCGACGACGGCGTCCGGCGGGCGATCGAGGCGATCCTGATGGTGGCCGTCGACCCCGTGGAGCCGAACCTGTTGGCCCAGTTGCTGGAGATGCCCACGAGGCGCGTCGAGGCCGTGTGCGACGGGCTGGCCGACTGGTACGAGGCCGAGGGGCGGGGCTTCGCCCTGGTGCGGGTGGGCGGCGGCTACCGCTTCCAGAGCCACCCGGACCAGGCGTCGTGGGTGGAGCGCTTCGTGTTGGAGGGCCAGCACAGCCGCCTGACAGCCGCTGCGCTCGAGACGCTGGCGATCGTGGCCTACAAGCAGCCGATCTCGCGGGCTCAGGTCTCGGCGATCCGCGGGGTCGATGTCGACACCGTGATCCGGACCCTTGCGCAGCGCGGCTACATCGAGGAGGTGTCCCGCGACCCGGGGCCGGGCAACGCCCTCATGTTCGGCACGACCCGGGAGTTCCTCGTGCGCATGGGCATCGACCGGCTGGCCGACCTGCCGTCGCTGGGCGACTTCGTTCCCGGGCCCGAGGTGGTCGAGGCCCTCGAGCGTGGCCTCCTGGCCGGGCCCGACGTCGTCGACGCCGAGGTGCCGGTCGACGACCGCTCGTAGGCATGGAGGACGACGCACAGCCTCCCGTCGGGGGCCACGCCGGGGTCGTCGAGGACGTGCGCCTCCAGAAGGTGCTGGCACGTGTCGGATACGGCAGCCGCCGGGTGTGCGACGACCTCATCGCCGCCGGTCGGGTGCTGGTGAACGGCGAGGTGGCGGTGCTGGGTCGCAGGGTCGATCCCGAGACGGCGCTCATCGAGGTGGACGGCGCCCCCATAGGAGTCCGGCCGGGCCTGGTGCACTACCTGCTCAACAAGCCGGCCGGCGTGGTGACCACGGCCGACGATCCCCGGGGGCGGCCCACGGTCGTCGGGCTGGTGCCGGCCGAGCCGAGGGTGTTCCCCGTGGGCCGCCTCGACGCCGACACCGAGGGGCTGCTGCTGCTGACCAACGACGGCGAGTTGGCCCACCGCCTGACCCATCCCTCCTACGGGGTGGAGAAGGAGTACGTGGCCGAGGTGGAGGGCACCCCCAGCCGGGCGGCCCTGCGAATGCTGCGTGAGGGCGTCGAGCTGGACGACGGCATGACGGAGCCGGCGAAGGCGTCTCTGATGGACCCGTCGGTGGTGAGGCTGACCATCCACGAGGGGCGAAACCGACAGGTGCGGCGCATGTGCGCCGAGGTCGGCCACCCCGTGACCCGCCTGGTGCGCGTCAGGGTGGGCCCCATAGCCGACCGGTCGCTGGCGCCGGGCGCCTGGCGGGAACTGACCGTCGGGGAACTGCGCTCCCTGCAGCAGGCCGTGGCCACGAAACCGGACCGATAGCCGGCAGGCCGACCGGTAGCATCGACGGCCATGGCCACCAGTTCAGCCGTTCTCCCGCCGCGGTCCGACTGTCCGGACGGGACTCCGTGAGCGGCCGGGCGACCGTGGTCGGGGTGGGCCTGATCGGCGGTTCCATCGGCCTGGCGCTCAGGGAGCGGGGCTGGCACGTGAGCGGCGTCGACCCCGACGAGGCCCGCCTGGCAATGGCGCTGGGGATGGGTGTGATCGACGAGGCCGGCTGGGACCCGTCGGCGGAGGTCACATTCGTGGCCACCCCCGTAGCGCTCATCGCCGAGGCGGTGCGGCAGGCGCTCGACGCATCCCCGACGGGACTGGTCACCGACGTCGGCAGCGTGAAGGAGCAGATCGTGGCCACCGTGGACGACGCCAGGTTCGTGGGCGGCCACCCGATGGCCGGTTCCGAGCAGGACGGCCTGGAGGGCGCCGACGCCTCGATGTTCGTGGACGCCAACTGGGTGCTCACCCCCGGCAAGAGCACCGCCGACGCGGCGTTCGCACGGGTGCGCACCACGGTGGCGTCGTTGGGCGCCGAGGTGGTGACCCTGGCACCGGACCGACACGACGCCCTGGTGGCGCTCGTGTCGCACGTTCCGCACCTGACCGCCGCCACGCTCATGGGCCTGGCTTCGGAGCGCTCCGAGGAGCACTACGCCGTGCTGCGCCTGGCGGCCGGGGGCTTCCGGGACATGACCAGGGTGGCGGCCGGGCATCCGGGGATCTGGCCCGACATCTGCGTCCAGAACAGCCACGCCATAGCCGAGGTGCTCGACGACCTGATAGCGGCGCTGGGCATGGTGCGCGACGAGGTGGCCGGCGCCGACCGGTCGGGCCTGCTGGTCCGCCTGGAGACGGCGAGGGCGGCCAGGGTGAGCCTGCCGACCGGCGCCCCGAGGCCGTCGGACCTGGTCGAGGTGAGGGTGCCGATCCCGGACAGGCACGGCGAGCTGGCCGCCATCGCCACGCTGGCCAGCGACCTGGACGTCAACATCTACGACCTGGAGATCGCCCACTCGGCCGAGGGCGACAGGGGCGTCGTGCTGCTGATCGTGGAGACGGCAATGGCCGAGCGCCTCAAGGGCGGCCTCATGGCCAACGGCTACAGGCCGACCTCGGCGCCGCTGACGTGACCACGTTCGCCGTCGCTCCGGGCGGGCCGCTCCACGGCCGGTTGCGGGTGCCGGGCGACAAGTCGATCTCGCACCGGGTGCTGCTGCTGGCGGCCCTGGCCGACGGCATCTCCGAGGTGGAGGGCCTCAGCGACGGTGGGGACGTCGCTCACACCCTGGCGATCATCGGGGCCCTGGGTGCCGGTGTCGAGGTGGTCGACGCCGGGACCGTCCGGATCAGAGGCGGGCGCCTGGGGCCGGCGGACCACCCCCTCTACGTGGGCAACTCCGGCACCGGCATACGGCTGCTGGTGGGCCTGCTGGCCGGGCTGCCGTTCGGGTCGGTGCTGGACGGCGATGCGTCGATCCGCCATCGCCCCATGGAGCGTGTGCTGGCGCCGCTGCGGGCCATGGGAGCCGCCGTTTCCGGCGTGGACGGCTCGACCAACGCCCCGCTCACGATCGACGGCGGCGGCCTTTCTGGAATCGAGTACTCGCCGCCGGTGGCCAGCGCGCAGGTGAAGGGGTGCGTGCTGTTCGCCGGGCTCTCGGCCGACGGCCCGACGACGGTCGTGGAGTCCAGCCCGACGAGGGCCCACACCGAGGAGCTGATGGCCGCCTCCGGCATCGACGTGTCCGTCGGGCCGGGACGGGTGACCGTGCATCCGGGCCGCCCAGTGCCGTTCGGCCACCGGGTGGCGGGCGACCCCTCGCAGGCGGCCTTCTGGGCCGTGGCGGCAGCGGTCGTGGCGGGGTCCGAGGTGGTGGTCGAGAACGTGTACGCCGGGCCGGGGCGCACCGGCTTCGTGGAGGTGCTGGCCCGGATGGGAGCCGACATCGGACATGCGGCCGACACCGGCGACCTGACCGTGCGCGGCTCGGCGCTCACCGGAACCGTCGTCCCCACCCACGAGGTGCCGGGCCTGGTCGACGAGGTGCCCGTGCTTGCCGTGGCTGCAGCCTGTGCCGAGGGCGAGACGCGCTTCTGCGGCGTGGGGGAGCTGCGGGTCAAGGAGAGCGACCGGCTGGCGACGATTGCCTCGGAGTTGGGCGCCATGGGAGCCCGGGTGGCAGTCGACGGCGACGACCTGGTGGTGGTCGGCGGACGCCTCAGGGGCGCCGACGTGGACTCGCACCACGACCACCGCGTCGCCATGGCATGTGCCGTCGCAGCTCTCGTGGCCGACGGGCCGACGACCGTGTCAGGCTGGGACGCCGTGGACACCAGCTATCCGGCGTTCGGGCGCGACCTGGACCGACTCAGGCCATGAGGTCGGGGGCGTGAGCGAACTGCGGGTCATCGCCATCGACGGTCCGGCAGGGTCGGGCAAGTCGACCGTCGCCCGTGCCGTCGCCGACCGCCTGGGGCTCGACTACCTGGACACGGGCGCCATGTACCGGGCCGTTGCCTGCGCGGCGTTGCGGCGCGGGGTGGACCCCGGTGACGTCGACGCGGTGGCTGAGGTGGCCCGCAGCATCGACCTGGATCTCACCCGTGACGCATGCGTGGTCGACGGCGTGGACGCCACGACCGACATCAGGGGCCCCGAGGTGACCGGTGCCGTGAGCGTGGTGGCGGCCAACCCCGGGGTGCGGGTGGAGATGGTGGCCCGCCAGCGGGCGTGGGCCACCGAGCGGGGCGGCGGGGTGATGGAGGGGCGCGACATCGGGTCGGTGGTGTTCCCCGACGCCGAGCTGAAGGTGTACCTGACGGCCTCGGCGGAGGTGAGGGCACGTCGCAGGGCCGGTGAGGCAGGCGGCCTGGACGTGGTGTCGGTCGGCGCCGACATCGACCGTCGCGACGCTGCCGACAGCGGCCGCGAGACGAGCCCACTGGTCGAGGCACCCGGTGCCGTGGTGCTCGACACATCCGAGCTGGGGGTGGACGAGGTGGCCGACCGGGTCGTGGGGCTGCTCGAGTGAGCGGCGGGCCGGACCACGCGATGGGCCACGAACTGGGCCTGTGGGGCCGGTTCGTCTACCGGTTCTTCTGGTCGCTGCTGTGGCTGGTCTGCAAGGCGTGGTTCAGGTTCACCGTCGTCGGCGGCCACAACCTCCCGTCGACGGGGGCGTACATCTTGGCGCCTGTGCATCGCTCGTACCTGGACACTCCGGTGGGGGGCATGGTGACAGCCCGTCGGCAGCGCTTCCTCGGCAAGGAGTCGCTCTGGCACAACCGGTTCGTGGGCGGGTTCCTGTCGATCGTGGGCGGGTTCCCGGTGGAGCGCGGCACCGCCGACCGTGCGGCCCTGCGGGCCTGCCAGGAGGTGCTGGAGCGGGGCGAGCCGCTGGTGATGTTCCCCGAGGGCACCCGCCAGCACGGGCCCGTGGTCGAGGTCGACAAGATGCACCACGGTCCTGCGTTCGTGGCGGCCCGTGCGGGCGTGCCGATCATCCCGATGGGCATAGCCGGCACGTCGCACGCCATGCCGGCAGGTGCGACCTGGATCAGGCCGTCGAAGGTGGTGATGGTGGTCGGGGAGCCGATCCCGGCGCCCGTGGTGGAGGGCCGGGTGCCGCGGCGCGTGGTGACCGACCTGACCGAGGAGGTGCGCTGGGGGATCCAGGCGGCCTACGACGAGGCCCACGAGCGCCTGGGCCGTCCGGCCCTGCCCAAGCCCGGCGGGTCGGCCTGACGCGCCCTTCCTGACGAGCCGGGTCCGGTCGGGACACGGGCCCGGTTGGGCGACCCGGTCAGCCGCTGGCCGGGCTGAGGCGGTCGAGG
>DQOF01000159.1 GCA_015658775.1 Acidimicrobiia bacterium | reverse complement strand
CCTGGGCACGAGGGCGCCCACAGGGCCAGGGCCGAGGTCTACTGGCGTCGGCGCAAGGCCGAGCGGTCGCTCATGTCGAAGGGCATCTACGCGGCGGCGGCACGACAGTCCGAGGCGGCCCTCGGCGAAGAGGTGGGCGGCGACAGGATGGGCGACGCCATCCGCGGGTCGCTGGGCTAGGCCCGTAACGACCGGTCCGGGTCCAGCCGGTCCAGGAACAGGGAGCCGTCCACCGGCAGCAGCGACGGCCCGACGTCGTCGACCAGGAGGCCTGCGGTGGCAAGCCCCGGAACCGGGTCGAGCGCACCGATCGCCGAGGCGAGGTGGGCTGCCGCACGTATGCCGACGGAGCTCTCGAGCAGCGAGGTGACGACCACCCCGAGGCCCGCGTCGCGTGCCCGGGCGGCGAGCGCCGCCGCGACGGTGATGCCGCCGACCGCGGACGGCTTGAGCACCACCAGGTCGACTGCGCCGGACTCGACGATCCTGTGGATGTCAAAGGTGGTACGGGCCGACTCGTCTGCCGCTATCGGCACGGGCGACGACCCGCGGAGGGCTGCGAGCGGCCCTATGCCGGCGACGGGTTCCTCCACGAACTCGATCCCCGAGACGGCCAGGCGCTCCAGGTTGGCCACGGCCGCGGTCGGGCTCCAGGCGCCGTTGGCGTCGAGCCGGATGGCCGGATCCGGTCCGATGGCCTCCCGGACCGATGCCACCCGGGCCGCGTCCTCGTCGATGGTGGGGCCGCCCACCTTGACCTTGAGGGTCGTGTGTCCGCTACCGGTCGTCGCCACCGCCGCAGCGACCAGGTCCGCGATCGTGTCGCCCACGACCAGGGCCGCCACCGGAAACGACGACGGGGCGCCCGGGTTCAGGTAGGTGTGGAGGGGAAGCCCGGCAGCGCCCGCAGCAAGGTTGTGCAGGGCTGCGTCGACCGCGGCCTGCGCCGTCGGCGAGCCGTCGAGTGCATCCTGTCCGCCGTCCTGAGCCCACGCCAGGAGTGCGGTCTCAGCCTCGTCGACGGAGTCGGGCGTGAACCCTGCCAGCGGTGCCGCTTCGCCACGACCGGTGCGGCCCTGGTCGTCGGTGAGGGTCAGAAGCAGGACCTGACGGGTCCGGATCGTGCCATGTGCCGTACGGATTGGTTGCCGGTACGCCAGGGTGTGCCGATCCACCCGGGCCTCATGGACCCTCACAGGCCGTCCACCCGGTCGAGGAAGTCCGTGATCGCATCGATGGCCGCCGGCTGGTTCTCCAGGTGGGCGGCGTGGCCCGCCTCGGGGAGCACGGCGATCCCTGCGGTGGCGAGGCCGGCCATCATCCGGATGGCGATGGAACGGAACTTGGCGTCCTCGTCGCCCACCACCAGGAGCACGGGACCGACGACCTGCGGTAGCTCACGCCAGAGGGACGGCTGGTTGCCGCTTCCCGCTCCGCGGAGGCTGCCGGCCAGCCCGTCGGGATCATTGCCGAGCCGCTGCTCCTTCGCCTCTGCGAGGGCGTCGGGTCCCAGCCGCTCCTGTGAGGCGAACAACGGCAGGTCCATCCAGTACTCGACGAACGCCTCGATGCCCGTGGCCAGGATCTCCTCGGCCAGCTCGTCGTCGGTGCGCCTACGGATACCCCGTTCGGCGTCGCTGACGATGCCTGCCGTGGAGCCGATGAGCACGCTCGAGCGCACGAGGTCGGGATGCCTGACCGCCAGCCCGAGGGCCATCCGGCCTCCCATCGAATAGCCGAGCAGGTCCACCCTGTCGTGGCCGAGGAGGCCCGCCAGGTCGGCCAGGGCGTCGACCGTGTGGTCGAAGCGGTAGTGGTACGGATCCTCGGGAGCGCCGGTCTTGCCGTGTCCGGGCAGGTCCACGGCGATCACGGTGCGCTTGTCGGTGAGGTGCAGGCCCAGCGGCCACATGGTGGTGGTGTCGCCCGTGAACCCGTGGAGGAGGAACAGGGGGTGGCCGTCGCCCAGGATCTCGGTGTGGAAGCCGATCGTCATGGTCGGACCCGGTCCAAGGCGTCGGCGACGGCCGACGTGGCGGCCCGGTGCAGGCCCACGTTGGTGGAGGCATCCACGGCGACGTGGACCAGGTGCACGCCCGGATGGCCTATCGAGGTGGCCAGCGCCAGGTCCAGGCCCGGGCGGTCGCCGACCCTGTCGAGCGTGGCTCCCGCCAGCGGGGCCGCCAGCCCCAGGTCGAGCCCGTGGGGGGTGTGGAACAGGCGCTGGTGGTCGACGTGGCGCTCGTCGGCGACGGGCAGGAACAGGAAGATCCCGCCCCCGTCGTTGTCGACCACCACCACGGTCAGGTCCAGGCCCAGCCGCCGGGCCGCGACCAGGCCCGAGAGGTCGTGGAGGAGCGCCAGGTCGCCGGTGAACAGGACCGTTGGGCCGGATGAGCCGTGTGCGACCCCCAGGGCGGTGGACACCTGGCCGTCGATCCCGTTGGCGCCCCGGTTGGCGAAGACGCGCAAGGGCCGTCGGTCGACGGGCAGGAACGCGTCCAGGTCCCTGATGGGCATTGAGCTGGCCACCACGAGGTCTGCTCCGGCGGGAAGAGCCCGGGAGAGCGAGGCCACCACGGCCGGCTCGTCGAACGGGGACGTCGCGACCAGGGCGGAGACCACGCCCGACGCGGTGTTCTCGGCATCCACCCAGGTCCTGGTCCAGTCGGTGGAACCGCGTGCGGTGAGGTGCGGCAGCAGGGCTGTGGCGAGTGCGGCGGGTTCGGCGGCCACCCTGTCGGTGACTGCGAAGGCCGGGTCGGGGAAGCGCCCGACGTGGTCCACCGCCACGACCCGGGTCCCCTCCAACCGCTCCAGCCACAGGCGGTACGACCTGCTGGTGGGCAGGCCGCCGAGTTGGAGGACCACGTCGGGTCGGTTCGCGTCGCCCCAGCCGGCGGACAGTAGGTGCTCGCCGGTGGCTAGCACCGGCGTGTCGGCCGTGTGGGGACCCCGTCGCAGCCCTGAGGCCGGATCGGCGACGATCGGCCAGCCGCAGTCGCGCGAAAGTCGGGAGATCGCCGCTGCACCATCGGCGTCAAGGTCCATCGGCCCGGCGACGATCAGGCACCTGTCCGAGGTCAGCATGGCGGCCACCCCGGTGACCACCTCCGGTGACGGAGGCACCGCCGGACCCGGCGGGGAGAGCAGGGGAGCCTGCGACTCCACCGGAGGCGGCTCGAGCGGTTCGCGGAACGGACAGTTGATGTGGACCGGCCCGGGCACGGGTGCCAGCGACCGCTCGACGGCCTCGGCTGCCAGCGCCATCGCTGCTGCTGGCGTTGCGGTGCCGCCGACCGGCGCGCTCGTGGACCAGCGGACGTGGGTGCCGTAGAGACCGACCTGGTCGATGGTCTGGGGGGCACCGCGGCCCTGCAGTTCGGGGGGGCGGT
>DQOF01000037.1 GCA_015658775.1 Acidimicrobiia bacterium | reverse complement strand
GGCTATGTTCACCGTCCACGACCGAGGAGGAGCAATGGACCTGGGAATCGCGGGACGGACCGCTCTGGTGACAGGTGCCTCCAGCGGCCTCGGGTTGGCCTGTGCGCAGGCCCTGGCGGCCGACGGTGTCCGGGTGGCGTTGGCTGCCCGGTCCCACGAGCGGCTGGCAGCAGCGGCACAGGCGGTCGACGGCGAGCCTGTCACCATCACCACCGACCTGAGCCGACCGGAGCAGATAGACGACCTGGTCTCAGCCGCCCTGGACGCCCTCGGTGACATCGACATCCTGATCGCCAACGCGGGTGGCCCACCCCCCGGCAACTTCGCCTCGACCGGTCTGGACGCCTATCCGGACGCCCTGCAACTGAACCTGCTGTCCACCGTGGCCCTCTGCAAGGCCCTGATCCCACCTATGCAGCGGCGCGGCTGGGGACGGGTGGTGGCGATCACGTCGGTCTCGGTCCGACAGCCGATCGACCAGCTCATCCTCTCCAACACCGCGCGGGCCGGCCTCACGGCGTTCCTCAAGACGACGGCCACCGAGGTGGCGCCCGACGGGGTGACCGTGAACACCGTCCAGCCCGGCCTCCACGCAACCGCCCGGCTGGGGCAGCTCTACGACGACCTGGACGCCGTTGCCGCCAACGTGCCCACCCGGCGGCTGGGCGACCCGGCCGACTTCGGTCGGGTGGTGGCGTTCGTGTGCTCGGAGGCTGCCCGATCGATCACGGGTGCGTCGATTCCCGTGGACGGAGGTGCCGCCCGGGGGCTCCAGTAGGCCCGGTCTTCCACCCGCCTACACGGCCCGGCTACGGGCCTCGCTGACGGTCAGCCGGGGGTTCAGTTGCTCGGTGGCGGTAACGAGGTCCAGCAGCGCCCCGGTCGGTGATTCCAGCGCCCGCTGGAACGCCGGGGCGAATCCCTCGGTCTCCGTGACCCGCTCGGCGTGGATGCCGTAGGAGCCTGCCAGGGCAACGAAATCGGGGTTCACGATGTCGGTTCCGATGACCCGGCCGGGGTGTCGGATCTCCTGGTGCATGCGGATGGTGCCGTAGGTGCCGTTGTTCACGACCAGGACGATCGGTTGGGCGCCGGCCTGCATTCCGGTGCCCAGGGCGGCCAGGTTCATCTGGAGGTCGCCGTCGCCCGTGAAGCAGACGACGGTGCGTTCCGGATCGACGACCTTGGCGGCCACGGCCGCCGGGAGGCCGTACCCCATGGTGCCGTTCTGAGTGGCCAGCAGGTTTGCACGGGCGCCATAGAGGAGGAACTTGTTGGGCCACACCGAGTAGTTGCCGGCACCGTTGGTGACCACCACGTCGTCGGGCAGGTTGTGCCGGAGCCATGCCAGGACCTCGCCCATGTCGAGGTCGCCGAGTTGTGGTGGGCAGTCGAGCGTCTCGAGGAAGGCGGCACGACGCTCCCCCAGCCATCCCTTCCACCGGGACTTCCCGTCCAGGTCGACTCTGGCCAGGGCCCGACAGGTCCGGTTGGGACCGGCATGGACGGTGACGTCGGCGTCGACGACCTTGCCGAACTCGGCGGCCGAGGCATGAACGTGCACGATCACCTGCGACCGTCGGCCCGGCGAGCCGGTTCCATCGGGGCTGGTGTCGCCCAAGCCGAAGAGGGTGTAGGCGTCTGTCGCCATCTCGCCGAAGCGGGCGTTGATGGCGACCACGACGTCGGAGTCCACCAGGGTCTGGCGCACGGCCGAGGGCATGCCCACTCCGGCTTCACCCACATAGCGGTCGTCGGTGTTGTCGAACAGGTCGTGCCGCCGGAAGGTGACGACCACCGGCAGGTCGTTGCGTCCGGCGAATGCCAACAGGTCGGCCTGGCCGGCCGCGGTCCAGCCTCCCCCGCCGACCAGCAGCACCGGGCGCTCGGCCCGCTCCAGGGCGTCGCAGAGAGCGGCCACGTCGTCGGAAACCGGTACCCGTTCGGCCACGTGGACCATCGGTCCGGACCGGGCTGCGGTCACCGCCCTCAACATGTCCTCCGGAAGGGACACGACAACCGGTCCGGGCCGATCCGAAGAGGCGATCAGGAAGGCCCGCTCGACCGCTGCGGGAATGTCATCGGGAGATTCGATCTCCACCACCCACTTGGCGATGTCGTCGAAGAACGACCTGTACTCGATCTCCTGGAAGGCCTCGAGGCCCCTGTGGCCCATTCCCACCTGGCCGACGAAGAGCACCATCGGGGTCGAGTCCTGCATGGCCGTGTGGACGCCGATCGAGGCGTTCGTGGCGCCGGGACCCCGGGTGACGAAGCAGATCCCCGGTCGGCCTGTGAGCTTTCCGTATGCCTCGGCCATGAAGGCTGCACCGCCCTCCTGCCGGCAGATGACGAACCGCAGTTCGTCGGTCACATCGTGGAATGCGTCGAGCACTGCCAGGAAGCTCTCGCCGGGCACCCCGAACGCAGTGTCGACCCCCTGCGCCAACAGGCAGTCCACGAGGAGGCGCCCTCCGGTCCGTTCGCCGTCCCCGGTGGACGAGCCCATCGTGCGGATCACCGGCTCCGACCGACGATGAACACCACGCACCCCGCCAGAAACAGCAGCGACCCGGCGAGGAAGACCATGTCTCCGGCCCGTATCGCGCCGCCCACGAAGAAGACGGCACAGGTAAGGAACAGCCACCAGCTGAGGGCCTCGTTGTCGATGCGCATGGCCGGCATTCTGCCAGTTCCGATGCGAACTGATGGAACGTCGTGTAGACGAGGTCGGCCGGGAGCCCGACCCATCCTCGCTGGAAGGCCCGGATCGGTCGGGCACTAATGTGGGCCGGGATGTGGACCGCGCCCAGGAGAGGCTTATGACCGAGAACGAAGCAACCGAGCAAGAAACGCCGGCCGGACTACACCATGTCGCCTATGCATGCCGCGACATCAACGAGAACCACCGCTTCTACGAGGACCTGGTGGGCCTGGAACTCGTCCACACGGAGGTCACCCCGGTCGGAGAGGGCTTCTTCCGCCACACCTTCTACGACACCGGCGACGGGACCTGCCTGGCGTTCTTCGACCTGCACGGCGTGGGCGAGGAGGACAAGGACCGCACCGACATCTCCACCGGCCTCGGGATGCCCCTCTGGGTGAACCACATCGCCATCAGGAGCGACGAGGCACGGACCGCTGCGGCGGTAAAGCGCCTGCATGCTGCCGGTTACGGGACCTACGTGCTCGAACACGGGTGGTGCCGCTCCACCTATGTCACCGACCCCAACGGCATCTCCTTCGAGTTCTGTGTGGACACGCCGGGCTTCGTGCCCGACCGCCAGCGGGCGCTCGAACTGCTCGACGCCGTGCCGACCGGAACCGGGAAGACCCCCTGAGCCGGCGGATTGACTCCGTGCACACGATCGAACAGCGGTTCGTATCCCTGGACTCGCCCACCGGTGCCCGCAACGGTGCAGGCTTCATGCCGACGCAGGGGCTCTACCACCACCGGTCCGGCGACTCGCCGCGCACCGCCTTCATTGCGTCGCACTACAACGTGGACTTCTCCGAGCACTACCTGGCCACGCGCCTGGCCACGCTCGGCTACGGCTTCCTCGGGTGGAACACGCGGTTCCGCGGCGTCGAGCAGTTCTTCACCCTCGACAATGCGCTGGTCGACATCGGGGTCGGGGTGAGATGGCTGCGGGAGGAGGCCGGTGTCGAGACCGTCGTGCTCATGGCCAACTGCGGTGGCGGCTCGCTCATGGGTGCCTACCAGGCCCAGGCCACGGCCGGGGTGCTTCGGCCGTTGCTGGACCGCCCGGTTCCCGAGGCCGCGCTGGACCTCTCTCCCGCCGACCTCTACGTGTCGCTGAACGCCCACCCCGGCCGACCCGAGGTGCTCACCAACTGGTTCGACCCGTCCCTCACCGACGAGAACGACCCTGCCTCGGTCGACCCGACCCTCGACATGTACGACCCCGACAACGGGCCTCCCTACACCGCCGACTTCGTGGAGCGCTACCGCGCCGCCCAGGTCGCCCGGAACCGCCGCATCACGGCGTGGGCGCTGGAGGAGTTGGAGCGCCTGCGGGGGCAGGGCCTCTACGACCGGCTCTTCTCGATGTCGCGCACCTGGGCGGACCTGCGCTTCCTGGACGGCACCATCGACCCATCGGAGCGCCAGGTCGGCACCTGCTACGCCGGTGATCCCAGGTTTGCCAACTACAGCCCGTTCGGGATCGGGTCCTCGAACACCATCAGGACGTGGTTGTCCATGTGGAGCCTCGAACACTCGCAGTGCCGGGGTGCCCCGAACCTGGCACACGTGACCGTGCCCTCACTGGTGATCCAGAGCACAGCCGACACCGGGGTGTTCCCGTCGGATGCCCAGTCGATCTTCGACGGTCTGGCCACCGACGACAAGATGCTCGAGTGGGTGGCCGGAGACCACTACCTGCAGGACCCCTCCGATGCCAGGGATGCCGTGGCGGGCCTGATCAACGACTGGGTGGAAGCCCGCGTCAGCTGATCCGCGCCGACCCCAACCACGCTGCCAGAACCCGCGCCGGCCCAGAGGTAACCGCTCAGCATCTCTGGATGATCTGTGGCCGGTCGGTCAGTGTCCGATTGTGTGCGCCGGCCGTCGGGTCTGATACCGGTGCCTGGTGGGCTTGTTGTCATCGGTGTCTGGCGGCTGGTGGGTCGGGTGGCATGCGGGGTCTGTGAACACGAGCCGGTCCGTCGCGGGGGTTCTTCGGTCGGCGTGAGTCAACTGTCAGCCGCCTTCTTACACGGCGCGGTGGTGGGCTGAGCAGAGCAGTGTCAGGTTCCATAATTCGCTGGGGCCGTGGTTGAGCCAGTGGATGACGTGGTGGCCGTCGCACCACGACGGTGGTCTGTCGCATCCGGGGAAGACACAGCCTCCGTCCCGGACGATGAGGGCGTTTCGCTGGGCTCGGGTGATGGTGCGCCTGAGGGAGTCCTCGTCGGGATCGATGACCAGGTCGATGTCCTGGGTCATCCGGGGCTCACCGCGAAACGTGCTGGCGAACGATCCCGCGACCATGTGGTCGATCCCCGCCATGTCGAGAGCGCTGACCATCGACCCGACCAGGTCGAACTGCGTCATGCCCCCAGAGCCACTGCTGAAGCCCGCCGACCCAGATCGTCGTGGAGAATCACCAGGAGTTCCGCCTTGACCTCATCGGCGTCCAGGCCAGGGTGACGTGCGACTATGCCCGCCAACGCTGTGGTGCGGGCCAGTTCGGCCATCTCGACGGCCAGCTCAACGTGTTCGTCCGGCGCAAGACCCCTTTAGAACGCCAACAGACGTCTTCGTACCCCAGAGTCTGTATCGGCGAGCCGCATGTCTACGAGGGTACCCGCGCCCTGTGACGCCTTCGGATCGTGCACCCTTGCCCATCCAGGTGCCCTGGAGAGCCCGGCACCCCCAGCTACCCAGGCGCCGACTCAGACGTAGTCGGCGTACTTTTCCAGATGGCGCACCGGTATCGACATGGCGTCCTTGCGGAACGGGTCGCCCAGTTCCTTGGTGCACATGATCTCGATGACCGTGGTCTTCCCCTCGTTCATCTGCGCGTCGATGGCGGCGGTGAGCGCAGGTCCGACGTCTTCGAGTTGGTCGACGCGCACCCCGACAGCACCCATGGCCCGAGCGATCTCGGCGTAGTTCTCGCCACCCTCGAGCTCGCCGGCCACGAAGCGGTTGTCGTAGAAGTCGACCTGGTTCTTCTTCTCGGCACCCCACTGGCGGTTGTGGAACACGATGGCGGTGACCGGGATGTCGTGCCTGACGGCGGTCATGACCTCGACCATGCTCATCGCCCAGGCCCCGTCGCCCGCATAGGACACCGCAGGCCGGTCGGGCGCGGCCGCCTTGGCGCCGATGATCGTGGGCAGGGCGTACCCGCAGTTGCCCCAGCTCATGGCGGCGAAGAACGAGCGTGGCTCCTCGAACCGCAGGTAGCTGTTCGCCACGGAGTTGATGTTGCCGATATCGGTCGACACCATCACCCTCGGGGGCATGGCCTTCTCGAGTTCGCGGAGCACCTGGCGGGGATGCAGCCAGTTGCCCTCCTCGTCGATGGACTCCTTGATCACGTCGATGCTGAAGTCGTCGAGTTCGTGGGTCCACTCGTCGAGCTCGGCCTCCCATGTGGCCTTCTCACCGGCGGTTGTGGCAGCCCGCTCGTCACGGGTGACGTCACAGGCGAGCGTGCGATCGGCGAGGCGGGCGGTCAGGGCCCTGGCTGCAGCGCCTGCGTCACCGCAGATTCCGACCGAGACCTTCTTGACGAGGCCGAGCATCTTCGCATCGGCGTCGACCTGGATGATCCTGGCGTCTGCAGGCCAGTAGTCCATGTCGAACTGGGGCAGGGTGCCGAACGGGCCGAGGCGGGTCCCGAGGGCCAAAACCACGTCGGCCCTGGCGATGAGCCTCATTCCCGCCTTAGAGCCCTGGTAGCCGAGCGAGCCGCACCACTGGGGGTGGCTGGCCGGGAAGGAGTCGTTGTGCAGGTACGAGTTGACGACGGGACAGCCGAGGCGTTCGGCCAACTCGACAGCCTCGGCCATGGCGTCGCCCATGATCACGCCACCGCCGGAGATCATGACCGGGAACTCGGCCGAGGCCAGCAGGTCGGCGGCCTCGTCGAGGCTCTGCTCTCCGCCAGCACCGCGCTCGATCCGGATCGGCTCGCCGATCTCGACGTCGATGTCCCCGAAGAACCGGTCGCGGGGGATGTTCAGTTGTGTCGGCCCCATCTCCAGGATGGCCCTGTCGAAGCAGCGTGCGGTGATCTCGGCCATCCGGTTCTCGTTGGCAATGTGCCCCTGGTACTTGGTGAACTCCTCGAACATCGGCAACTGGTTGGCCTCCTGGAAGCCGCCGAGGCCGATGCCCATGGTGCCGGTCTCGGGCGTGACGACCACAACGGGACTGTGGGCCCAGAAGGCGGCCGCGATGGCGGTGACGCAGTTGGAGATGCCGGGGCCGTTCTGGCCGATCACCACGCCGTGGCGGCCGCTCACCCTGGCGTAGCCGTCGGCCATGTGGGCGGCGCCCTGTTCGTGCACGACCGGCACCAGCCGGATGCCGCCGGGGGCGAAGATGTCCATGGCGTCCATGAACGCCGATCCCATTATGCCGAAGACGGTGTCCACGCCGTTGGCGACCAGGGTCTCGACGAATGCCTCGCTGGGGGTCATGCGGGTCAATGGGTTCTCCTCGGAGGTGGTGCCCGGCGCCCGGGCGGGGAGTCCTGACAGGTGAAGTGAGAGGCTATAACGTATTTGTGAGAATGTCTAGTAGAGGTGTCCGGTAGCCGTCGTCCCGCCACAGGATCGGGAAGTGGGCCTCGTCCATCCGGTCGTGGTCGGGGTGGGCGTACCGGGAGTAGACCGGCCCGTTCCCCCTGCCGAAGCCGGGCCGGTGGAACCGGGCCTCGCTGCTCCCGCAGTGCAGTACCAGCGTCCGCCGGGGCTGGTCCGTGGCGTTCGGACCTGATCCGTGCCACGTCCAGCCGTGGTGGAACGACCCGCCGCCGGCCGGCACCTCCACGGGTACCAGTTCGAGCGACGCCCCCTCGTCCCTGGCTGCGACCTCCACCGGTGCCAGGTGGTCGTCCGGCGCATGGAACTCCATTGCCGGGTCGTCCTCCGGGGACCATCGGTGCGAGCCCCGGGCGTACACGACCGTGCCCCCGGCCGCCGTGGTCCGGTCGAGCGCGATCCAGCAGGTCAGCATCTCCTGCGGCCGGTACCAGTCCAGGTAGGCGTTGTCGCGGTGGAACCCCACCGAACGGGCTCCGGGCGGCTTCCAGAGCACGTTGTCCTGGATGATGCGGGCCCCGGGCCAGCCGGCCAGGCCGGCGATCGCCTCGCCGAACCCGGGCGACATCACGACGGCGGCGACCAGCCGGTCGGCCCGCCATCCGTTGCAGAGTTGCCGGGTCAGGGTCGGGTCTCCAGAGGCCTCCTGCCAGTTGACCTCGTCGGGTTCGATCCCGGTCTCGAACTCGCCCCGGAACAGGCGGTCGAACCGTTCGTGGAGCGGAGCCAGGAGGTCATCGGCGACCAGCCGGTCCACGGTGACGAAGCCGTCGGCGTGGAAGGCCGCCACCCGGTCTCCGTCGAGAAGCGGGCCGGGATCCATCGGGCTGGGCATCATCGGACAAGGCTGTCGCCGAGCCGAGCCAGCACCGCCAGGCACGCCCCGAGGTCGTCGACCTCGACGTACTCGTCCGGACGGTGGGCCTGGCCGATGTGGCCCGGCCCCCACACGACCGCCGGAATCCCGGCCGCCTGGAACAGGCCCGCCTCGGTTCCGTATGAGACGACCCCGGCCGGCGTGTCGCCAAGCAGCGACCTCATCAGCCCGAGCGCCGGGGAGGCATCGTCGAACTCCAGGCCGTCCACCTCGCATACCACCTCGGTCCGGATGGAGGCCCCCGGATGCACGAGCCGCATCTCCTGCGTCAACCGGTCCTCCAGTTCGGCGAGTCGGGTCCTGACGTGGTCGGCATCGGTCCTCTGCACGGGTCGCATCTCCCACTCGAGGGAACAGCGGTCGGCCACCACGCAGCGGGCCTGGCCACCCGTGATCGTGCCGACGCTCATGGTCGTCGGGGCCGGCTCATAGGGGCTCGACGCAGGTGCCCGGTCGGTCATCTCGGCGCCGAGTTCCATCAGCCCCGTGATGAACCTCGTGGCGTACTGGACGGCGTTGACGGCCCTGCCGGGCTCGGAGCTGTGGCCGCTGCGGCCCGTCACCGTCGTCGTGTACTCGTAGCAGCCCTTGTGCGCTGCGACGACCTCCATGCCCGTGGGCTCGCCGATGATCGCCGCCGACGGCCGGGGGCCGTTGCACACCAGGTCGTCGAGCAGGATCGGCGCCCCGTGGAAGCCGTCCTCCTCGTCGAAGGTGAGGGCGACATGGAGGGGCCTGCCGAGCGACAGCGCGGCGAACCGCGGCGCCAGGGCCAGCACGCATGCGATGAAGCCCTTCATGTCGGCCGACCCGCGCCCGTAGACCCGGCCGTCACGGTGGTAGGCCTCGAAGGGCGGCGTCGACCAGTCGCCTGCATCGACAGGGACGACGTCGGTGTGGCCCGAGAGGACGATGCCGCCGTCGCCGGACGGGCCGATTGTGGCGAACAGGTTGGCCCTGGTTCCGTCCCCGCTGTGGGTCAGCCTGATGTCGGCACCGACGGCCCCGAGGCGCTCGCTGCAATAGCCGACGAGGTCCAGGTTCGGCGTCAACGCCACCGTCTCGAAGGCGATCAGGTCGTCGAGGATCGCCAAGGTCTCGTCCAGCACGGGTCGTCCGGTCACGGTTTCACGAAAAGCTTCCGCGGGTAGTCGGCGAGGGTCTCTGCTGGCCCATCCTCGCGGATCAGGAAGCTCTCGGTGATCTCGAGGCCCCAGTCGTCCATCCACAACCCGGGCATGAAGTGGAACGTCATGCCGGGTTCCAGCACCGACTCGTCGGAGCGCCGGAACGAGATCGTGCGCTCGCCCCAGTCGGGCGGATAGCTCAGCCCGATCGGGTAGCCGCACCGGTCGTCCTTCTCTATCCCGACCCGCTCCAGGGCGCTGTAGAGGGCGTCGGCCACGTCGCAGGCCCTGTTGCCGGCCCTGGCCACGTCCAGCCCCGACTCGAGGCCCTCGACCAGGGCCTTCTCGGCCTCGAGCATCTCGGCCGGCGGGTCGCCCAGGTAGACCGACCGGCAGAGCGGCACGTGGTAGCGGCGGTGGACACCGGCGATCTCGAAGAACGTGCCGGACCCGTACTCGAACGGCCTGTCGTCCCAGGTCAGGTGGGCCGCCGATGCGTCCGCGCCGGTCGGAACCAGGGGCACGATCGCCGGGTAGTCGCCACCGAACTCGTCGGTGCCCGAGATGGCGGTCCGGTATATCTCGGCTACCAGGTCGTTCTTGCGCAGGCCCGGCTCGACCAGCTCCAGAATCCGGTCGTGCATCCGCTCCACTATCCGCGCCGCGCGCCGCATGTACACGAGCTCCTGTTCGGATTTCACGGCCCGCTGCCAGTTCACCAGGCCCGTTGCGTCGGAGAAGTGGGCGTCGGGCAGCCCGTGGCGCAGGTGTCGGTCTGCCGCAGCCGAGTAGTAGTAGTTGTCGGACTCCACGCCGATCCGCGCCGTGCCGTGGCCGAGGTCGGCGATCGTCGACGAAAGGTGCTGGTAGGCGTGGCGCTCGGTCGACATCACGTGGTCGTCGGAGTATCCGACGATGAGGTCGGCGTCCATGTACACGGTCCGCAGGGCACCGCTGGCGTCCATCATCCGGCCCCACCAGACCGGGTCGGCGTCGTGGGTGACGACCACGGCCTGGGGCGTGTAGAAGGACCAGCCGTCGTAGCCGGTCAGCCACGACATGTTCGACGGATCCGCTGCTACGAGTACGTCGATCCCCCGCTCGTCCATCGCCGCCCTGACGCGGGTCAGCCGTGACGCGTACTCGTCCCTGGTGAACGGCAGGTCCACGTCGGGCATCGGCACAACGTAGTGGCAACTCCCATGTCGGAGGCCGGCCCCTACGGCTCCGTCGGCTCACAGGTTGACCCCGGGTCTCCGCCTGCACCACGCTTGCACATCCCGGCGGCCGCCCAGACCCCGACGAGGAACCACATGCCCATCCACTTCACGCCCGAGGAGATGCGGGCACGCAGGGACCGGGCCGCCCGGGCGGTCACGGACGCCGGCCTCGACGCCCTTCTCATGTTCAAGCAGGAGTCGATGTACTGGCTGACCGGCTACGACACCTTCGGCTTCTCCATGTTCCAGTGCCTCATCATGACGGCAGACGGACATGTGGCGCTCCTCACCCGGGCGCCCGACCGCGGCACCGCCCTCTACACCTCCGACATCGCAGACCTGCGCATCTGGGTGGACGTGGAGGGCATGAACCCGGCCGTCGACCTGCGGGCGATGCTCGACGACCTGGGCCTCGGGGGATGCCGGGTCGGGATCGAGTTGGACTCCTACGGCCTGAAGGCCTCCAACTGGCGCCTCGTCGAGGCCGAACTTGACGGGTTCCTGGCCTGGACCGACGCCTCGACGCTCGTCCAGGAGTTGCGCCGCACCAAGAGCCCGCAGGAACTGGCCTACACGCGAAGGGCGGCCGAACTGGCCGACGACGCCTGGGACGAGGCGGTGCGGCTGGCCGGGCCGGGCGTCGACGAGGCCGAGATCCTGGCCGCCATGCAGGGCGCCGTGTTCCTGGGCGGCGGCGACTATGCCGGCAACGAGTTGATCATCGGCTCCGGCCCCGGGGCCCTGATGGTGCGCTACACCTCGGGGCGCCGCACGATCGACGAGCAGGACCAGCTCACCCTGGAATGGTGCGGGGTGCAGCGCCGCTACCACGCCGCCATGATGCGCACGATCCTCGTCGGCGACCCCGATCCTGCACAGGTCGACATGCACAGCGCCTGCCGGGAGGCACTCCTGGCCTGCGAGGACGCCATAGGACCGGATGCCACGCTGGGTGACGTCTTCTCGGCACACGCCGACGTGCTGGACCGGGCCGGCTACCGGAAGCACCGCCTGAACGCCTGCGGCTACGGAATGGGTGCCGTGTACGCACCAGTCTGGACCGACTGGCCGATGATCTACGATGGCAACCCGCTCGCCTTCCAGCCGGACCAGACCTACTTCCTGCACATGATCGTGCTGGACTTCGACAGCCGGCGGGCGATGACGCTGGGCCACACCGTCGTGGTCACCGGGACCGGTTGCGAGCGGTTGAGCCGATCCAGCCTCGACCTGGTGGTGAAGTAGCCGCCGTGCGTCCGGGCATCGACTTCGACGGCGGCAGGCACCCCCGGGCCAAGATCGGCTTCGTGGTGCTAGCCATGGAGCAGACCGTCGAGGAGGACATGGTGCGGCTGGCCCCACCGGGTGTGGGGGTGCACTTCAGCCGGGCGCCCATGGCCAACCAGGTCACGGCCGCCAACCTGGCCGCGATGGTCGACGGCCTGGCCGGGGCGGCCTCGCTCATCCTGCCCGACGGCGGCCTGGACGTGGT
>DQOF01000072.1 GCA_015658775.1 Acidimicrobiia bacterium | reverse complement strand
CGCCGTGCCAAACAGCGAGGGGCTTGGGCTTGCCAACGCGGGCATAGAGACCGAAGGCGGCTACATCCCCGTCGACCACCACTGCCGCACCGCCGTGCCGCACAGCTACGCCGCCGGCGGCCTCTCGCAAGCTGCTGCTCTCGTCGGTCGCCTACATGCAGGGGCGCAAGATCGCCGAGCACGCCCTGGGCCTCACCGACGACCACCCCCACCGCCACCTCGACTACGACAAGGCCGCCTCGGCGGTGTTCACCGAGCCCGAGATCGCCGACGTGGGCCTGGCCGAGGCCGACGCCTTCGCAGAGGGTCGCAGGATCCGCGTCACCAAGGTGCCGTTCATGTCGTCGGCCAAGGCCATCATCAACGACGACCCCAGCGGCTTCATCAAGATCGTCTCCGACCCGGCCACAGGGGTGGTCCTGGGCGGCTGCATAGTGGGCCGCCACGCCGCCGAGCTGATCTCGATCGTGGCCCTGGCGGTGACCGCCGGTCTGACCGCGCACGACATACGCGCACGACATCCAGGAGAGCCTGTTCGTGCACCCCACCCTGGCCGAGGCCCTCGCCGACGCCACCGGGTAGGCGAGCGGAAACCTCCTACCCGATCACCACGACCACGTCGCCGCTGCCCACCGAGTCGCCCACCGACACACGTACCTCGGTGACCGTGCCGCCCACGTCGGCGGCCACGTTGTTCTCCATCTTCATGGCCTCGAGCACACAGACCACGTCACCGGCCTCGACGGTGTCGCCCACCTCGACTAGCACCTTCACGATCGTGCCCTGCATGGGCACCGCCACCTGGCCGTTGCCGGCACCACCGGCACCACCGGCGGCACTGCGGCCTGCGCTGGCCCGCCTGGGCCTGCCAGCAGCAGCGACCGCCGCCGGGTCCGGCACCCACAGGCTGACGTCGAAGCGGCGGCCGTCGACCTCCACGGACATGTCCCGGCGCACCGTGGGCGTGTCGGGGTCGGCATCGGGGTCCGGGTCGGCGGGCGAGCCCGAATCCGACCACACGTCGCCCAGGTCGAGCGTCTCCTCCACCCACCTGGTCGAGTGCGCCACCGCGGCGAAGTCGGGATGCTCCAGGATCGCCACGTTGGCGGGCACGGTCGTCGCGACGCCGCGGATCTCCAACTCGCCGAGCGCACGCAGCATGCGGCGGATGGCCGTGTCGCGGTCGGCGCCCCACACGACCAACTTCCCGATCAGGTTGTCGTAGAACTGGCTGACTTCGTCGCCGGCCCCGAAGCCAGTGTCGAAGCGCACGCCGAAGCCGTCGGACACCCTCAGCGTCGTGATGCGGCCCGGCGAGGGCAGGAAGGCCCCACCGGCCGGGTCCTCGGCGTTGATCCGCACCTCGATGGCGTGGCCCCGGATCTCCACGTCGTCCTGGCCGAACGCCAGGGGCTCACCGGCGGCCATGCGCAGCTGCTGCTCCACCAGGTCAAGGCCCGTGACCATCTCGGTCACCGGGTGCTCCACCTGCAGGCGGGTGTTCATCTCCAGGTAGAAGAACTCGCCGTCTCCCTCCCCGCCGGCCCCGCCGGGCTCATAGAGGAACTCGACCGTGCCGGCGTTGGTGTAGCCGCAACCCTTCGCCACCTTCACAGCAGCCTCGCCCATGGCCGCACGCACCTCGTCGGAGAGGCCCGGCGCCGGCGCCTCCTCGATCAGCTTCTGGTGGCGACGCTGGGCCGAGCAGTCGCGCCCGCCCAGGTACACGGCGTTGCCGTGCGAGTCGGCCAGCACCTGGACCTCGATGTGGCGGGGGGCCGTCAGGTAGTGCTCCACGTAGAGCTCGTCGCGGCCGAAGTAGGCGAGCGACTCGCGCCTGGCCGACTCGATGGCCTCGTCCACGCCGGCCTCGTCGGCCACAACCTTCATGCCCCGGCCACCGCCCCCGTAGGCGGCCTTGACGGCCACCGGCCAGCCGTGCTCGGCGCCGAACGCCCGCACCTCGTCGGGGTCGGTGATGAACCCGGTGGTGCCGGGCACGCTGTGCACGCCCACCCGCTCGGCCGCCAGGCGTGCGCTGATCTTGTCGCCCATCACCTCGATGGCCTCGGGCGGCGGCCCTATGAAGGTGACGCCCCGCTCCGTGATCGCCCTGGCGAAGTCGGCGTTCTCTGAGAAGAACCCGTAGCCGGGGTGCACGGCGTCGGCGCCCGAGCGCTCGATGACGTCGAGGATGGCATCGGTGTTCAGGTAGCTCTCGGCTGCCGTCTGGCCACCCAGGGCGTAGGCCTCGTCCGCCAGGCGCACGTGCAGGGCGTTGTGGTCGACGTCGGAGTAGACGGCGACCGTGGCCACTCCCTGCTCCCGGCAGGCCCGGATCACCCGGACCGCTATCTCACCCCTGTTCGCTATGAGCACCTTCGAAAACACGACATATGGTTACCCGAATGGCGGCCGTTTCGCATCATTCTCCCGAAGGTCCGGCCGACGGCAGTGGTGGCGGACCCCCCGTCGGTCAGGATTCCGCCCCCGTCGACAGCTGGGCGTCCGCTCTCAACGGCACCCGCTTCGGCCCGGTCGAGGTGATCGGCGAGACCGGCTCCACCAACGCCGACCTGGTCGCCCGCGCCACCACCGCGGACGACGGCCTGGTGCTGTTGGCCGACCACCAGACGGCCGGGCGTGGCCGCCTGGACAGGCGCTGGGTGGCGCCCACAGGTAGCAACCTGACGTTCTCGGTACTGCTCCGCCCCGAGTGGGTGGACGGACCCGACGAGCCCGTGGACAGGAGGGCGCTCGTGACGCCCGCCCTGGCCGTCGCTGTGGTCGGGGTCCTGCGCGCCATGGGCCTGGATGCCTTCGTGAAGTGGCCCAACGACGTGGTGCTCGTGGGCGACCACACAGGAAAGGTCGGTGGGATCCTGGCCGAACTTGTCACCGGTGAGCGGCCGGCCGTGGTAGTCGGCCTGGGCCTCAACGTGGCATGGCCTCCCGCCGACCCGGCCGACGGCGGGCCTGACACGCCACCCGGCGCAACCTCCCTCGCACGGGCCGGCCTGGACGCCGACCGCTGGTGGGTGATGGCCGACGTTCTACGGGCCTTCGACCGGCAGTTCGACTCGCTGGCAGAGCCCGACGGCCCAGAACTGCTGCGTGCCGACCACCTGGCGGTGTCGGCGACAGTGGGCAGCCGGGTCAGGGTGGAGCGACCTGCGGGCGACCTTGTCGGCGAGGCCGTGGACCTCGCCCTCGACGGCGCCCTGGTGGTGGTTCCCGACGGCACCGGTCCGGCAGCCGAACCGGTCGAGGTGAGGGCCGGCGACGTGACCCACCTGCGCCCCGCCTGAGCGGGCCTGCCGCGGGTAGGTCCTGTGGGCCGGGCCTACGGGTCGGGCGTGGCTGCGCAGAGCTCGGCGAACGCCGCGGCCAGCGCCGAGGTGACCGGGCCCGGAGCGGCCGGCAGATCGAGGCCCGTCGAGTCAGGGGACGGGCCCGGGTCGACACCTGAGATGGCCATGACGTCACGGGTCGACGACGTCAGGAAAGCCTCTGACGCCCGGGAGAACTCGTCGGGGTGGACGTCGCGCTCCACCACCGGGTGGCCGGTCCCCGGGGCGATCTCCAGCACAAGCTCGCGGGTGACGCCTGCCAGGCACCCCGAGGACAGCGGTGGGGTCACCAGGACCCCGTCCACAACCAGGAACACGTTGGTGCCTGTGCCCTCGCAGAGCAGGCCGGCGGTGTTGGCGAACAGCGCCTCGCCACAACCCCGGCGGTGTGCCTCCTCCAACGCCAGCACGTTCTCGGCGTACGAGGTGGTCTTGAGGCCCACCAGCGGCCCGTGCTCGTTGCGGGACCACCTGCAGAGGTGCACCCGGTCCGACTCCGGCCACACGCTGGTCTCCTCGGTGGCCACGATCAGGGTTCCCGGGCCGTCGCCCCTTCCGGACCCCAGCGGACCCGTGCCGCTCGTCCAGGTGATGCGCAGCCTCCCGGCGTACGGGTCAGCGGCCAACGTCTCGGCCACGGCGGAGCGGACGACTGCGTCGTCGGCAGGGGCGATGCCCAGGCCTTCGGCAGAACGTCGCAGGCGCTCCAGGTGGCGGGTGAGGGCGAACGGCGTGCCGCCCGTCGACCCCGGAATGACCTTCGTGGTCTCGAACACTCCGTCGCCGACGATGATCGAATGGTCCAGGGCAGCCACAGAGCCCTCGCCGGAACCCACCAGCCGACCGTTCACCCAACAGGCGCCGGTGCGCGTGGTCCTGCTGCCGGCGGAGTCTCCGGGCACTGCTTCAGCCATCGTCGCAGGCTAGGCCGCGCCCGGTAGCAGCGGGGCGCGCTGGTAGCCTCGGTCCACGTGAAGGCCGGACCCGCCGCCGGGCTGCGACGGACCTGGCTGAGAGCCATCGATCTGGTGCAGGCCCGGCTCGACAGGACACCCGACGGGACACCCGGTTCTGCCGGGCCCGATGGGCCGGACCCCAGGAGGTCGTGGCCCCAGCGACTCCTGATCACATTCAACGTGCTGTTCGTGGTCGGCCTGCTGCTCGCCGCAGTACGCCTGAACTCGTTCGAGGAGGCGGTGGGCAGCATCATCCGCATCGACGTCCCGGCAGGCGTCCTGGCCGACCTCGTCGACACCGAGGCAGCGGCCGCAGCCGGCACCGGCGACACGGACAAGAACCGTGCCGACACGGCCGACAAGCCCGACGAGCAGCCGGCAGGACCGCCCCGCAACTTCCTGATCATCGGCACCGACAGCGCCATCGGCCTGGACCTGGACGACCCGGCCTCACACCGCGACCGCACCACCGGCGTGGCCCTGGCCGACGTCATCATGCTGCTCCGCCTCGACCCCGGCCTGGCCCGGGCGTCGCTGGTCTCGCTGCCACGGGACCTCTACGTGCCCATCTACCGCGACGGCGTCCCGGTCCGCGAGGAGAAGATCGCCTCCGCACTGCTCGTCGGCGGCATGGAGCAGGGCGCACCCACGCTCGTCGAGACGATCACCCACAACTTCGACGTGCCGATCCACAACTTCGTCGTCATCGACTTCTTCGGCTTCGAGAAGGTCGTCGACGAGATCGACGGCGTGCAGGCCTGGTTCCCGTACCCCGTGCGCGACGTCGCCTCGGGCCTCTACGAGTTGGAGGCCGGCTGCACGCTGCTCGACGGGCGGGCATCGCTGGCCTATGTCCGCAGCCGCAAGCTGGAGGCATTCGTGGACGG
>DQOF01000073.1 GCA_015658775.1 Acidimicrobiia bacterium | reverse complement strand
TCGCTGCGCTGTCGGGCCGAACCGGCCGATAGAGGACAACCGACTGGTCGCCCTCTACCATCGCCTGCTCGCCTGGGACATCGTCAAGGCTCCCAGGCTGACCCGCTTGACCGAACGGGCACTCAACCCGGTACTCGGGAAGAGCCTCGTCGTCTACGCGACCAAGCCCGCAACCGAGTCCGCCACCAAGCCCGAAAGTGAGCAGGCCCGTGTCGCTGCCTGAGGTCCCCGGCGTCCTGGACGCCTCAGAACTGCGTGAGACCGCGGCGACGATCGCCGACCGGCAACTGCCCAACGGCATGATCCCGTGGTTCCCCGGCGGCCACGCCGACCCATGGAACCACATCGAAGCCGCAATGGCGCTCGCCGTCTGCGGCCGCCTGGACGAGGCCGAGGCCGCCTACCGGTGGTTGGTGTCGACCCAGCACGCCAGCGGCGCCTGGCACCAGTACTACACGGCCGACGGGGTCGAGGACCCCAAGTTCGACGCCAACGTCATCGCCTACGTCGCCACCGGGACCTGGCACCACTGGCTGATGACCGGCGACCGTGGCTTCCTGGAGGGGATGTGGCGGGTCGTCGAGTCGGCCATCGACTTCATGCTGGACCTGCAGACCCCCCGGGGGGAGATCCTCTGGGCGCGCCACCAGGACGGCACACCGTGGTCGTTCGCCCTGCTGACCGGCTCGTCCAGCATCTGCCACAGCCTGCGCTGCGCCGTGGCGGTCGCCGAGGAACTCGGCCACGAGAGGCCTGACTGGGAACTCTCACTGGCGTACCTGGCCCACACCGTCCGGACCCGCCCCGAGGGCGCGTTCGCCCCCAAGCACCGGTGGGCGATGGACTGGTACTACCCGGTCCTGTCGGGCGTCATCGCCGACACCGACGCCCGCCAGCACCTCGCCGAACGCCACGGTGAGTTCGTGATCGACGGCCTGGGCGTCCGCTGTGTCAGCGACAAGACCTGGGTGACGACGGCCGAGACCTGTGAGTGCGCCATAGCCCACCTGTTGGCTGGTGATCGACCGACAGCCGACCGGCTGTTCGCCTGGGCGCAGGCCATGCGCCGCGAGGGGGGCCACTACCTGACGGGCCTCGTCCACCCCCAGATGGACTCGTTCCCGGATGGAGAGCTCACGACCTATTCGGCCGCGGCGGTGATCCTCACGGCGGACGCCCTCTCGGGAGCCAGCCCGGCAGCGGCGCTGTTCGTGGACCACACGGGCCTCCCCGACATCATCGACACCGAATCGCCGGTCCACGAACCCGACTGAGAGGGCTCTGCCCGATGGGCGGACCGGGGTGGCACACTCCCGGGGCCCGCCGGCCCGGTCAGATCCCCGCTCCCGTCCTGCGCAGGGCCCGCAGCGAGCCCACGGCGCCGCTCTGTGCGAACGCCCCGGACTCCAGCGCCCGGTTGTAGATCTCGAACGGAGGTCGCCCGCCGTCGGCCGGATCCGGGAAGACATCGTGGATCAGCAGGGTGCCGCCCTCGACCAGGTGTGGCACCCAGCCCTCGTAGTCGGCGTGTGCCGGCCCACTTCCGTGGCCGCCGTCGATGAACAAAAGCGCCAGCGGGGTGGCCCAGGACGCTGCGACCGCCGCCGAGTCACCAACCAGGGCCACCACCGTGCCCTCGAGGTCCGCCTCGTGGACCGTGTGCCGGAACTCCGGCAGGGTGTCGATCATGCCCACCGCGGGATCGACGAGGTCGGGCTCGTGCCACTCCCAGCCGGGCTGGTTCTCCTCGGACCCACGGTGGTGGTCGAGGGCGAACAGGAGGCGCCCGAGGGCCTCGGCGGCGGCGCCGAGGTAGAGGGCCGACTTGCCGCAATAGCTACCCACCTCCAGAAACGGGCCGTCGGCGGTGACCTCGGAGGCGTGCCGGTGAAGGGCCAGACCCTCGTCGGTGGGCATGAAGCCCCGTGCGGCCCCAGCCAGTCGAAGTAGGTCCCGGAGGCGGCTGTCCACCGGTCAGCCGGATGTGCCGATCAACTCATCGTCGGTGCGATCGCCCCAGAGAAGGTGCTCGAGCACGGCGAAGCGGATGATCCAGAGAAGGCCGAACGCGATGGCGTTGGCGGCCTGCACGGCGATGGTCCTGTCGCTGAAGCTGTCGACGACCCCCACCAGGAGCGTCGACAAGAGCAGGCCGACGAACGCCAGCGACCAGAACGGCAGAATCTCGCCGATCGTGTGGTCACCCTTGTCCTGCTTCCAGACGTAGTGGCGGCTGAGGAGGTAGGCGGGAATGCTGCCGACGAGGACGGCGACAGCGTTGGCTGCGACGCCCGGCCAGCCCAGACGGCCGTACAGGATGACGAGCAGCGTCTGGCCTGTGAGGACGTTGACAACAGACACCCCGGCGAACCGGATCAACTTCTGCCCGTAGTCACGCCACAGGCGCGCCGGGAGGGCGAGGGGTCTGGAAGCCATGGGGCGCAAGCCTATCGGCGTGTGCCGCGGCTGTTCCCCTGGGCTGTTCCCCTGCGCCTGTCCCTGTTCGCCTATTCCAGTTCGCCTGTCCCTGTTCGCCTGTCCCTGCGTGCCGGGCCGGTCCGTTCCTTCGGTCACGGCCCCTGACACGCCCCGCAGCAGCCGGTCGGCCAACCGGCGAGCCGTGGCTGTCGGTAACTCCAGCCCCGTGGAGGGGCTGCCCGGATCGTCGGCCAGTACGCCCTCGGCCGCCAGGGCGAGCAGGTGGTCGAGGTGGGCGGCCACCTCGGCGAGCCGTCGCCGCTCCCTGCACAGCGCCAGGCCGGAGCCGCCGGCAAGTAGGCGGAAGTGGTCGTCGATCGCCCCGGCCAGCGCCTCGATCCCCTCGCTCTCGGTGGCCGTGGTCATCAGGACGGCGGGCCTCACTGATCCCACCCGACCGGTGATCACAGACAGGTCGATCATCAACTCCAGATCCCGCCTGGCGTCGGCCGCTCCGGGCCGGTCGGCCTTGTTGACCACGAAGAGGTCGGCGATCTCGAGCAGGCCGGCCTTGTTGGCCTGGACCGCGTCACCCCAGCCCGGGGCGACCACGACGACCGTGGTGTCCGCTGCGGCCGTCACGTCCACCTCGACCTGTCCCACACCGACCGTCTCGATGAACACGGGGTCGTACCCGGCGGCGACCAGCACGCGCACCGCTCCCGGCACCGCCAGCGCCAGGCCCCCGGCATGGCCGCGGGTCGCCATGGAGCGGATGAACACCCCCGAGGCTGCAGCGTCTCCCATGCGGACCCGATCGCCCAGGATCGCCCCTCCGGTGAGGGGCGATGACGGGTCGACCGCCAGCACCGCGGGACACCGCCCTGTCCCTTCCAACAGCGTGGTGAGGACGCCGGTGATGGTGGACTTGCCCGATCCAGGTGCGCCGGTCATTCCGACCACATGGGCGGTGCCGACATGTGGATGGGTTGCAGCCGCAACCAGATCGGCGGCGTCTCCACCCCGTTCCACGATGCTCAACAGCCTGGCGGTGGCCCGCCGACTGCCGGCCCGCGACGAGGTGACGAGGTCGTCGACGTACACGTGGTCTACGGGCTGGTCGACGGGGTGGTCTGCGGGAGGGCCGACGGAAGGGCCCTCAGCGGCCGGATCCGCCGCTACCGGGTCATCGGCCGCCATTGCCACGGGCCGCCGCACGCACGGTGGCCACGACCTCGTCGACTGGAGCACCCGGGCCGAGCACTGCGGCCACACCGGCAGCGGCCAACTCGGGGAGGTCCACGTCGGGCACGACCCCACCGATGACCACGGGAACCTCGAGGTCGGCGTCGACCAGGGCGCGGACGATCATCGGGCCCAGGGTGAGGTGCCCGGCGTTGTGCATCGAGATGCCGACCACATCGGCGTCCTCCTGCTCCACAGCCGTGACGATGGTCCCGGTGGTCTGCCGGAGTCCCAGGTACACGACCTCCATCCCGGCATCGCGCAACATCCGGGCAACGACCTTGAGGCCCCTGTCGTGGCCGTCCAAGCCGAGTTTTGCGAGCACCACCCGGATCGGAGGTCCGCTCCCGGTCGGCGTGTCGATCTCACTCGTGCCCATCAGACGACCGCAGTCTCCGTGTAGGTGCCGAACACGCCCTCTAGCGCTTCTACGATCTCGCCCCCGGTGACCCGGTTGTCGACAGCCCCGATGAGCGCAGGCATGAGGTTGACGGTCGGATCCGCCGCGTCGGTGACGACCCGGTCCAGCGCCGTGCGCACAGCGGCGTCGTCACGGGCCTGCTTCACCTCGGCCAGTCGTTTGCGCTGAAGGTCCTCGGTGTCCTGGCCGATCCGCAACAGGTCGGCGCCCCCGGCCCGGTCTCCCTCGGTGAACGCGTTCACGCCTACGACGATGCGGTCACCCGTGTCGACCTCACGCTCGAAGCGGTAGGCGGACTCCGCTATCTCGCCCATGAACCAACCGCTGTCGATGCCTGCGTACACGCCCTCCAGGATCGAACCGTCGCCGAGGTCTTCGAGGTGTGCGAACACGTCCTCGGCCCGTCGCTCCATCTCGTCGGTCATCCACTCGACGTAGGACGATCCTCCAAGTGGGTCCGCCACGTTCGTCACCCCTGTCTCGTGGGCGATGATCTGCTGGGTTCGCAGCGCTATCCGGGCGGCATCCTCGCTGGGTAGAGCGAGAGCCTCGTCGTGGCTGTCGGTGTGGAGGCTCTGGGTGCCGCCGAGGACCCCGGCCAGGGCCTGGAGCGCCACCCGGGCGATGTTGATCTCGGGCTGCTGGGCGGTCAACGAGACCCCCGCCGTCTGGGTGTGGAACCGCAGTTTGAGGCTCCGCTCGTCGCGGGCGCCGTACCGGTCGCGCATCCATCGGGCCCAGATGCGCCGGGCCGCCCTGAACTTGCCGATCTCCTCGAAGAAGTCGACGTGGCTGTTGAAGAAGAAGCTGAGGCGGGGTGCGAACGAGTCGACGTCGAGTCCGGCAGCCGCGGCCGCCTCGACGTAGGCGAAGCCGTTGGCGAGGGTGAAGGCCAGTTCCTGGGCTGCCGTGGAACCGGCCTCCCTGATGTGGTAGCCCGACACCGACACCGGGTTCCACCTGGGCATCTCGGCTGTGGTGAACCGGATGACGTCGGTGACCAGCCGGACCGACGGCCGGGGCGGGAACAGGTACTCCTTCTGGGCCTGGTACTCCTTCAGGATGTCGTTCTGGAGCGTGCCCGACAGCCGGGACCGCACCACACCGCCGTGCTCGGCCACGAGGACGTACATGGCCAGCAGGATCGCGGCCGGACCGTTGATGGTCATGGACGTGGACACGCCACCGAGGTCGATGTCCGCGAACAGGTCCTCCATGTCGTCGACGGTGTCGATCGCCACGCCCGCACGGCCGACCTCGCCGAGTGCCCACGCATGGTCGGAGTCACGCCCCATGAGGGTGGGCATGTCGAAGGCGGTGGAGAGGCCGGTGCCACCCGAGCGGAGCAGTTCCCTGAAACGCGTGTTTGTGTCCTCGGCGGTACCGAAGCCGGCGAACATGCGCATGGTCCATAGTCGGGACCGGTACATGTCGGGGTGTACGCCCCGCGTGTAGGGGAACTCGCCCGGAAGGGGTCCGTCTCCGTACACCGGGTCCACCGGGATTCCGGAGAGGGTCCGGCACGCCTGTGTTTCGTCGGTCATTCCGGCCGGGTCTCCATCGTGGGGTGGTTCCCCGATAATACTAGGATATCCAACTATATGCCACCCGAAGTTCCAGTGCGTACACTGACGGGATGCCGCTGCCCTTCGATCCCATAGCCGAGGCCCGGCGCAACTGGGAGACCCACCGGTGGGGCGCCACCGACCAGATGGTGGTGGCCACGTCGATCACCAGGGGGCACCAGATCCTGCTACGCAGGATCGACACGGCCCTCCACCCCTTCGGCCTCCACTTCAGCCGG
>DQOF01000203.1 GCA_015658775.1 Acidimicrobiia bacterium | reverse complement strand
CGCCCTTGTCGACGCCGCCCGTCGCATCGCCGTGCTGACCGGTGCGGGCATCTCGACCGACAGCGGCATCCCCGACTTCCGGGGGCCTGACGGTGTCTGGACGAAGAACCCCGAGGCCGAGAAGGCCTCCGACATCCGCTACTACGTCACCGACCCCGGGATCCGGAAGGCCAGGTGGGCGCTGCGGGCATGGGGTGAGTTGTGGCCGGACGTGCAGCCCAACGACGGGCACAGGGCGCTCGTCCGCCTCGAGGAGCGTGGCCTGCTCGACACGCTCGTCACCCAGAACGTTGACGGCCTCCACCAGGCGGCCGGCAGCGACCCGGCCCGGGTCGTGGAGATCCACGGCACGACCCGGCGGGCGATGTGCCTGTCGTGCGACTGGCGCGACGACATCGAGGTGGTGCTCGCCCGGGTGAGGGCGGGCGACGAGGACCCGCACTGCGCCGACTGCGGCGGCCTGCTCAAGTCGGCCACGGTGAGCTTCGGCCAGAACCTCTTCCCCGGGGACATGGAGCGGATCGAGCAGGCGGCGATCGCCTGCGATCTGGTCCTTGTCGTGGGGAGCAGCCTGCAGGTGTACCCGGTGGCGGCCATGGTGCCTCTGGCCGTCCGGCACGGTGCCCGGGTGGTGATAGTCAACGGTGAGCCGACGGCCATGGACGACCTGGCCGACGTGCTGGTCATGGGATCGATCAGCGAGGTGCTGAGAGTCGTAGTGGGGTGGAGTGCCGGGCGTGATTCCCGGGGTGGTGTGTCGGTTGACTGATACGGGAATTCCGATTGGGCGGAGGTAATCACGACCGGTAATCCCGACCGGATAGGTAGGCTTTAGGACATGGCAACTTTCCGAGACCTCCTGGCCGACGCCAAGGGCCGAATCCGCGAGACGGACCCGGCCGGGGCCGAGGCCCTGCTGGCCGAGGGCCACCTGCTGCTCGACGTGCGTGAGCCCGACGAGTACGAGCAGGGGGCCATCCCCGACTCGCTGCACATCCCGAGGGGCAACCTCGAGAGCGGCATCGAGAACCGGGTGACCGACCGCGATCAGCCGATAGTCGTCATGTGCGCCGGAGGCGTGCGTTCGGCGTTCGCCGCCGACACCCTCGCCCAGCTCGGCTACACCGACGTCGTCTCCATGGACGGCGGCTTCAACCGCTGGAAGGACGAGGGCCGTGACTGGCGTGCGCCACGCACCCTCAGCCCCGACCAGCGCAACCGCTACCAGCGCCACTTGCTCCTGCCCGAGGTGGCCGAGGAGGGGCAGCTCAAGCTGCTCGACGCCTCGGTGCTCCTGCTCGGCGCCGGCGGGCTGGGGTCGCCGGCCGCCCTCTACCTAGCTGCGGCCGGTGTGGGCACGATCGGCATCATCGACATGGACGTCGTCGACGAGTCCAACCTGCAGCGCCAGATCCTGCACAACTACGAGCGCATCGGCGACCGCAAGGTGGATTCGGCCAAGAAGACGCTTACCTCCCTGAACCCCGATGTGAACGTCGTGACCTACGACGTGCGCCTGGGCGCCGACAACATCATGGGCATCCTCGAGGGATACGACGTGATCGTCGACGGCGCCGACAACTTCCCCAGCCGCTACCTGCTCAACGACGCCTCGGTGAAGTTGGGCATCCCGGTCGTGCACGGTTCGATCTTCCGGTTCGAGGGCCAGGTGACGGTGTTCGACCCGAAGGGTGGTGTCACGTACCGCGACATGCTGCCCGAGGCGCCGCCTGCCGAGTTCGCCCCGAGTTGCGCCGAGGCCGGCGTGCTCGGCGTGCTGCCCGGCATCGTGGGTTCCATCCAGGCCCTCGAGGCCATCAAGCTGATCCTGGGCATCGGCGAGGGGCTCTCGGGTCGACTGGTCGCGTTCGACGCCCTGGACATGACGTTCCGCGAGTACAGGCTGCAGCGCGACCCCGACCAGGAGGTCACCTGGGAGAACCGCGACCGCATCCAGATCGCCGAACTGGACGGCCTCTGCATGCCCCACGTCAGCGAGCCGCCCGCAGGCTGAGGCCCGGCTCCGGCCCGGTAGCCCGATCGGCCGGTGATTCTGTAGGCCGGTGATTCTGTCGACTGTCCGCCCTGTCGGTCGGTGATTCCGTCGACCCGTAGGCTTCGGCGGTGCCACTGCTGGACCGTCTGCCGCGAGGCACCGCCGTCATCGGCGGCGGACTGGTGGTCAATGGCCTGACCGCATACGCCTTCATCACGATCGCCGCCCGTGACCTGGGCGCCGAGGCCTACTCGCCGGTGGGCCTGCTGTGGGCCATGAGCTTCCTGTTGGGCCCGGGCTTCTTCCAACCCCTGGAGCAGGAGACCGCCCGGATCATCGCCAGCCGGGCCCGGGCCGGCGTCGGGCCGGTGGTGCGTTCGGCGGCCGTGGTCGGTGGGCTGGTGGCCCTGCCCCTCGCACTGCTTGCCACGGTGTCGGGACCGTGGTTGGTAGACGACTTCTTCGACGGCGAGGTCTGGCTGCTGGTGGGGCTGTTGCTGGTCGTGACGGGCCTCGGCATGGCCCACCTGGTGAAGGGTGTCCTGGCCGGGCTGGGCCGGTTCAACGGCTACGCCCGCTACGTCATGGGCGAGGGCGTCGGCCGCCTGGTCGTGCTGCTGCTGGTGTTGGTCGTCCTGTCGCGTGGCCTCTCGGGGCCGCTGTCCGGTGTCGGCGCGTATGGACTTGCGATCGGTCTGGCCCCGTTCGTCGGGATAGGGGTGGCCCTGGTCGGCCAGCGCGGCCTGTTCGTGCCCGGGCCTCCCGCCCACCTGGGCGACCTGTCGCGTGCGTTCGGGGCGCTGCTGGTGGCGTCGGTGGCCACGGCCCTGGTGCTGAACGTCAGCCCGCTTGCCGTGGAGGTCCTCGCCGACGTCGGTCAGGAGGACGAGCCGGGCCGCTTCCTGAACGCCCTGCTCGTCGCCCGGATTCCGCTGTTCTTCTTCCAGGCGGTGCAGGCATCCCTCCTGCCCCAACTCTCCGGCCTGGCGGGGAGCGGTCGCTATGGCGAACTCTGGGCGACCCTGAGACGACTCCTGGCACTGGTGGCGTCGATCGGAGCGGTGGCCGTGGCGGGCGCCGCGGTTCTGGGCCCCTGGGTGGTGGAGATGGCGTTCGGTGGGGAGTTCGCGGTGGGGCGGCGGGACATGGTCCTGCTCACGACCTCGAGTGGTGTGCTCATGTTGGTCCTGGCGCTTGCCCAGGCCCTCATCGCCTGTCGGTCACAGGCGCGGGTGGCGCTGGCGTGGGTGGTCGGGGTGGCTGCCTTCCCCGTGGCGGTGGCTTTGTTCGACGACCTCTTCCTGAGGGTCGAGATGGGCCTCGTCGCCACCGTGTCGGTCACGGCCCTGATCATGTCGGTGATGCTTGTGCGACGGCTCCGGCACGAGTCGGCCGGGCCTGCCGGCTGATCGAAGCGGGTCGGCGCAACGGCGTGGTCGGCCGAGCGGTGTGGTCTGCCGGGGCTCCCTTCCCGGGCGGCATCCCACCCCTACACTGACCGCCGGGCGGAGCAGGGTCGGTCGGTGCGCCCGGCCGGCCAACGGTGAGACCTGCGCCGGTGTCCGCCGTATCCCGCCGATGGATCTGGAGACCTGAGAGACGTGGAGGACGTGTCCATTTCGTTCATTTCGCCGACCGGTGACCTGCCGGCCGGCGATGCCGGGCCAACCCGCCGACCGGTCGCGTCGCGAAGCACGCCAGCGCGCCGGACAGTGGGCCGACTCCGCGCCGCCGGCCTGGTGGTGGCCCTGCTCGCAGCGTCCCTGGCGTCGGTGGGTCCGGCCGTGGCCGACACCGTCGTGCTGGTCCGGGCCGGTGACAGCCTCTCCAGGATCGCCGACGAACACGGT
>DQOF01000143.1 GCA_015658775.1 Acidimicrobiia bacterium | reverse complement strand
GCCGAACTGGGCGAAGAGCTCTACGACCGCGTCGGTACGGTGCTGGGCCATGTCGACAGGACCGGCCGGGGGCTGGCGACCGCGGTCAGGGCCTACAACGACCTGGTCGGCTCGGTCGACGGAAGGCTGCTGGTGACCATGCGCAAATTCCCCGACCTGGGAGCCGGGTCGGGTGACCTAGTCGCCGCTAACGAGGTCGAAGCCCTACCCCGTCGCGTCCAGGCCGAGGAGTTGTCGACCGACTCCCCGGCCGATTCGCCGCCCGACGCCATCGCGGACCCCGACACCGGTAACGGCGCCTGAGAGGGTCGTTCCCACCGTCAGGCCGGCCGGCTCATTTCGCCCGATCGGCGCCGGTCGCACGGTCGCAGAGGGCGTCAATCATGGCCACCAGCCGGGGTCGCTCGGGTTCAACGAGGCCCGTCATGCCCAGTGCCTCCATGGTCGCAGTGCACACGGGCCCGACCGATACCGGCACGACACTGACACCGTCGAGGGCCGAGACCAGTTCGTCCCGCCGGCCCATGCCCTCGGCGATGGCCACGAGGTGGACGGCCGCCTGCTTGGTCGTGAACGTCACCGCATGGAGCTCGTCGGCACACACGGCACGGACCAGCTCCTCAGCCGGGCCCACATCGACCGGCCAGGCCCACCGGTAGACGGGGACTGCCACCACCTCGGTGCAGGATGTCGCCAGCGGTGCCACCAGGACCTCCTCGTCTGTCCCGTCCAGCTGCAGGGCGAGACGAACCCGGCCTCCGGTCGCCGCCACGTGATCGGCGATCTGGGCGAAGAGCTCGTCGGGGGCCGACCAGGCGACGGTGAGGCCGGCCCGGCGTGCTGCACTCACCGCCTTGGGACCGCGGGCCAGGATCTCGGCACCGCCCAGCGCGTCCCGCAGTCCGCCTCCGATGCCGATCTCGTCCATGGCCTCGAGCCACATGGTCAGCCCCATGCCGGTCTGGAGCACGAGGGTGTCCGGGGGGTCGGCCGCCAACGCCCGGGACACCTCGACGAGGCGGGGGTCCTCGGTCAGGTTTAGGGTGCGCATCGTGCACCCGTGGAGCACCTCGGCGCCGCGGCGCCGGAGCACATCGATCTGCGGGTCCGCCCGACGGTCCGCGGTCACCCCGATGCGCCAACCGGTCAGGGGCATGTCGGTCAGGGGCATGTCGGGCGTCGGCGGGGGCGGGCTCACGGGCCCAGCATGCCCCAGGTGACGGGTGGCCCGGGAGTCATATCCGGTCGTCCACCCGTCATGCGCCGACCCTCCGACCCGGCGGGATCGAGGCAGCCTGGGCGATGACGGCGGCCAGTTCCCCGAAGTCGCCTGCGACCGTGGCAACCGTCAGCCGGAGGTGGGACCCGCCGCCGTTGCCCACGACGAACGGGCTTCCCGGGGCCGCACCGATGCCCCCTGCCGAGAGGGCGATCAGGGCGTTCGTCTCGTCCTCGACCTCCAGCCAGAGGTTGAATCCCGACCGTCCGGGGACCGCGATGCCATGGTCTGCGAGGCAGTCGACGAGCGTAGACCGGCGTTCCGCATAGGCCGCTTCCGCCCGGGCGACGATCTCGGTGGTGGCCGGGTCCGTCAGGAGGTTCAGTAGCACGTTCTGGAGGAGCCGGCTGCTCCAGGCCGGTCCCAGCTGGCGGCGGTGCACCACTGCGTCGACGACCGGAGCGGCCCCGCCGATGGCGGCAAGCCGGAGGTCCGGTCCGTAGGCCTTCGAGAAGCTGCGGATGTGGACGACCCTGTCGGGCATCCGGGTGCCCAGGCTGTACAGCGGCGCCCCTGACACCTCGCCGGAGTGGTCGTCCTCGATGACGAACACCTCCGTGCCGTCAAGCAGGTCCGCCAGCCGTTCCATCCTGCCGGCGTCGTGGCTCCAGCCCGTCGGGTTGTGGGCGCGTGGCTGGAGGATCAGCAGGCTGGGCTCGGCTGCGAGGCCTGCGGCCAGGGCGTCGGGGTCGAGGCCGCCGTCCACGAACGGAACCGGGATCAGCTCGGCGCCCGCCAACTCCAGCATGTCCAGTATCGGCGGGAACCCCGGGTCCTCCACGAGCACGCGGTCGCCGTAGCCGACGACGGTGCTGATGACGCGGTCCAGGGCGTCTATGGCGCCGTTCACGATGGTCAGGGCCTCGGGCTCGAAGGGCCAGCGCTCGTCCAGTACCTCGGCCAGTGCCGGCAGCATCGGCTGGTCCAGATAGCTGGAGACCGGTGGCTGGTCGTGGAGCGCTGCGAGGGCCGGACCCAGTGGTGGCAGGAGGGCGGGATCGGGTGTGCCCGTGCTGAGGTCCAGCCGGTAGGTGTGGGGATGGACCGGCACCTGCCAGAAGCGCCCCGGTTCGTTGGGCCGGCGCCGTGCCCGCACGAAGCTGCCGCGCCGGCCGGCGGTGTCGAGGAGCCCGGCGTGTTGGAGCCGTCGCCAGGCGTCGGCGACGATCGACGGGCTGACGTCGAGGCTGCGGGCCAGGGCGCGAACCGTGGGCAGGCGGTCACCGCCCTCGAGGGTGCCGTGGTTGATCAGGCGGCCGATGGTCGTGGCGATTCCGGCTGCGCTGCGATCCGCACCGGTGGTGTCGGCGATCGTCTGGATGTGGTTCATGGGCATCGGGTGGAGCCGAGTTCGGGAAGTATCGGAAATATTTTGTTTGAAACAAAGTTGGTATTGTCTGCACAACCGTAAACACATACTGTCGCACCTGACGGGGCAGGGCAACTGCCACGGCCGGGTCTGGTACCCGCCACAGCGGACCACCCCACCGGTCACATCATGGTCAGGTGTCCGGGACGATCACGACCGACAGGGAGACGGCGATGGCGAACGAGGTGCGGGCGGCGATGGTCCAGACGGCGTGGACCGGTGACAAGGAGTCGATGATCAACCTCCACGAGAAGCACATGCGCGAGGCGGCGGCTGCCGGCGCCCGGGTGATGTGCTTCCAGGAACTCTTCTACGGCCCCTACTTCTGCCAGGTCCAGGAGGCGCGGTACTACGACTACGCCGAGGCCGTTCCGGACGGTCCCACGACGAAGCGGTTCCAGGAGTTGGCAGCCGAACTGGGGATGGTGCTGGTGCTCCCCGTGTATGAGAAGGAGCAGGAGGGCCTGCTCTACAACACCGCCGCGGTCATCGACGCCGACGGCACCTACCTGGGCAAGTACCGCAAGACGCACATCCCCCAGTTGAAGGGCTTCCTGGAGAAGTTCTACTTCCGGCCGGGCAACCTCGGGTACCCGGTGTTCGACACGGCGGTCGGGAGGATCGGCGTGTACATCTGCTATGACCGGCACTTCCCCGAGGGCTGGCGGGCGCTGGGCCTGAACGGCGCACAGATCGTGTTCAACCCGTCGGCCACCAGCCGCGGCCTGTCCTCGCACCTGTGGCAACTGGAGCAGCCGGCATCGGCCGTGGCAAACATGTACTTCGTGGGTGCCATCAACCGGGTAGGCATCGAGGAACTCGGCGACAACGACTTCTACGGCACCTCCTACTTCGTGGATCCCCGTGGACTGTTCGTCGGCGACGTGTGCTCAGACCAGGACGCCGAACTGATCGTGCGTGACCTCGACTTGGACCAGGTCGACGAGGTCCGGAACCAGTGGGCCTTCTACCGGGACCGCAGGCCCGACATGTACGACGGCCTCGTCAGTCCCTGATCCGGCCCCGGGGACCCTTCCACCATGACGACCAACGCCGAACTCCTCGACCGCCACAGGGCCGTGCTGCCCTCGTGGCTGGCGCTCTACTACGACCCTCCCATCTCGATCCACCACGGCGAGGGACGACACGTCGTCGATGTCGAGGGCAACCGCTACCTGGACTTCTTCGGCGGCATCCTCACCACGAGCATCGGCCACGACGTCCCGGAGGTGACCCGGGCGATCCGGGACCAGGCGTCGAGCGTCCTGCACTCCTCGACCCTGTACCTGTCGGAGCCGATGATCGAGTTGGCCGAGCTGGTGGCGGACCTGTCCGGGATACCCGATGCCAGGGTCTTCTTCACCACCTCCGGCACCGAGGCCAACGACGCGGCGCTCCTGCTGGCCACCACCTACCGGCGTTCCAACCAGGTCCTGGCCCTGCGCAACAGCTACCACGGTCGGTCGTTCACCACGATCGCCATCACGGCCCAGCGGGCATGGTCGCCCACCAGCGTCAGCGGGCTGTCCGTCAACTACGTCCACGGCGGCTATCGCCTGCGCAGCCCGTTCCGGGCCCTCGACGACGACGCCTACACCGAAGCCTGTGTCGAGGACCTGGTGCAGGTCTTCGACATGATGACCTCCGGTGACGTGGCGGCAATGATCGCAGAGCCGATCCAGGGGGTGGGCGGCTTCGCCACACCCCCCGACGGGTTCTTCGGCGCGATGAAGAAGGAACTCGACAACCGCGGCGTGCTCTTCATCTCAGACGAGGTGCAGACCGGCTGGGGCCGTACCGGAGACCATTTCTGGGGCTACCAGGCCCACGGCATAACCCCCGACATCCTCACCTTCGCCAAGGGCGTGGGCAACGGCCTGGCCCTCGGCGGCGTGGTGGCCGGTGCGGAGCTCATGAACTCGCTCCCGGGCAACTCGATATCCACGTTCGGAGGGAATCCGCTCAGCAGCGCGGGGGCCCTGGCGACGATCCGGTACATGCTGGACCACGACCTGCAGGGCAACTCGAAGCGGATGGGCGCCCGCCTGGCTGGGCACCTCGGACCGGCGGTCGAGGCCTCCGAGGGAACAGCCGAGCTGCGCGGTCGCGGCCTGATGCTCGCCCTGGAGATGGTCCGGCCGGGGACCATCGAGCCCGACGCCGACGCAGCGGCCCGCCTCATGGAGGCGACACGTGCACGGGGCCTCCTGATCGGCAAGGGTGGGCTCTACGGAAACGTGCTCCGGATAGCGCCGGCGATGACGGTGACCGCCGACGAGATCGACGAGGCGGCGGAGATCATCGTCGCCTCGCTACAGGTGGCGACCTGTCAGGGCACAGGGTGAGATGCGACAACAGGACCCACGGGTGAGACGGACAGGAGGCAGGTCATGACGACGCTCATCAGGAACGGCACGGTGGTCAGCGCCACCGGGAGCCACAGGATCGAGGTGCTGGTCGACGGCCAGACGATCGCGGCGCTGCTCCAGCCGGGCAGCGATGCGGCGGCGTCGGCGGAGACCGGCGCCGACCTCGTGATCGACGCAACGGGAAAGTACGTCGTGCCTGGTGGCATCGACGGCCACACCCACATGGAGTTGCCGTTCGGGGGCACCTTCGCCTCGGACACGTTCGAGATCGGAACCCGGGCCGCGGCCTGGGGTGGCACCACGACCATCATCGACTTCGCCGTACAGCGAGATGGCGAGAACGTGCGTGAGTGCCTCGATTCCTGGTTCGCCAAGGCCGAGGGCGAGTGCGCCATCGACTACGGGTTCCACATGATCCTGGGCGACGTCAACGACGCTGCGCTGAAGGAGATGGACAGCCTGGTCGCAGAGGGCATCACCAGCTTCAAGTTGTTCATGGCCTACCCGGGCGTGTTCTACAGTGACGACGGGCAGATCCTGCGGGCAATGCAGAAGGCCGCCGACAATGGCGGGTTGATCTGCATGCATGCCGAGAACGGCATCGCCATCGACGTGCTGGCCGAACAGGCGGCGGCGCGGGGCCAGACTGGTCCCGTCTACCACGGCATCACCCGACCCCCGGCCCTCGAGGGAGAGGCCACCAACCGCGCCATCCAGCTGGCCCTGGTGGCCGGGGCACCGGTCTACTTCGTGCACCTCTCGGCCAGCGAGGCACTGGCGGCAGTCGCGGCGGCCCGCAACGAGGGCTACAACGTGTTCGCCGAGACATGCCCCCAGTACCTCTACCTGAACCTCGAGGACCACCTCGGCCTCCCCGGCTTCGCCGGTGCCGGCTACGTGTGTTCTCCTCCGCTGCGCACCAAGGAGCACACCCACCACAGGGACCTCTGGCGCGGCCTGCGCACCAACGACCTGGCCGTGGTCTCCACCGACCACTGCCCGTTCTGCATGAAGGATCAGAAGGAACTGGGCCTCGAGGACTTCAGGGCCATACCGAACGGCATCGGCGGCGTCGAACACCGGATGGACCTCATCTACCAGGGCGTGGTGATGGGAGAGTTGTCGCTCGAGCGCTGGGTGGAGACCTGTTCGACCACCCCGGCCCGCATGTTCGGCCTCTACCCGAAGAAGGGCGTGATCGCCCCGGGCTCCGACGCGGACATCGTGCTCTACGACCCCGACGGCTCGACCACCATCTCGGTCGACACCCACCACATGAGCATGGACTACTCGGCCTACGAGGGGGTACAGATCGACGGCAGGGTCGACACGGTGATGTCGAAGGGCCGGGTGCTCATCTCCGACGACACCTACCACGGCGCCAGGGGCGACGGCAGTTACCTCCGGCGTGGCCTCTCCTCGTACCTCCTCTGACAGCCGCCGGACCGCCGACGGCCACCTTCACCTACTTCCCTTCCCCAACTCCAGGAGTGGGCATGCAGCAGATCCAGCACCTGATCGACGGTGGGGCCTTGGCGTCCACCTCGGGCTGTACCGGCGCGGTCTTCAACCCGGCCACCGCCGAGCAGACCGGCCGGGTCGACCTGGCCTCGGTCGCGGAGGTGGATGCCGCCGTGGCCTCGTCGAAGGCGGCGTTCGGCGAGTGGCGCACCGTGTCGATCGCCCGGCGCACGAAGCTGCTCTACGAGTTCCGCAACCTGGTGTCGGACCACGCCGACGATATAGCCGACCGGCTCACCGCGGAGCACGGCAAGGTCACCGACGACGCCAGGGGCGAGGTGGCCCGCGGCATCGAGAACATCGAGTTCGCCTGCGGCTTCGCCCAAGCTCTCGAGGGCCGCTACAGCGAGCAGGCCTCCGCCGGTGTCGACGTCTACACCGTGCGCCAGCCGATCGGGGTGTGCGTCGGGATCACGCCATTCAACTTCCCGGCCATGGTTCCGCTGTGGATGCTCCCCAATGCCGTGGCCTGCGGCAACACCTTCATTCTGAAGCCGTCCGAGCGGGATCCATCGGCCCCGCGGCTCATCGTCGAGTTGGCCCAGGAGGCCGGCTTCCCACCCGGTGTGGTCAACCTCGTGAACGGCGACAAGGTGGCCGTCGACCGCCTGCTCGAGCACCCCGACGTGGGGGCAGTCAGCTTCGTGGGGTCCACCCCGATAGCCCGGTACGTGTACTCGACCGGGACGGCGAGCGGCAAGCGGATCCAGGCGCTCGGCGGCGCCAAGAACCACATGGTCGTCCTACCGGATGCCGACCTGGGCCTCGCGGCCGACGCAGCGGTCTCCGCTGCCTACGGCTCGGCAGGCGAGCGCTGCATGGCCGTCTCCGTGGTAGTGGCCGTCGGGGGGATCGCCGATCCGCTGGTCGACGCGATCAAGGTCCGGATGGAGAAGTTGGTAGTGGGTCCCGGCGACGATCCGGCCTCCGAGATGGGGCCTCTGATCACGGCCGAGCACCGCGACCGGGTGGCTGGCTACGTGGAGTCCGGTGCGGCACAGGGCGCCACGGTGGTGGTCGACGGCCGTGATCAGGTGTTCGACAACGACGGCTTCTTCCTCGGCGTGTCGCTCCTCGACCGGGTGACCACCGACATGGCGGTGTACCGCGACGAGGTGTTCGGTCCGGTGCTCTCCGTGGTGCGCGTCGACACCTACGAGGAGGGGGTAAGGATGATCGCCGACAACCCGTACGGCAACGGAGCGGCGATCTTCACCCGTGACGGTGGGGCGGCCAGACGGTTCCAGCAGGATGCCGAGGCCGGCATGGTGGGCATAAACGTTCCCATTCCCGTGCCCGTCGGCTACCACTCGTTCGGCGGATGGAACGACTCGTTCTTCGGCGACACGACCATGTACGGGCCTGAGGGCATTCGCTTCTACACCCGTCCCAAGGTGATCACCAGCCGGTGGCCCGATCCCTCCACCAGCAGCGTCGACCTGGGCTTCCCCAGGAACGACTGACCGGTCGGACAGGCGGGAGACAGGGCCAGACGATGGACTTCGGGGTGGTGCTGCAGACCGATCCGCCGGCTTCGCGGGTCCTGGACCTGACCAGGCGGGCCGAGGCCCTCGGCTTCACGTACGCCTACACGTTCGACAGCCATGTGCTCTGGCAGGAGCCGTACGTCATCCACAGCCAGATGCTGGCGACCACTGACCACATGACCGTTGGCACGATGGTCACCAACCCGGGTACCCGCGACTGGACCGTGACTGCGTCGGTGTTCGCCACCCTCAACGACATGTACGGCGAGCGCACGGTCTGTGGAATCGGTCGGGGCGACTCGGCCATGCGGGTGATCGGCCGTTCGCCGTGCAACCTGGCCACCCTCGAGGAGGCCATGGGCGTCATCAAGGGCCTCGCCGAGGGCGGTGAGGTCGACTACAACGGCACCCGCCAGACGTTCCCATGGCGCACCGGTGGTTCCCTGCCGATCTGGATGGCCGGGTACGGACCGAAGGCACTGGCCCTCTGCGGCCGGGTCGCCGACGGGTTCATCCTGCAGCTGGCCGACCCGCAGATCGCAGCGTGGACCATCGGGGCGGTGCGTTCGGCGGCCGAGGAGGCGGGGCGCGACCCCGACGACCTCTACATCTGCGTCGTCGCCCCGGCGTACGTGGGCGACGACATCGCCCACCAGCGCGACCAGGTCAGGTGGTTCGGTGGCATGGTCGGCAACCACGTGGCCGACCTTGTCACCCGTTACGGCACGGACGGCGTCTCCGTTCCGGCAGCCCTCACCGACTACATCGAGGGCCGCAGGGGATACGACTACAGCGACCACGGTCGTGCGGGAGCCGAGCACACCGACTTCGTGCCGGACGAGATCATCGACAGGTTCTGCATCCTCGGCCCCGAGTCGGCCCACGTCGAACGCCTTGAGGAACTGCGTGCCCTCGGTGTCGACCAGTTCGCCATCTACCTGATGCACGATCAGAAGGACGAGACGCTGGATGCCTACGGCCTGGGGATCATCCCGGTCCTGGTGGGCGGTTAGGGGCATGGACGCCGCCCCGTTGTTCACGACACGGAAGGTCTGTGTGTCGGTCGAGGACACCCACCATGAGTTCGGCCCCACACCGGACGGACCCCGGGTGAGGGGTGCCGTTGCCGCCGTTGTGAACAATCCGTTCGTGGGCTGCTACGTCGAGGACCTCAGCCCGGCCGCGGAGGAACTCCGCAGGTTGGGCGAGCAACTCGGCGAGCTGCTCATCAGCCACATGGGCGGTGGTCCTGATGTCATCGACGGCTACGGCAAGGGGGCGATCGTCGGAGCGGCTGGTGAGATCGAACACGGCGCCATGTGGCACATCCCCGGGGGCGGCGGGATGCGGGTCGCTCTCGGCAGAGGCGAAGCCATCGTCCCGTCCACCAAGAAGGTCGGGCCACCTGGAGCAAGGCTCGACGTGCCTCTGACGCACCTCGAATGGTCCTATGTGGGGAGTCACTACGACGCCATCGAGGTGGGGGTACACGACGCACCGCGCGCAGACGAGTTGGTGCTCATACTGGCCATGTCCATCGGAGGGCGGGTCAACGCCCGCCTGGCCGGGGGCTTCGACCTCGGTGACCGTGGTCAGCCCGGAGTCCCGGCATGAGGATCGCTTGTCTCGGCCTCGGACGCATGGGCTGGCATATCGCCGGGCATCTGGCGGCTCACGACGATTCCCATGATCTTGTCGTCTTCGACATCGTCGAGGACCTCGGGCGTCGGTGGGTGGCTGAACACGGAGCCGGGGCGGCCGACTCGGTGACGACAGCGGTCGCTGACGCAGACTTCGTCGTCACCTCGCTCCCGTCGGACCGGGAGTTGCTGGCGGTAGCCGACGACCTGGTGCCTGTGATCGCGGATCAGGCGATATGGGTCGACCACTCGACCACTTCTGCCCGGATCGCGCGGGAGATCGGAGACCGGGTGTCAGCGGTCGGCGCACACTTCCTGGATGCGCCGGTCTCAGGCGGTGTCGATGGTGCCCGTAGGGGAGCGCTCACGGTGATGGTCGGAGGCGATGAAGGTGCGTTCGCCAGGGCCGAGCCGCTGGTCGAGGCCTACGCATCACGGGTGCGGCACATGGGCGTGTCGGGTGCGGGCCAGCTGACCAAGATGACGAACCAGATCTGTGTCGTCGGACTCTGCCAGGCGCTTGCCGAGGGTCTCGACTTCGCCGCCAGGGCTGGGCTGGATGTAGAGGACGTGGTTCAGGCGATGCTCCAGGGATCATCCACCTCGTGGCAGATGGAGAACCGGGCCGACAAGATGCACGAGGGTGACTACGACTTCGGGTTCTCGACCGCCCTGATGCGAAAAGACATCGGGCTTGTTCTGGACGAGGCGTCCGCGATGGGCGTCTCCCTTCCGGTCACCGCGCTCGTCGGCCAGTTCCTGGCCGACGTCGACGCAATGGGGGGAGCCGGGTGGGACTGGTGCAGCCTGATGGAGAGACAGCGCCGGTTCGCACCGGGGACTTCGGGGAAAGGTGGACAGGCCGCGGTCCACGAGCCCGATGGGGGTGCCCAGCGGTGAACGTCGGCAGGGCGCTTCGCATGGCGTTGACCGTGGTTGCCGCGGTTGTTCTCCTCGTCATCCTCTGGGAGGGCTACAGGTGGATGGGCCGGCAGACCGACAACCGCTGGCCCGGTACGGGCATCGAGTTGCCGGTCTCCACCGATGACATCATCATGCCCCCGGCCGCCGACATCGTGGGCGAGTTGTTCTCGGACATCCGGGACGGCCGTTCCACCCTTCCGCTCAGCGTCTTCCTCCTCAAAAAGGCCTGGTTCACGTTCCAGGAGGCGTCCATCGGGTTCTTCCTGGGATCGTCCATTGGCCTGGCCCTGGCTGTGCTGATGTTGCGATGGCGCGTCGCCGAACGGGGCCTGCTCCCGTGGATCAACGTGTCGCAGACCGTGCCCCTCATCGCCCTGGCTCCCATCGTGGTCACCTGGGGGCGTCAACAGGACCTGCCTGACATAGTCAGCATCTCGCTCATATCCACCTACCTCACCTTCTTCCCGGTGGCAGTCAGCGCCCTGCGCGGTCTGCAGTCTCCCGACGCAGCGCACGTCGAGCTCATGCGGTCCTATGCGGCACCGTGGAGTTCCACCCTCGTGAAGTTGCGGCTGCCGGCCGCTCGCCCTTACCTGTTTCCGGCGTTCAAGATCGCAGCCACGCTGAGCGTGGTGGGCGCGATCGTCGGAGAGATCTCGATCGGTACCAAGACCGGTCTGGGTCGCGCCATCCTGGAGTTCGCCCAGCGGTATGCCGTATGGCCAGAGCGGCTCTACGCCTCGGTCATAGGAGCAGCGTTCCTGGGCCTGGCCGTCTTCGGCCTGATCAGCCTGGTCGAACGGCTGGTCCTTCGTCGGACCGGAGAGGCGGCGGTGTGAGCGCAGACGCCGCCAGGCAGGCCGACGACGCTGCGGCGGTCATCGACGGGGTCGCAATGGTGTTCAACGCTGGTAGTGCCGGCGAGGTGGCCGCCCTGACGGGCATCGACCTCACGATCCGGGCCGGCGAGTTCGTGACCCTGATCGGGCCGTCCGGCTGCGGCAAGTCGACCCTGCTCCGGCTCATCGGCGACCTGTTGACGCCTACGGTCGGCACCGTGTCGGTCTTCGGCAAGTCGGCCCACGAGGCCCGGATGGACCAGGACTACGGGATGGTCTTCCAGCACGCCGGGTTGTTCGACTGGCGCAGGGTGAGGGCCAACATCGAGCTCCCGCTGGAGTTGCGCGGGTGGTCCAGGGCCGACAGGTCGGCCCGTTCCGCCGAGATGCTGGACCTGGTCGAGTTGGACGGGTTCGGCGACCACTACCCTCGCCAGCTCTCGGGGGGAATGCAGCAGAGGGTGTCGATAGCCCGCGCCCTGTCCTTCGAACCCCGATTGCTGCTGATGGACGAGCCGTTCGGTGCGCTGGACGAGATGACCCGGGAGTACATGCAGGGTGAGTTGCTGCGTATCTGGGGCGAGACCGACACCACCGTCGTGTTCGTCACCCACTCGATCTCCGAGGCTGCGTTCCTCTCCAACCGGGTCGTGGTGCTGTCGCCGCGGCCGGGTCGGATCCACTCGGTCATCGACATAGACCTCGGTGAGCGGACTCCCGACACCAGGGAGGACCCGGAGTTCTTCGCGATGGCCACCGTCATCCGGGAGGCGTTGCGGTCTGTCGGGGGCACTGAATGAACCTCGGCGACACCGTCAGGCGCCTCCGGGCCCTCGGTCCTGCGCTGGTCGTCGGGGTCTCGGGCTTCGTGCTCTGGGAGGGCGCGGTGCGGGTGTTGGGCATCAGCGAGTTCCTGCTGCCGAAACCCACCTCGATCTGGGCCGAGCTGACCAGGGAGTGGCCGGTTCTTCGCCACGCCGGCTGGGAGACCGGCCGGATAGCGGTGAGCGGCCTGCTGGTCGGGGTCCTGGTGGGTGTGGTGATGGCGTTCTTCACGACCCGGTTCCGGATGCTGAACGAGGGCCTGACCCCTATGGCCGTCGCCGTGAACGCCACGCCGATAGTGGCCCTGGCTCCAATCTTCAACGCCTGGTTCGGCATCACCGGCACGCTCAGCAACCAGGCCGTCGTGATGGCTGTGGTGTTCTTCCCCGTGTTCATCAACACGGCCAGGGGGCTGACAGAGGTTCATCCCGACGAGATCGAGCTGATGCGCTCCTACGCCTCCGGGGAGTGGACCATTATGCGCGAGGTCCGGATTCCCAACGCCCTGCCGTTCTTCGCCAACGCCCTCAGGGTCGTGGCTCCGCTGTCGGTTATCGCAGCCATCGTCGCCGAGTACTTCGGCGGCCCCCAGGACCGCATCGGCAACGTGATCACATCGAACGCCGCATTCGCGAGGTACGACGTCGCCTGGGCCGCAATTGCGGTAGCGTCGGTTGTCGGCCTGGCCCTGTTCGCTGCAGCCCTGCTGGTCGAGCGTGTCAGCATGCCCTGGCGCCTCGCCGTGGGGGGCAGTGACCACAACAACACACCCGGGAGGGAACAATGAACAGACCATGGACAACCCGGATCCTGGGGCTGGTGATGGCGATGACCCTCGTCACCGCAGCCTGCGGGTCTGAAGACGCTGCGGTGGGAACCGGCGACTGTGATTCGGTCGACGCCGTCAGCCTGCAGTTGCAGTGGGTCACCCAGGCCCAGTTCGCGGGCTACTTCGCGGCGGTCGACCAGGGGATCTACAACAGGTTCTGCCTGGACGTGACGATCCGTGAGGGTGGCGTCGACATCGTTCCACAGCAGCAGTTGGCATCGGGTGCTACGGACTTTGCCGTGTCCTGGGTGCCGAAGGCACTCGTGTCACGCGAGGGTGGCATGGACATCGTCAACGTGGCCCAGATATTCCAGCGGTCCGGAACGCTCCAGGTCTCCTGGGCCGATTCAGGCATCAACAGCCCAGCCGACCTTGCAGGCAAGGTGGTGGGCAACTGGGGCTGGGGCAACGAGTTCGAGCTCCTCGCCGGCTCCCGCCAGGCGGGCCTCGACCCGAGCTCCGACTACACGCTGGTCCAGCAGAGCTTCGACATGCTGGCCCTGCTGACTGGAGAGATCGACGCAGCCCAGGCGATGATCTACAACGAGTACGCACAGGTCCTGGAGGCGACCAACCCGGCAACGGGTGCGCTCTACCAGGCCTCCGACCTCTCGGTCATCGACTGGAACGACGTGGGAACGGCGATGCTCCAGGACGCCATCTGGGCTGACGGAGCCAGGCTGGCCGGTGACGACGACTACGCCGACGTCACGACCCGTTTCGTCGCCGGTTCGCTCGAGGGTTGGGCGTACTGCCGCGACAACAGCGCCAGTTGCGTCGACATCGTCCTCGCCAACGGTTCTGCGCTGGGTGAGTCGCACCAGACCTGGCAGATGAACGAGATCAACGGCCTCATCTGGCCGTCACCCGACGGCGTGGGCATGATGGCCACCGGCCTCTGGGACCAGACCATCGACGTGTCGACCAGCGAGTCGATCCTGGCGGCGGCTCCGGACAGCGGGGCGTACACAACCACCTACGCTGCGGCGGCCCTCGACATCCTGAACGGCCGGGGCATGGACACCACCGGCCAGAACTGGCGGGCCACCACCGTCAAGTTGAACCCCGGCGGCGAGTAGCAGCCGACCTCTCCGGGTGAACCGGGCGGTCCGACCTGTCCTACGGGTTCGGGCCGCCCGGCCTCCGGCCTCCCGACCGCCCCAGTGGGCCTGCCGGGGCACGCCCCCCTAGCGTGGGCTGATTAGTACGGACTACAGCACCGAGGCTCACCGGCGGGAGGACCTCCGGGTTGACCGACGGGCCTGGATGGCCTTGGCCGTGTCCACCCTGGCGGCCCTCCTGACCGTCATCGACGTCTCGGTCGTGAACGTCGCCTTCCCCTCGATCAGGCGGGACCTGGGCGCTTCGGCATCGGGACTCTCGTGGATCCTCTCCGGCTACTCCATCGCCGTCGGGGCGTTCCTGCTCCTGGCCGGCCGGCTGGCCGACCAGAAGGGCCGCAGGCGCCTGTTCATGATCGGCGTCGCAGTGTTCATGGTCGGCTCGCTCCTCTCGGGGCTGGCAACCGGACCGGCCTGGTTGATCAGCGCTCGCGTGCTCCAGGGGATAGGTGGCTCGATCCTGAGCCCTGCATCGTTGTCCATGGTCCTGCCGGTGTTCCCAAAGGAGCGCCGCTCGATGGTCATCGGCATCTGGGGGGCGTCGGCGGCCCTGGGGGCGGCCATCGGGCCGTCGATCGGAGCCGTCCTCATCGACGTGCTCTCCTGGCGGTGGGTGTTCCTGATCAACGTCCCGATCGGGATCCTCATCCTGGCGATCACCCCCAGGTTCGTGCACGAGAGCAGGGACCCCGACGCGACCGGCGGCTTCGACCTGATAGGTGTGCCGGCGGGAACGGTCGGCGTGGCGTTGGTCCTGTTGGCCGTGGTCCAGGGCGAGCAGTGGGGATACCTGTCAGGTCCCACGCTCGGCACCGCCGCAGCGGGACTGCTCCTGGTCATCCTGCTGTTCGTCCGGTCGACCACACACCCCAGCCCCCTGTTGGACCTCTCGCTCTTCAGGATCCGCTCGTTCTGGTCCGCTGCCGGCGGCCAGACCTTCTTCTCCACGGCGTTCATAGCCACGATCCTGTTCAACACCCTGCTGCTCCAGGAGCTGTGGGGGTGGTCGGTGCTGGCTGCCGGATTCGGCGTCGTGCCCGGTCCGGCCCTGGCCGCCCTTATGGGTGGTCCGGTCGGCTCGATCGCCGACCGTGTCGGGCACAGGAACCTGTTGGTGGTCGGCAGCCTGTCCGCGGCCTGCTGTCCGGCCTGGCTGCTCTGGCGGGTAACCATGGACTCGCCCTACCTGGTCACCGTTCTCCCCGCACAGATGTTCCTGGGGATCGGGGTGGCCTGTTCGTTTGCCACTTTCTCGTCCCTGGGACTCAGTGAGGTTCCCCCGGCCCGGTTCGGGACGGCCAGCGCGTCGTTGCGGATGGGGTCGTCGCTCGGGATGGCCTCGGGAGTGTCGATCGCGATAGCCGTCTTCAGCTCGTCGGCGGCCAGCGGTCCGCTGGTCGCCTTCGACCGGGCCTGGACCTTCATGGCCGTCGTGTTCGTGGCCTGCGCCCTGTTCTGCGCGGTTGCATGTCCCGGGCGGAGCCCGGTCAGGCCGCCGAGCCCAGGATGAGCGGGAAGGTCTCGCGGCCGCGGAGGATGATCCTGGCGTTGTAGGTCGGCTCGTCGGCCAGGGCCAGGTCGGGGAACCTGCGGACAAGTCGGGTGATTCCGATCTCGCCCTCCATGCGTGCCAGGGCGGCGCCGAGGCAGTGGTGGACCCCGCTGCCGAACGAGAGGTGTCGCGCCGCGCCGGCCCTGGTGACATCGAGGGTGTCCGCGGCGTCGCCCCAGAAGGCAGGGTCCCGGTTGGCGCTGCCGAGCGCCGTCAGGACCATCTCGTCCGCGGCTACCTCGACTCCGCCTATGACGGTGTCCCTGGTCAGCCGCCGGCCCGAGGTCTGCACGGGGCTGTCATAGCGGAGCAACTCGTCGGTCATGGTCTCGTCGTCCGAGAGGCCGCTCCTGACCAGTTCCATCTGCTCGGGGTGGCGCAGCAGGGCGTGGGTTCCGTTCCCGATCAGGTTGACGGTGGTTTCGTGGCCGGCGATGAACAGGAGCGAGACCATCGAGAGCAACTCGCCGCTGTCCAGCCGGTCTCCCTCCTCCTCGGCCTCTGTGAGGGCCGTGAGGAGGTCTTCGCCGGGCCGGTGCCTCTTCCACTCGATTGCGTCGGTCAGGTAGGTGTCCATCTTCTCGCCTGCGTGCATGGCTGCGGCCACCTGCTCGGGGCTGAGGAATGGTTCGAGTGTCTGGGTGAGGGCCCCTGACCATTCGCGCACCTTTGCCATGTCGGCGTCGGGCAGCCCGAGCATTCTGTGGATCACCGTGAACGGGACCACGAATGCATAGTCGGCTATCAGGTCGATCCGGTCCCGACCGGACAGGTCGTCGAGCAGAGACTCAACGATCGACACGGTCTGCTCGCGCATGCGCCCGATGGCACGGGGAGTGAACGTGCGCTGGACCAGCCTGCGGAGCCTCGTGTGGTCGGGTGGGTCCAGGCCCAGGATCGACGGCGGCCTCTCCTCTCTCCGCTGCTGGAGTTCCCGCATGTGCACGGGGGCCTCCTCGTGGGTCTCGAAGCGCCGGACCGAGGTGGTCGGGTCGCGCAGCACCTGGTTGGCGTCGTCGTAGCGGGTGACGATGAGCGGGCCCAGCGGTGTGCGGTGGACGGGATCCTCCTCGCGGAGGCGCGCATAGTGGGGGTACGGGTCTATGAGGAACTCCGGGTCGAACGGGTTCCAGGATGGTGCGTCTGTTGGCATGTCGGGCCTTCCCGGTCAGATCGTCCGTCCGACGAGGTGGCCGGACCGTACCGCGCCCTCGATGTAGCCGACCTTGTCGGCGTCGCCGATCACATGAATTTCGCCACACGTTCCGCGGAGCCGTTCGGCGAGCGAGCGGTCGGTGTGTACTCCTGCCGCGAGGAGCACCGTGTCGGCAGCCACCTCGTGGTCGACCGTGCCGACCCTGTACGTGACACGACGCTCGGTGATCGAGGTGGGAACGGCACCGGTGTGGAACGCGACACCGTGTCGTCGTGCCTCGTGCAGCGCCCGCCACCGCCGGGGGTGGGCCATCTCGGGCGCCAGGTCCTGCCCCTCCTCCAACACGGTCACCGACCGCCCCCTCTCGGCCAGGAACTCGGCCAGCTCGGTGCCTACGAGGCCACCGCCGATGACCACGACCGATCGCCCCACCGGCATCCAGATGCGTGACAGCGAACGGATCCTGCCCATGTCCGACGTCAGCCCCAGGGCCCGGCCCGCGGCCAACAGGATCCGTGTACCCGGACCCGGTGTCCGTTCTTCCCGGTTGCCCCCACCCGTGAGCAGCGACCTCAGGTCGTCTCCCGAGAGCACATGCGGCATGTCGGACCCGGGCACGTCGGGTCGGATCCGCCTGGCACCCGTGGCAACCACCAGGACGTCCGGCTCTAGGTCGGCGACGGTCGCCTCGTCGGCGGTCACGCCGCAGCGGACGTCCACGCCCAGTTCGTGGAGCGATGCCTCCAGATAGCTGACCAGATCGCCGTTGAGGGGTGTGGTGAGCGAGGAGAACCAGGCTGTGCCGCCGAGCCTGGACTCCTTCTCCAGAAGGGTGACCCGATGGCCCCGGCCGGCAGCGGTCCGGGCGCACTCCAGGCCCGCTGGTCCGCCGCCGACGACCACCAGGTGACGCTGCCTGTCGGCAGTCTCCGGTTCGGGGAGGTCGCTGCCGAGCTGTGCGTTGACAGCGCAGACCGGCCTCCCGTTCCAGAAGTTCTGGGCTACGCAGACAAAGCAGTTGATGCACGGGCGGACGAGGTCGGGCCGTCCCACGGTGAGGCGCGCGGCCATGTCCGGGTCGGCCAGCAACTGTCGGCCCATCGACACGAAGTCGCTGCCGCCGCTGCCGATGATCCGCTCTGCGTCGGCCGGCTGGATCCGACCCACCGCGATGACGGGCACGTCCACGGCTGCCTTCACGGTCCGGGCGAACCCCTCGTACTGGCAGGACTGCCACGGCAGCGGACCGTCGGTGAAGCCGACCCCGCTTCCGGCTGAGGAGTGGGCGGAGACGTGGATGGCGTCGGCGCCTGCGGCGACGGCCAGGCGTGCGTATTCGGCGGCCAGCTCCGGCGTCGTGCCGTCCTGCACGCCGTACTCGTTGCCGTCCAGTCGGACGATGAGTGCGAAGTCGGGTCCGCAGCGCTTCCGGATGGAGGCCACCACGTCGACCAGCAGCTTCGCCCGGCCCACGGTCGTGCCTCCGTAGGCGTCGGTCCGTCGATTCCATGCAGGTGACAGGAAGGTCGAGATGAGGTAGCCGTGGGCCGCGTGTACCTCGATGCCGTCCATGCCGGCTGCCTGGATCCGGGCTGCTGCGTCGGTGAAGCAGGACACCACCCGTTCCAGCCTCTCTACCGATGCCTCCTCGTGCTCTGGGAACTTCCCACCGGTCATCGTGGCCATCGCCATGAGCTCGTCCACGGTCGTGTCCAGCAGCATCGCCTGCCGGTCGATCGGCGGAATAGGCACCGAGGGCACGAGCACAGGCCTCCCCTCGGCGGTGTCGAGGCTGGACACCTTCCCGTGGTGGCAGGCTTGGACGACCATGCGCGCTCCGTGGGCGTGCACGGCGTCGGCCAGACGGCGCAGGCCGTCGACCACCCCATCGTGGGACAGGGCGGGTTGGTGCCGGGAGGTGGAGCCGTACGGATAGGCGACTGCAGAGGTCTCCAGGATGAGCAGGCCGGCGCCGCCACGTGCCCTGGCCTCGTAGTGGGCGATCGTCCGGTCGGTGACGAGGCCGTCGTCGCAGTTGTTCTGGTCCATGGCAGGCAGGACTATCCGGTTCCGTATCGCGACGGATCCGATCCGTCCGGGCGACAGCAGGTGCTGGAACTGGTCTGGCACGCAGGCCATCCTGTCGGACCTCCGGCCGGGAGGCCAACTGCGCTGTCCGGGTCGCTCGGCCCGTAGCCGGTCAGCGCTTCAGGTCGCGCAGGCTCTTCTGTCGCCAGTCCTCGGTGGTGTCCACCGCATTGAAGGTGAAGCAGTGGAGGCCGGCGATGTCGAGGTCGTCGGCCCGCCTGGACAGCGGTGCGATGAGCTTGTTGGGGTTGAACCCGCCGGGGGACAGGAGGCGGATTACCGATGTCCTGTTCTTCTTCAGGTACCTGGCCGAGTGGCCGATGCCCAGTCGGATGGAGATGGTGAGCAACTTGGTCCGGTCTACCGCGCCCGGCACGCCGAGATGGCATGGCAGGGTCACGCCTGCGGAGCGTCGCAGGGCAAGCCATTCGCCGATCGTCCCGGCGTCGAAGCACATCTGGGTGGACATGTAGCCCTCCAGGCCGGCGGCGGCGATCATCTCCTGCTTCTCCAGCAGGGCGTCCACGAGGGCCTGCTCCGGGATGGTGCTGTGGCCGTCCGGATACGAGCCGATGCCCACCGTGTCGATGTCGGGGCCCCGGTCCAGGAACGACCGGAGGAAGCCTGCGGCGTCTGTGAACGGTCCCCGGGGGTCGGCATCACCACCGATGACGAACACCCTGCGTATGCCGAGGCCGGCGACCCGTGCGGCGATCCGGTCCACGTGGTCCTCGCCCTCGACCATGCGGGCTGCGAAGTGGGGGATCGTCGTGAATCCGTCGTCGCCGAACTGCTCGCAGAGGTCGAGCGTGTCGTCGATCGTCTTGGCGGGCGAGCAGGTCACCGAGATGGTGGCTCCGGGCGGCAGGAACTTCGACTGGTCGTGGATGTTCCTGAGCGGGATGAGCTCGTAGGTCATGCCCTCCAGGAGTCGCCTGTGGACGGCCTTGTCGCCCCTGGCGAGGACGGACGGCCGACGTCTGCCGTTGGGGTGGTTGGTGGTGGGCATGTGTCTGGTCAGCTGAGGCCGATGATGTTGCCGTCGGCGTCGATGTCGATGCCTGCTGCGGCGGGGGTCTTGCCCAGGCCGGGCATGGTGCGCATGTCTCCGCATATGGGGTACACGAACCCTGCTCCGACCGAGGCGCGTACCTCGCGCACGGGAAGCGTCCACCCCGTCGGGGCGCCTTTGAGTGCCGGGTCGTGTGAGATCGACAGGTGTGTCTTGGCTATGCACACCGGCAGGTGCCCGAACCCGTTGGCTTCGTAGGAATCGAGTTGCCTGTCCGCCAGGGGCGAGAAGTCGACGCCGTCGGCGCCGTACACCTTGTCGGCCACGACACGGATCTTGTCGCGCAACCCCATGTCGTCGGGGTACAGGAACTTGAAGTCGCTGGGTTCCTCACACGCGTCGGCCACGGCGTCGGCCAACTCCGCGGCGCCCGCCCCGCCGTCTGTGAAATGCGTCGTCGCAGCGGCCCTGGCGCCGTACTCGGCTGCTATCTCATGGATGGCGGCGATGTCGGCTTCGTGATCGCCGGGGAACACGTTGACGGCCACGACCGCAGACACGCCGTGCACCTCCATGTTCTCCAACTGCTTGCGCAGGTTGTCTCCCCCCTCGTGCACCTCGTCGGGATTCTCGGCCAGCAACGCCTCGGGCAGAGGCCGCCCAGCCACGATGCGATGCCTGCCCGAATGCGCCTTGAGACCCCTCACCGTCGCCACCAACACCGCCGCGTCCGGAGCCAGACCCGACACACGGCACTTGATGTTGAAGAACCGCTCAGCACCCATGTCGGCGCCGAACCCCGCCTCGGTGAGCAGATAGTCGCCGCAGTGGACGCCTATCTGATCGGCGATGATCGACGAGTTGCCCGTAGCGATGTTCCCGAACGGCCCGCAATGCACCAGAGCCGCAGTCCCCTCCAGGGTCTGCATCAGGTTCGGCTTGATCGCCTCCTTGAGTATCACCGTCATCGCCCCGGCCACCTCGAGATCCTCAGCAGTCACAGGCGAACCACCCCCGTCGTAACCCACAACGATGCGACCCATCCGAACCCGCAGATCCGAAAGCGACGTGCACAGCGACAAAGCAGCCATCACCTCGGACGCCGCCGTGATGTCGAACCCCGTCTCACGAGGCACCCCGTCCAGGCGACCACCCAGACCCACCACGATGTTGCGCAACGCCCGCTCGTTGACATCCATCACCCGACGCCACGAAATGTTGTGCAGATCCAGACCCAGGCCGTTGCCGTGGAACAAATGAGCATCCAACATCGCCGAACACATGTTGTGCGCAGCAGTCACCGCATGCATGTCCCCAGTCAGATGCAGATTGAACAACTCCATCGGCACAACCTGGGAATACCCGCCACCAGCCGCACCACCCTTGATCCCGAACGTCGGACCCATCGACGGCTGACGGATACAGATCGTCGCCCGCTTCCCCACATGCGCAAACCCCTGCCCCAGACCAACAGTCGTCGTCGTCTTACCCTCACCCAGCGGAGTCGGCGTAATAGCCGACACCACCACATACCTCGCCCTCGAAAGACCAGACATGGCCTCAACCGCACCCAGACCGACCTTGGCAACCCCCACCCCGTAAGGCTCCAGGAACTCAGACGGAATACCCGCCTCAGCCGCAATATCAGCCAACGGACGCAGAACCGCACCGCGGGCAATCTCCAAATCAGACGGGAACGCCATCGTTTTCGCACTCCTTGTGTATGAGGTTGTGGGAACCGACTACCGCCCGTGCGCAACTCTGCCGGAAGCCTAACTACCGACAACCCGGATTTCCCATTGTTCGGGACGAGGGGCCGCGATGTGGGATTCAATCGGGTCGGCGGGCCTGCTGCGGGGGCCTAGGCGAACGTGTCGGGGAGTTCAGCCTTGCGGCGCTCCATGAAGTCGAGCATGGCCTCGTCGGCCGCCTCGTCCAGGGCGGGCGCCTCGTAGTCGGCGAGCATCTGCTTCCAGATGCCGTTCGCCCGCTGAGCGGCGTCGAGGCTGCCGTCCTCCTCCCACTGCTCGAAGGAGTCGTTGTTGGCGACCTCCGAGCGGGCGAAGGCAGTCTCGAAGTTGGCCAGGGTGTGCGCCGTGCCGAGGAAGTGCTGGCCGGGACCGACCTCGCGTATCGCATCCATGGCCTGGCCGTTCTCCGAGAGGTCAACGCCCGCCACGAACCTGGACGCGAGGCCGCACTGGTCGGCGTCTATCACGAACTTCTCGTAACCCATGGCCAAGCCGCCCTCGAGCCAGCCGGCGGCGTGGAGCATGAAGTTCACGCCCGCCATCAGCGCCGGTATGAAGGTCGCCATGCTCTCCGCCGCCGCCTGGGCATCGGGGACCTTCGAGGCGCAGAGGTTGCCGCCCGACCGGAAGGGCACACCCAGGCGCCGGGCCAGGGCGGCGACTGTGTACAGGACAAGGGCCGGCTCGGGGGTTCCGAACGTCGGCGCACCGGTCTGCATCGACATCGAACTGGCGAACGACCCGAACACCACTGGGGCGCCGGGGTTGACCAGCTGCACGAAGGTCATGCCTGCCAGGGCCTCGGCCAGGGTCTGGGTCGCCACTCCGGCCACGGTCACCGGCGCCATTGCACCCGCCAGGATGAACGGGCTGAGCATCGTGGCCTGCATCGAGCGGGCGTAGGCCTCGGCTGCGCCGAGCATCGTGGCGTCCCACGCCATGGGCGACGAGGCGTTGATGAGGCTCGTCATCACGGTGTTCTGCGCTACGAACCCATCCCCGAACGCCAGCCCGGCCAAGTCGATCGAGTCCTGCGCGCGCTCTGCCGCGGTCACCGAACCCATGAAGGGCTTGTCGCTGTACTTCAGGTGGGAGTACACCATGTCGAGGTGCCGCTTGGACACCGGGATGTCGACAGGTTCGACGACCGTTCCGCCCGACAGGTGCATGTGAGGGCTGACGTACGCCAACTTCACGAAGTTCACGAAGTCTCCGATGGTCGCGTAGCGCCGACCCTCGTCCAGGTCGAAGACGAACGGCGAGCCGTAGGCCGGCACGAACACGGTGGCGTCACCGCCGACCTGGACGCTGTTGGCCGGGTTCCTGGCGTGGTGGGTGTAGACGGCTGGCGCCGTGGCCTGCACGATCTCCCTGCACATGCCGCGGGGGAACCGCACCCGCTCACCTTCCACGTCGGCGCCGGCGTCGGCGAGTAGCGCGAGGGCTGACGGGTAGTCGCGAAAATCGATGCCGATCTCCTCGAGGATGGTGTCGGCGTTGCGCTCGATCAGTGCAAGGCCCTCCTCGGAGACGATCTCCACGGGCGCCATGGTCCTGGTCAGGTACGGCTCGGCCTCGACGACGACCGAGGATCTCGCGGCCTGTCGTGCTGCGCGGCCGCCGCTGCGGCGACCTCGTGCCTTTTCGTTCATGGTGCTTCCTTCTCTATGGTCGTCCGACGGCGACGACGGGCGGGACGCTCTGTATCGGCCGACCGGCGCGGCCGGTCGGGGAGCGTTATACGGCTAGAGAGCTTCGGGTAGTCGGCGGTGCGGTGGGGAATGGCCATGGCGTCGACGAAGTGCTGCTGGAACGAGGGCTCGAGGGCCGTCTCGATCTTCTCGATCCGGCGCACGACTTCCTGGATTTCCGTGCGCGCCGTGCCGGACAGCAGGGCTATGACGGCGCCCGCGCCCGCAGCGTTGCCGACAGAGGCGACCCGGTCGGGGTCACAGTCGGGGATCAACCCCAGGACAGTTGCGCGGATCGTGTCTATGTGGCTTCCGAACGCCCCCGCCAGGCCGATCTGGTCGACCTCCTCGACTCCGAGGTGGTCCATGAGTAGGCGGATACCCGCGTACAGCGCCGACTTTCCCAACTGGATGGCACGGACGTCGTTCTGGGTCACCATGATCCGTGACCCCTCGTCGGTGCCGGGGTCGTGGAGGACGTAGGAGAACGTGCGACCGTCGGCGACGATGCGGGGCGACGTAATGGTTCCGGCACCGCCGATCACTCCATCGGCGTCCATGAGGCCGGCCAGCCACAACTCGGCCACCACGTCGATTATCCCAGAGCCGCAGATGCCGGTGACGCCTGTGGCTGCGACCGCCTCGTCGTAGCCCGGCTCGTCGGACCAGGGCTCGACACCGATCACACGGAAGCGCGGCTCCCCCGTCTCGCGGTCGATCCGGATCCGCTCGATGGCCCCTGCGGTGGCCCGCTGGCCTGCGCTGATCTGTGCGCCCTCGAAGGCGGGCCCGGTGGGGCTGGAGGCGGCGAGCACCCGACCGTCGCCTGCCAGCACGATCTCGGCGTTGGTGCCCACGTCGACGACCAGCCGCACTCCTTCACCCAGATGAGGGCGGGTGGCGAGCACGACGGCGGCGGTGTCGGCACCCACATGCCCTGCTATGCACGGCAGCACGTGGACCCGGGCGGCAGGGTGTGCCACCAGGTCCAGCCATGTGGCGGGGAGGTCTATGGCATCGTCGACGGCAAGGGCGAACGGCGCGCCGCCCAGGGGTGTCGGGTCGAACCCGAGGAAGAGGTGGTGCATTATCGGGTTGCCGACGAGCACCAGTTCGATGACCTCGTCCCGGTCGGCTCCAGCCTGCTCGCAGAGCGTGCCGACCAGGCCGTCGAGTGCGGTGCGCACGGCCACCGTGAGCTCGACCTCTCCACCTGGGTTCATCATCACGTAGGAGACCCGGCTCATCAGGTCCTCGCCGAACCTGATCTGTGGATTCATGGTGCCCGCGGTGGCCAGCACCGCACCGGTGGCGAGGTCGCAGAGGTGTCCGGCGATGGTCGTGGAGCCGACGTCGATTGCGATGCCCAGTGCCCTGTCGCGCAGGCCGGGCCAGATGGCGACCACCTCGTCGCCGTCGCGGACCGCCACGGTCACGGTTCGTGACCCGTCGGCGAGGGATGCTTGGAGGTCGGTGATCGTCCGGCCGTCGAACCGGAGGCCGTCGACGCCCCACTGGTCGCTGAGGGCGTCCAGCACCCGGCGGGCTTCTCCGATCGACTCGTCGAGGGTAGGTTCGGGCACCTCGACGAGTCGAAGAACGAGCACCGGGTCGAGTACCAGGTCGCCCAGGTCGACTTCCTTGCGGACCACCTGCTGATGGACCTGGCTCTCGGCGGGTACATCGATCACGAGGTCCCCGCGGACCTCGGCGGCACAGCCGAGCCGTCGGTCTTCGGTGAGGGGCCGTCGCCCCCTGTAGTCGTCCTCGACGGCTCCCCGGGGGGAGATGTGGTCGGGAGTGACCGTTATGCCGTGCTTGGCGAACTCGCCGAACGTGGGCTCGACTTGGCACCGGCCGCATATTCCCCGACCGCCACATACCGAGTCGAGGTCGACCCCGAGCTTCCGGGCGGCGTCCAGCACCGTGGTGCCCGCGGCGAGGCGCCCCCGGTGGCCTGAGGGTGTGAAGACTACGAGGTGGTCTTCGGCGGGTGTGGTCACGGGTTGGGTGGTGTGTGTCGCGCCGGGAGCCGCCGGCGTCGCCCAGCGGTACGGCATTCACGGCCGGCGGCGGACTCGGGGTCGCGGTGTGCCCGGATCCAGGCGGCGCAGTCGCCGTCATGACCTGCCAGCACATCGGCCGCCTGGACGGCGGTCTTCACCTCGGCGTGGAGGGGGCTCATGATTGCCGAGGTCATTCCATGGGCGATCGCCATGGAGATGAAGGTTCCGGTCACCGCATGCCGGTTGGGGAGGCCGAAGCTGACGTTCGAGGCGCCGCATGTCGTGTTCACCTTGAGTTCCTCCCGTAGCCGGCGCACCAGGGCGAACACCTGCTGGCCGGCCGTACCCATGGCACCTATGGGCATGACAAGCGGGTCGACGACCACGTCGGCGGCCGGGATGCCGTGGTCCGCTGCCCGCTCGACGATCTTCCTGGCCACCTCGAAGCGCACGTCGGGATCCTCGGAGATTCCGGTGTCGTCGTTGGATATGGCGACCACTGCGGCCCCGTGCCTGGCGACCAGGGGCAGGACCCGCTCGAGAACCTCGTCCTCGCCGGTGACCGAGTTGACCAACGGCTTGCCCTGGTAGACGGCCAGGCCGGCTTCGAGGGCGGCGACGATCGACGAGTCGATCGACAGCGGCACGTCGGTCACCGACTGGACGAGTTGGATCGCCCTGGCCAGCAGTGCCGGCTCGTCGGCCAGTGGGATGCCGGCGTTCACGTCCAGCATCTGGGCGCCGGCCTCGACCTGGGCGATGGCGTCGGCCTCGACCCTGCTGAAGTCTCCGGCCTTCATCTCCTCGGCCAGCAACTTGCGGCCGGTTGGGTTGATGCGTTCACCGATCATCACGAATGGTCGGCCGAAGCCGATTGCCACTTCACGGGTGGCGGAACTCAGCACGGTGTCGGTCATCGGTGTTCTCCTGTGGGAATCGGGGCGGTAGCCCGCGAGTGGTTGGTCGGTTCAGTCCTCGGCCCCGCCCGAGCGAACGAGGCGCTCGAGCCGGTCCGGTGGATATTCCTCGTCGAGTCGAGCCGACTCGGCAGCGACAGCCGCCGGCATGTCGGCGCCACAGGCGGCCGTCACGCGCCGCCATTCGGCTACGTATTCGTCGGTGCTCGTCAGGCCGGCCACCGTTGCGGCCCTGTCGATGGCGTGTTGGAAGCGCGCCCCCAGCAGGGCCCTCTCGCGGTTGCGGCCGTTCTGGGCGGTGACCTGCGCCGGGATGTCTCGCCAGTAGATGGTTACGAGCTTTGCAGCCATGGGTTCAGGCGGCTCCTTCGTCGAGGTCTGCCGTCTGTCGGCCGCCCGAGAGGCTGATTCCGACGATGCTGGTCTCCAGATCACCGTATCCGGTCTGCCTCACCTCGTACCTGAGGCCGAGGCGTTCGGCGGCTGCTCGCCCCTTCTCTATCAGGACGGGGTCGTGGACCTGGGTCAGGTACATCAACCTCGTGTAGTTGCCGAAGTACTCGGACAGAAGTTGCGGGTGGCGGTCCAGTCCCAGCCCCGTGATGACGAGGCGGTCGAAGTGCCTGACCAGGTAGTCGGTCAGGTAGAAGGTGCCGATCTCGGCGTCCTGCATCTCGTGGAATGCCTCGGACCCTGTGAAGAACTGGTAGCAGTGGGCGCCCGGCAGGTGTTCGACTCCCAGTTCCTCGCACACGGCGTCGAGACGACCCCCGGTGCCGCAGTCGGCGTATCCCACGTAGATGTGGTCGTACCTGTCGCTGGCTGCGCGGACGCGTTCGGCGACGGCGTCGGGAATCTTGTCCGGGGTGTTGTGGTACCGGGCGGGCAGGTACTCGACGTCGATCCGGTCGAGGCCGTTGGCCTCGACTATGGCCAGCAACTCGCGGGCGAGCGCTCCACAGGCGACGACGAGGGTCCGCCCACCGGCGGCCACGGAGGCGCCGGTCCGGTCGGACATTGTCTATGCCGCTAGCGCCCGGCGCTCGGCGATGAGGCGCTTCGCCGTCTCGGCCGCCACGGCGGCGTCCCGACAGTAGGCGTCGGCCCCGATCGCCTCGGCGAACTCCAGGTTCAGCGGTGCGCCTCCGACGATCACCATGTACTCGGACCTGAGGCTCTTGGCCTCGAGGGTGTCGATGACGACCTTCATGTAGGGCATGGTGGTGGTCAGCAGGGCCGACATCCCGAGGATGTCGGGCTTGTGCTCGTCAAGCGCGCCCAGGAACTCCTCGACGTCGGTGTTGATGCCGAGGTCTATGACCTCGAAGCCTGCACCCTCGAGCATCATGCCGACGAGGTTCTTGCCGATGTCGTGGATGTCGCCCTTGACGGTGCCTATGACCACCTTGCCGACGGGCAGGGCTCCGGTCTCGGCCAGGAGCGGGCGCAGGATGCCCATTCCGGCCTTCATGGCGTTGGCCGACAGCAGTACCTCGGGGACGAACAGGATCCCGTCGCGAAAGTCGATGCCCACTATGCGCATGCCCTCGACCAGGGCCTCGTCAAGGACCTTCGACGGTCCCCAGCCGCGCCCGAGGAGGATCGTGGTGCCCTCGAAGATCTCGTCGGCCAGGCCGTCGTAGAGGTCGTCGTGCATCTGGATGACCAACTCCTCGTCGGACAGGGCGGAGAGGTCGATCTCGTCCTCGAGGACTTCTACTTCTGCCATGGTGTCTCGCTCCACTGCGGATCAGGGGCCACCGATCGGTGGCCGGTCAATGCGGTGCCTGGCTGTGCCTGCTCTCCGGCACCACGTGAATATATCGTGGTTGGCTTACCGGATTGTGGGAAGGGTCTGTAGGGTGGGAAGCCTACCGACCGAAGGTCGCCGCGTCCACTATCTGGCATCGATATCCTGCATTGTGGGATACAGGTGCAGGGTTGGAAACTGCCGTGGTAGGAGATCAGGCGTCCCCGTCCCATTCCGACAGCCGAAGCGGATCCACCGAATGCGCATAGTCCAGAGCATCGAGCGTGCCTTCCGGCTACTGGACGAGTTGGCCGACGAGCCCGGGGGCATCACCAACCTGGCCCGGCGGATCGACCTTCCGACCAGCACCGTCGCCCGACTTCTCGGGACGCTCGAACACCTTGGCGCCATCGAGCGGACCCCGGACGACCACGGATACCGGATCGGGCCCACCGTCGTCACCCTGTCGACCAGCGTCGACCCCACCCAGAGCCTGCTGGCGGTGGCACAACCCCACATGGTCGAGTTGGTGGATCTGTTGGCCGAGGCGGTCGGCCTCTCGATCACCGCCGGGTACGACGTCCACTACGTGGAACAGGTCGACTGCGCCAACCCGGTCCAGGTACGTGACTGGACCGGTGTGAGCCTGCCCATGCACGTTGTCTCATCAGGCCTGGTCGTGTTGGCGCACTGGCCCGAGGAAGCCGTCGACCGGTTCCTGGGCCGCCGGCTGGACCGCTACACGCCGAAGACCGTCCTGAAGGCCGATGCCATCAGGCGCCGGCTGGAGCAGGTTCGGCGGGACGGGTACATCTGGACCTACGAGGAGTTCGCCGAGGGCATCAACTCGGTGGCGGCCGCCCTGTTCAACGGAGGTGGCATGGTCGTGGGAGCACTGCACGTCCACGGACCCAGCTACCGGTTCCCCGACGAGACGATGCGCGGGATCATCTCCGCGAAGGTCGTCGATGCCGCGGCCCAAATCTCGGCGGCACTCGGATACGAGGCTCCGGCCTGACCGGGTCACCGGTCAGGACCACGCGGCGGGGTCAGTCCCGGTAGCCGGGCTCCCCGGCGTCCAGCAGTCGGAGCAGCGCCGGCCATTCGTAGACCCCTGGAGCGAAGTGCTCGTACTGGTCGCGGGCCTTCTCCCACATGTCCCGGTTCTGGGCAATGCGGGGCAGGCCGCTGGCAGCCGCCTGCAGGTGCACCGACGCTGCCCTGACCAGGTAGTACATGTTCACGAAGGCCTCGCCGGCGGTGGCGCCCACGGTCAGGAATCCGTGGTTGCGCATGATCAGGGCCTTGTTGTCGCCCAGGTTGGTCGCCAGCCGGTCGCACTCGGCCAAGTCGAGGGACAGGCCCTCCCACTCGTGGTAGCCCACCCGGTCGTACAGGGCCCCGGCGTCCTGCTGAAGGAACTCCAGTTCGCAGTCCAGGGCGCAGAATGCCAGCGCCTCGGGTGCGTGGGAGTGGAACACGAACCGTGCGTCGGGCTGTGCGTTGTGCACGGCCGTGTGGATCACCAGGGCCGTGGCGTTCACGTCGCCGTCTCCCTCGATGATGGTGCCGGCGGAATCGACCACGAGCAGGTTCGACGCCGTCACCTCGCTGTGCAGCAGCCCGAACCGACCGACCAGGTAGGCGTGCTGCGTGCCCGGGACCCGGGCCGTGATGTGGTTCCAGACCAGGTCATCGAAGCCGAACCTGGCTGCCAGACGGTGCAGCGCCGCCAGGTCGACCCGTGTGGCGCGCACCTGGGCCGACCGGTCGGCGGGTGGCGTGTCGGACCTGGTCGTGTCGAGGCTCATGCCCACTCTTCCTGTCTGGGTGCGCGCAGCGTAGGAGTATCGGACCACCCCGGCAATCCCCTGAGGTGTTTCCGGCCGCCGGTGCCCGTGAGAGACTGCGCGGCGATGACCGACCCCACCACCACCTGACCGTGTCGGCCATCTACGGTGCCGTCGCCTCTGTGGGCATCGGCGTGGGCGACCACATCACCCGCGGTGCCGCCGAGCAAGGCGGAATCCGACGGACCCTCTCAGGGTTCTTCTTCATCGGTATCCCGGTGGCGGCCGCAGGCGCCATTGCCTTCGGGAGCGAGTGGCGGGCCGACGACGTGATATTGGGCTGCCTGACGGGGGTGGTTGCCGCCGCTGGCCTGGGCGCCCTCTACATGGGCTACTCGTCGGCGACCGCCGGCGTCGTCGGACCACCGGCGGCCGTGGTTTCGGTGGCGCTTCCCGTGGTGGTGGACTTCGCCGGTGGCAGCGTCCCGTCGTCCGTGGTGGTGGCCGGAATCGTCCTCGGCGTGATGTCCGTGCTGCTCATCTCGTTCAACCCGCACATGTACGGAAACCTCCGTCGCGGGCTGTCGTTCGGCCTCCTGGCGGGGGTCTGCTACGGCTGCATGTACATCATGCTCGACCGGCTCAGTGCTGAAGGCGGATTCTGGCCGATCGTGGGCCAGCGGGGCGTGGCGTTCGCGATCCTGGCGGCGATCAGCATCGGGGGCGGTGACCGGGTGTTTCCGGAGAGTCGGGCGTTCCGTACGGCGGCGCTGGGCGCGGTGTGGACGGGCATCGGGGCCCTGTTCTTCGTCTACGGCCTACAGCACGGCGACCTGGCCCCGGTGACGGTGGCCGGATCCCAGTACGCGGCCGTGACAGTGGTCTGCGGGATGGTGTTCCGCGGTGAGCGTCTCCGCTGGTGGCAGGCCATCGGGCTGTCGGGTGCCGTCTCCGCCGTGGCGCTGATCGTCGTCGGCTGATCCCCTGTCGGGGCGGTCAGGTCCGCCAGGCGTTCCTGAGGGTCTCCAGCCCTCCGTCGACCGAGATGGTCTGGCCACTCACGTAGCGGGCGGCGGGGGAGGCGAGGAACACGGCCATGGCGGCGATGTCCTCGGCTTCCACGAAGGTCCTCATGGACACCTGGTTCTGATACCCGGTGCGGATCTCGTCGGCGGTGGCGCCGGTGGCCGTGGCCTCGGCCGCGATCACGCGGTCCATCCGGTCGCCGCCGACCGACCCGGGGCACAGGGTGTTGACCCTGATGCCGAACTCGCCGAGCTCCATTGCCAGCGTGGCCCCGAGGCCCACCACCGCCCACTTGGATGCGGCGTAGGGGGATCGCATCGGGTAGCCGGTCATCCCGGCGGTCGAGGAGGTGTTCAGGATCACACCGCCGTCCGCCTCGCGTAGCAACGGGACGGCGCGGCGACACACGAGGAACATGGACCTCAGGTTGACGGCCATCGTCCTGTCCCAGTCGTCGACGTCGAGGTCCTCGATCGGCCCGGTCGGTCCGGCGATGCCGACGTTGTTGCAGAGCACGTCGAGCCCGCCCAGATCGGAGGCCACCGCCTTGAAGAGACCGTCCACGGCTGTCTCGTCGGCCACGTCGGTGGTTGTGAAGCCGGCACCGACCGGTGGTTCACCGACCAGGTCGGCCACGTGTACCCGTGCCCCGGTGGCGATGAATGCCTCGGCCATGGCCCGGCCGATTCCCGAGGCGCCTCCAGTGACCAGCACGCGCTGTCGGGTGCTTCCCGGAGCGGCGCTTCCCGGCATCGGGCCTCCCAGCATGGGTCGAGGCGTTCCCGGCCTGCCCGGCCGGTCGGTGGTGTGGCAACCTAGCCGCTGGTCAGCCTCTGCGCCCCTAGCCATCACGTGCCGCATGGTGGTCCCGACACGTTGCTTTCCCACTTCGTGGAACTATCATGCCACAATGGGACAGCCTCCCAGCGCAGTATCTTCCCTCCAGACACATCGACGTTGTCCGTCGGAGCCCCGCCGATGGTGTCGACCACACGCCCGGAGTCGCCCGTTCGGCCGGCCTCCGCTGCGAAGGAGCACACAATGAGCGAGTTTCCCGCACGCGCCAACGTCGTGGTGATCGGAGCCGGCATAGTCGGCAGTTGTCTGGTCGGACACCTTGCACGGTTGGGCTGGACCGACCTGGTGTTGCTCGACAAGGGACCGCTACCGAATCCGGGTGGTTCAACCGGCCACGCCTCGAACTTCATCTTCCCCGTCGACCACAACAAGGAGATGGCTCTGCTCGGTGAGCAGAGTGCCGACCAGTACCGGGACTTGGGGCTTTCGGTGGACTCGGGCGGTATCGAGGTGGCCCGTACCGAGGAGCGCATGCACGAGTTGACGCGCAGGATGACCTCCGCCAAGGCCTGGGGAATCGAGGCCCACCTTCTCACGCCCGCCGAGGTGAAGGACCTGGTGCCCTTCGTCAACGAGGACGTGATCCTGGGCGGCTTCCACAGCCCGACCGTGTCGGTGGTCGACTCCCTAGAGACCGGCACCAGGATGCGCAGGGAGGCTGTCGACAAGGCCGGTTGCCAGGTGTTCGCCAGCACCGAGGTCCAGGACATACTGACCGTCGAGGGCGAGGGCGGGGTCACCAGGGTAAGCGCCGTCGTCACGGACAAGGGAACGGTCCAGGCGGAGCACGTCGTGATCGCCTGCGGCGTCTGGTCGAACCGCATCGCCAACATGGCCGGTGCCACCATCCCCCTGGTGCCCACAGTGCACCAGATGGCCGACGTCGGGCCGATCGACATCCTGGCCGAGACGAACAACGAGATCGGCTACCCGATCGTCCGGGACATGGACACCTTCTGCTACGAGCGCCAGTCGGCCGGCTCGATGGAGGTCGGCTCCTACGGCCACCGGCCCATCTTGCACCACCCCGACGAGATCCCGTCCAACGAGGAAGCGGCGCTCTCGCCGACCGAGATGCCATTCACGCCCGACGACTTCGACGAACAGATGGAGCAGGCCATCGAGTTGATGGACATGCTTGGTGACGCCGAGATCAAGTACGCCATCAACGGCCTTCTCTCGCTCACCCCCGACGGCATGCCATGCCTCGGCGAGACCATCGAGGTCCGGAACCTCTGGTCCGCTGCGGCCGTGTGGGTCAAGGAGGGGCCGGGAATGGCACAGGTCGTGGCCGAGTGGATGACCTACGGATATCCGCGGGTGATCGACGCCCACGGTGCCGACATCGCCCGCTTCTATGACGCCGAGCGTGGCGACGACCACATATGGGCACGTGCCGAGGAGAGCTTCAACAAGACCTACGGCATCGTCCACCCCCAGGAGCAGTGGGAGAACCGCCGGAACCTGGAGGTCGGCCCCTACTTCGCGCGCCAGGAGGATCTGGGCGCCGTGTTCTTCCAGGCCCGAACGTGGGAGCGTCCGCAGTGGTTCGGCTCGAACGCCGACCTCGTCGAGCGGTACGGCATAGAGGAGCGTCCCGTGGAGTGGGACAACCGCTGGTGGAGCCCGATCACCGTCGGCGAGCACCTGAACCTGCGGGAGAACTGCGGTCTGGTCGACCTCAGCGCCTTCCAGGTCTATGAGTTGGAGGGCCCCGGTGCCGTCGCATACGCCGACCACCTGGCGGTCAACAGGATCGACGTTCCCGTCGGCCGCTCGGTCTACACGCCGTGGCTCACGCCCGACGGTGGCTTCCATTCCGACCTCACCATGATGCGCATGGCCGAGGACAGGGTCAGGATCGTCACCGGCGTGTTCGACGGCGGTCGCGACGAGTTCTGGGTCCGCCGACACATGCCGACGGACGGATCGGTGGCGTTCAGCAACATCACCCGGCAGACCACGACCCTGGGCCTGTGGGGCCCCAACGCCCCGGCGGTGTTGGCGCAGCTGACCGACCAGGACCTCAGCCAGGACGGTTCGCCCTACGGAAGCATCATCCCGGCAGGACTGGCCTGTGGTGGGCGAGAGATCAGCGCGGCGCTGTTCCGGATCTCGTACGTCGGCGACACCGGCTGGGAGATCTACACCGACTGGGACAACGGGCCCGTCCTCTGGGACGCCCTGATGGCGGTGGGCGCCGACCTTGGCATCCGCCCGACGGGTGGTGGCGTCTACGGAACCTCCGGCCGCCTGGAGAAGGGCTACCGCCTCATGGGCGCCGAACTGGAGAGCGAGTACAACCCGCTGGAGGCCGGCCTGGCCCGCCCGAAGGTGAAGGCAGCCGACTTCATGGGCAGGGAGGCCTACCTGGCCGCCCGCGACAGGGGCGACCCAGAGGTCAGGATGTGCACCCTCACCGTCGAGGACCTCACCGACGGCCAGGGTCGTCGCAGGTTCATGCAGGGCGGCAACGAGCCGATCCTGACCCTCGACGGTGACCGCATCGTCGACTCCCACGGTCGCGCCAGCCTGGTCACCTCGGCGGGGTTCGGACCGTCGGTCGGCAGGTACCTGCTCATGTCCTACCTGCCCCTCGAGCTGGCCCACCCGGGCACGGACCTGCAGGTCATGTACATGAACGAGCTGTACCCGGTGAAGGTGGCCTCGACCGGTGCGGTGTTCGATCCCGACGACACCCGCATGAAGGCGTAGGGCGGACCATGCGGATACTCGTCTGCGTCAAGCGTGTTCCCGCACCGGGATCCCGTATCAACATCACGTCCGACGGCCAGGCCGTGGACGCGGCCCACCTCGGGTTCACCACCAGCCCCCACGAGGAGTGCGCCGTGGAGGAGGCCGTCCGGATCGTGGAGGAACACGGTGGTGAGGTGACCGTCCTGACCCTCGGGCCCGCAGCGGCCGAGGAGCAATTGCGGTACGCCGCCAGCGTCGGTGCCCACCACTTCGTGCTCATCCCGATAACCGACGTCGACTGGGACCCCCAGCGCACCGCCGCAGCCCTGGGTTCTGCGATAGCCGGGTTGGAGGCGACCGATGGACCGTTCGACCTGATCCTGTTCGGGAACGAGTCGGCGGATTCGGGCGGATTCCAGGTGGGGGTACGGGTGGCACACGCCCTCGGCCGTCCCATCGTCAACGGGATAAAGGGCATCGACCTGGCCGACGGCACGGCGAGTGCCCGACGTGAGATCGACGGTGGGTTCGAGGTCTACGAGGTGCCGATGCCCGCCGTGCTGGGTGTCAAGGAGGGCATCAACCTGCCCCGCTATCCCACCATGAAGGGCCGGCTCGCATCCAAGAAGGCCGAGGTCGCCACGGTCACCTCCGACGCTCCGGCCGGGGGCCAGGCGAGGGTTCGTCTGCACCGGCCGGTCGAGCAGGTCAGCGAGACGGTGATCCTGGGAACCGGACCCGAGGCCGCCTCGGCGGTCGTCGACCTACTCGAGGAACTGGGGGTCCTGTCATGAGCCTCCTCGTACTGTGCGAACACGATCGGGGTGTACTCGCCGGTGCCTCCCTCGAGGCGCTGACCTTCGGCCGTGACCTGGCTGCAGCGGCCGGCCTGGCCTGCGAGGCGGTCGTCATCGGAGAAGGTGCCGAGACGGCTGCTGCCGACCTCGGTGCCTACGGCGCGGCCACGGTGCACGTGGCCTCCCACGCCGTCTTGAGGGACTTCGGTCCGCTGGCCTGGGGTGAGACCCTTGCGCAGATCATCAGGTCGACGGGTGCAGAGGCGGCCCTGGCCTGCGGCACCGACCGGGGAAACGAGGTGCTGGCCCACGTGGCCGCCCTGTTGGACGAGCCCTTCGTCGCCAACTGTCGCCAGATCACACCGGGCGGCACCTGGTCCATGACCCGGATGCAGTGGGGCGGATCCCTCCTCGAGGACGCCACCCTCGAGGCCGGCATCCGACTCGTGACCGTTGCCCACCACGCTGTCGAGGCGACACCGGCCGACACGCCGGACGCCGGGACACTGGTGCCCTTTGCGGCCGACCTCGCCGACTCCGCAGCCTGCACGGTCGTGGCCGACCGGGTGGTGCTGACCCAGGGAATCACCCTGGCGACATCGCCGGTGGTCGTGGGCGGCGGCCGCGGCGTCGGCTCGGCCGAGAAGTTCGCTGCGCTGGAGGAGCTGGCCGCCGAGCTGGGCGGCGTGGTCGGTTGCTCACGGGCCGTCACGAACAACGGGTGGCGACCGCACTCGGACCAGGTCGGCCAGACGGGGACACGCATCGCTCCACAGATCTACATCGCCAGCGGCATCTCAGGAGCCATCCAGCACTGGGTGGGGGCCATGGCGTCCAAGAACATCCTCGCCATCAACACCGATTCCGAGGCCAACATGGTCACCAAGGCCGGCTACGCGGTGATCGCCGACCTGCACGAGGTGATCCCTGCCATCACCGAGGAGATTCGGCGCCGCAGGGGCTGAGCCGACGCCGTTCCATGGTGAGGTGGCGGCCGGTGGCCGGTCGGGTCAGGGTTGGTGTTGTGCAGCCCGATCGCCGACGGGGTCGGGCGAGGTGGTGGCATCGATGGTCATGGGAACCCAGCCGCGGACCGAGTTGACCATCCACGCTGCCGTCACCCGCTCGACATCCGTGCGGTGCAGCACCTGCTCGGTCACCGCTCCGTCGTCGAGCAGTTGGCCACGGAACGTGCCTGGGAGCAGCCCGCAGGAGACCGGCGGGGTGACCAGACGACCGTCGAGTTCGACGACCAGGTTGCCTGTGGTGGTCTCGGTCATCTCGCCCCGCTCGTTCCAGAGCAGCACGTCGGGGAAATCGGCGAACCGGGCCCTTGCGGCGTCGTAGACCTCCCGCAGCGTGGTCTTGTGGAACAGGAACTCGTGCTCGCTGGATATCGGCTGGACGTCGAGTGGCACCCTCCACGGCTCCGGTCCCGAATCCGGGGCGGCCAGAACCTCGAGGTCCACGGTTCCGTCGGGTGCGCTCAGCAGCCGCAGTCGACGGGGACCGTCGGCCGACACGGCATCCAGCAGGCCGTTGACGAGCGGGAGGTCCACGTCGAAGTCGAAGTGGGCGGCCGAAGCAGTCAGGCGTGCGAGGTGTCGTCCACGTAGGGCCACGCCGTCTGTGGGGGTCCACGCCATGGTCTCCAGCAGTCGGAAGTCGGAACGGGCCCGGCCCAGCACACGGCTCTTGTGCTCCACCTCACGCAGTTCCTCGGCCGGGTCCGAGTCCCACACGATTCCGCCGCCCACGCCGTATTCGGCGGTGCCGCGTGCCAGGTCGATCCAGACGGTGCGGATGGCGATGTTGAACTCCATCGTGCCGTCGGGGGCGATGGCGCCCACCGCACCGGTGTAGATGCCCCGGCCGTCGCCCTCGAGCGCCTCGATTATCTCTGTCGTCCGGACCTTGGGTGCCCCGGTGATCGAGGCGGCGGGGAACATGGCGGCGAAGATCTCGGCCGGTCCGGCTGCGGATTCGGCCACCACGGTGGAGGTCATGGTGTGCAGAGTCGGGTAGGTCTCGACGCTGTAGAGGGATGGCACCCTCACCGTCCCCGGATCGGCGATGCGGCTGAGGTCGTTGCGGACCATGTCGACGATCATCGTGTTCTCGGCCAGGTCCTTCTCGGAGCGGGCCAGGTGGGCGGCCGCCATGGCGTCCCACTCGGGGTCGGGGTGGCGGCCGATGGTGCCCTTCATCGGCCTGGAGAGGAGCCGGCTTCCGGTCTTACGGATGAACAGCTCGGGCGATGCCGAGCACACGGCCCGGTCGCCCATGTCCAGGTATGCGGCGTGGTCCGCCTGCTGGGCCCGCACCAGGTCGGCGAAGAGGCCGAGCGGTTCTCCGCTGAACGGTGAACGCAGCCGGATCGTGTAGTTGACCTGGTAGGTCTCGCCGGCGCCGATCAGCTCACGGATGGTGCGAACGGCTGTCAGGTAGGCGGGTCGTGACCTGTTGGGTACCCAGGGGCCGACGTGGTAGCCGCCGCTCGTCGTCGGCCTGGAGGCCAGTCCCGGTGCGCTGAACACGCCGAACGACACCAGCGGTACCCGGCGCATCCTGGCGGCCCGCACGGCGTCATCGAATGCCGGTCCGGCGTCGTAGGACACCATCCCTACAACCCAGTGGCCGGCCCTGGCGGCCCGCGCCGCCTCCGCCATGGCAGCAGGTACGTCGCACAGTTCGTCGGCGACGATCGTGTCGACGGGAGAGTCGAACGCCAGCCATCGTCGTTCTCCATCCAGGGGATACTGCAGGAGAGCGCTGCGCACCGTCGGTGCGGTCACCGCAAGGTGCCCTCACCGGGTGTGTGGCCGTGTTCCCGGTCGAGGCGTCGGACGAACACCCCGGACCGGGGCTTGGGTTCGAAGTAGGAGGACTTGGGGGGCATCCTCTCGTCGGCGTCCGCGACGGCCATCAACTCCTCCACCGATGTGGGGTGGAGGACGAAGCCCACGCGGCCGTCGGCATCGCATCGCTCGACCAGGACATCCAGGCCCAGCGGGTCCGGGATGTAGCTGATTCCCGGGTCGCTACCGGCATCGGATATGCCGAAGACCGGTGTTAGTACCGAAGCCTGTAGACGGGACACGTCGAGTTGGTCGACGGCCCGGTCGCCCGTGGCCCCTGCGAGGGTGAGCGAGTACCAGGATCCGTCCAGGTACAGGCCCACACGACCGGGAGCGTCAGGGCGTGCGTCCTCGGCATCGGAGCGGTCCTCGAGATGTCCGGTGGCTGAGAGGGCCTCCAGGAGCTGGGTTGCGCTGCGTCCGGCGCGGTCCCTGACACACCGGTGGAACGGCAGCACCAGCATCTCGGTATCGGGGTACAGCACGGCCTGGACCCAGCCCAGCGGACCGTCGGGATCCGTGGAACGCCTCCTCGCTGTGGCCGCTGCAGCGAGTCGGTGGTGGCCGTCCGTCACGTAAAGGGCGCGGTCGCCAAGCAGTTCGACCAGGCGTCTGGCGTCGTCGCCGGTGACGGCCCAGACGGTCTGGTCGACCCCTTCGCTGTTGGATTCGAGCACCGGCTCCGCTGCACACAGGCGTGCCACCTCGGCTGTGAGTTCGCCGGTGGCGCGGTAGGTGAGTGAGACGGGACTGGACGACGCCCCTACGGTTGTGAGGTGGCGCGCCAGCAGGTCGGTCCGGCCGGGCCGGACCGCCTCGTGCCGGAGAATCCGCCGGTCGTCCTCCTCGGTCACCGGGACCAGGCCCATGATCCCGGTCTGGCGGTGCCGGCCTGTGCCCCCGCCGTCGGGCCGGTCGACTGTGAGGCGGTAGAGGAAGAGGGTCGGCTCATCGTGGGCCACGTAGGCACCGGCGTCGTAGAGCCGCTGCATGGCGGCGCTGCATCCGGCCAGTAGACCCTCGACGTCGTCACGCAACTCTGGTGCCACATCTTCCTGCGAGCGCGTGACGTGGAGGAAGCTGTAGATGTTGGCGGCGGCGATCGCCGCCCGCTGGATCGGTGAATAGGCGTCGTAGGGGCCGGTGGTGACGCGGTCTGCCCAGTCGGGGTCGACGACCAGGCCCGGGAAGGGGCGCAGCAGGGTCACTGGTCCTGGTCCGTGACTCGCACGAGGATGACGTTGTCCAGGGAGCTGAGTTCGCCGGTGAGCTTCTCTGACACCTTCCCCGCGATGTCGATGATTGCCACGGCTGCGTTTGCGCCCTCGAAGACCTTGTTCTGCATGGTCTGTACGTTGATCTTGGCGACGCGCAGGACCTCGAACACCGCTGCCAGGACGCCGACCCGGTCGTAGTGCCTAATGGTTATCGTCGAAGCGCCCACACGGGGGCGGGCCATGTTCACGCAGTTGACGAGGTCGCCGGTCCGGTACGCCTCTATCACCTCGATGGTCCCGGCCGAGGTTGCGTCCTGTGCCTGCTGTGTGGATGCACCGACGTGGTGGGTTCCGACGACGTTGGGGTTGGTAGCCAGCTCAGAGGCGAAGCTGTCGCTGCCGCTGCCGGGTTCGTCGCGAAAGACGTCCAGTCCGGCCCTGATCCCCTTGGTCTCGATGGCGTGGAGAAGGGCGGCCTCGTCGATCACCTCTCCTCGGCTGGTGTTCAACAGGACGGCACCGTCCTTCATCTTCTCCAGGAACGATGCGTCGACCAGGCCGGTGGTGGCAGAGCCGCCGGGAACGTGGATCGACACGATGTCGGACTGCTCCAGCAGGTCTTCCATGTCATCGACCAGGCGGATGCCTGCCGCCCGGATTCGTGCCTCGGTGTCCGGGCGCCGGCCGGGCTTTCGCTCAGCGATCACGGCCATGCCGAAGGCGCGTGCCCGATCGGCGACGGCCAGGCCGATCTCGCCGACGCCGATGACCCCGAACGTCTTGCCCAGCAGGCCTTCGGCCCTGCTGTACCGCTCCTTGTTCCAGACACCGTTGCGAAGGTCTCCTGCTGCGTCGGCGATGTGGCGGTCGATCGCCAGCAGCAGGCCGATCGTGAGTTCGGCGACGGCGACCGAGTTCGTGCCGGGCACGTTGCAGACGTAGACGCCGGCGTCGGCGGCGGCCTGACAGTCGATGGTGTTGGTGCCTGCACCCGATCGGACGATGAGGCCCAGGCGTTGGGCCCGGTCGATCACCTCGCCGGTGACCTCGGTGCTGCGGACGACCAGCACGTCGGCGTCCTCGACCGAATCGGGCAGGTTGTCGGTATCCAGATCGGGGCGGACGACGCATTCGTCGCCACGCGCCCGCAGGATGTCGACGAACGCGTCGGGAAGCGCATCAGCGAACAGGATTTTCATGACCTCTCCTATGGCACGCAGACGCCGGCACCAGCAGTGCGGACATCGGGGTAGCCTCGGCGGACCAGAATCGCCTGCAGCCTACGCAGCGCTTCTGACAAGCACAATGTAGTAAGGGGCACGTCGTAGGGGCACCGTTGGATGCCTGTGGGGGTCGTTCCCGGGCTGTGGTGCCCCGGGGAGTACCAGGGGAGTGTGATGAACCGCCGTGGGATGAACAGGAACGCCATCATCACGTGTGCCGTCACCGGCGCGGGGGACACGACGGGCAGGAGCCCCGAGGTTCCGGTGACGCCGGCGCAGATCGCCTCCTCGGCCCTGGACGCCGCCAGTGCGGGAGCGACCATCGTCCACTGCCATGTACGCGACCCGGAGACGGGCAGGGGTACCAGGACCGTTGCCCTCTACGAGGAGGTCGTCGAGCGCATCCGGGACCAGAACGCCGACGTGGTCATCAACCTGACCGCCGGCATGGGTGGCGACCTGAACGTCGGCCCCGACGACGACCCGATGGACTGGCAGGCGGGCACCGACCTGGTCGGAGGTCTGGAGCGACTGGCCCACGTGAAGGCGATCAGGCCGGACATCTGTTCACTGGACTGCGGGTCGCTCAACTTCGGCAACGCCAACGAGGTCTATGTGTCGACACCGTCGATGCTGCGGATCATGGCCGAGCATGTCAGGGAACTGGGGGTGCGCCCCGAACTCGAGATATTCGACACGGGAAACCTGTGGTTCGCCGAGACACTGATCGCCGAGGGCCTCGTCGACCCTCCGTACTGGCTTCAGTTGTGCCTCTCGATCCCCTACGGCACGCCGATGGACGTCGGCATACTCCAGGCGATGGTCCACAGGTTGCCGCCGGAGGCCGAGTTCACCTCGTTCGGCCTGGGAGCCATGCAGATGCCGATGGTCGTCCAGTCCGTGATGCTCGGAGGTCATGTCCGGGTCGGCCTCGAGGACAACCTCTACCTGGAGCGCGGTGTGTTCGCCACCAATGCCCAACTGGTGGAGAAGGCCGTCAGGATCCTGGAGTTGACGGGTGTCTCGGTGCAGTCGCCGGCCGAGGCCCGTCAGACCCTTGGTCTGGGCTGATGGTCGATCCTCCCGGGTCGACCGGTGTGTCGGACCGGATGGTGGTCGCCTGCATCGGGATGGGCGTCATCGGCTGCGGCTGGGCAGCGCACTTCCTCGGGAGCGGCTACACAGTGAGGGTCTGGGACCCGGCCGACGGCATCAGGGAGAGGCTCGACCGGGTCCTCGGCCTTGCCTGGCCGGCCATGGACGCCCTGGGAATGGCCGAGGGTGCCGATCCGGGCCGGGTTGTCTTCTGCGGGTCGCCGAGCGAAGCGGCAAAGGGCGCGGCCCTGGTACAGGAGAGCGCACCCGAGCGGCTCGACCTGAAGGCGGGCCTACTGGCCGAGTTGGACCATGCATGTGGACCGGATGTGGTGATCGCCTCGTCCACGTCCGGCTACCTGGTCAGCGACATGACGAGGTCGTGCGACACGGCTCCGGAACGGGTCCTTGTCGGCCATCCCTTCAACCCGGTGTACCTGCTTCCGCTGGTCGAGGTCGTAGCAGGGCCCGGCACCTCGGTCGAGGCGATGGACAGGGCCGAGGCGATCTACGCGGCGACCGGCAAGACGGTCCTGCGACTTGACACGGAGGTGGATGGCTTCGTGTCGGACCGCCTCCAGGAGGCGATGTGGCGCGAGGCGCTCCACATGGTGGCTAATGGCGAGGCGACTGTCGGGCAACTGGACCTTGCCGTGACGGCCGGTCCGGGACTGCGCTGGTCGCTGATGGGCCCGATGCTCACCTTCCACCTTGCCGGCGGTGACGGCGGGATGGCACACATGCTGGATCACTTCGGGCCTTCCCTCGAGTCGCCGTGGAGCCGTCTGGCGGCGCCGGAGATGACACAGGAGTTGCGTGACGCTGTCGTGGAGGGCTGTGAGCTCGAGGCCGCCGGCAGGTCGGTGGCCGACCTGGTCCGTGAGCGCGACCGTGGACTGGTTGCGGTCATCAAGGCCCTCCGGTCGGTGGGTGTGGGAACCCCGGGGTGAAGATGAGCGACCTGACGGAGCCGGTCGACCGTGCGGACCTGGTTCCACCCCACGACCTGGGTACGGGCGACTTCTCCCTCTATCCGATCGACCACGCGATGGTGGCCGCCGCCCTAGAGGACCGGACGGTGCGGGTCGAGTGGGATGACGGCCACGTGAGCCGGTTCCACTTTCCGTGGCTCAGGGACAACTGTCCGTGCTGTGTCCATCCCTATACCCAGGAGCAGGTCTTCGAGCTGGCGGCGGCGGTCCACGAGATCAGGCCCGAGGACGTCCTCGTGTCCGATGTGGGTGCCCTCGAGGTGCGCTGGTCCGGCGACGGGCACGCGAGCAGGTACCACCCCGGTTGGCTGAGGGAGCACTGCTACTCCGAGGGGTCGCGGCGCGAGCGCCTCTTGGCTCCGGTGCTCTGGGACGCCTCTACGCGTGCTCGTCCGGATGGCTTCGACTGGGGGGCCGTCGTCGCCGACGAAGAAGTCGAGTTGGAGTGGTTGTCGTCGATCAGGGACACCGGATGCGCAGTCATCCACGGTGCACCACTCACCGATGATGCCGTAGGTGAGATCGCCGGCCGGATCGGAGTACTACGCGAGACCAACTTCGGTCGTCTCTTCGACGTTCGTGTCGATACCGATCCGGTGAGCAACTCCAACACGGGCCTGGAGCTGCCTCCCCATACCGACCTGCCGACACGCGAGTACCAGCCCGGCCTGCAGTTGCTGCACTGCCTCGTGAACGACGTGGCCGGTGGGCTCAGCCTTCTGGTCGACGGTTACCGTGTCGCCGCCGAGTTGCGCGACCGGAGCCCGCGCTTCTACGAGTTGCTCACGACCCATCCGTGGGACTTCGCCAATCGCAGCCGCACGAGCGACTACCGGTGGCGGGCACCGATGATCGGGGTGGATTCCGACGGCAACTGGACCGGCGTCCGCGTCGGCAACTGGCTGCGGGGACCGCTGGACGCCCCCTTCGACCTCGTCGAGGAGCTCTATGAGGCCTATCGGGCATTCGAGGGCCTCAGCCACCAGGCGCGTTTCCAGATCCGGTTCAGGTTGGAGCCGGGCGACTGCCTCATATTCGACAACCGCCGCCTTCTCCACGGACGGACCTCCCTGGGCCCGGGAGCCGGCCGCCGCCACCTGCGCGGCTGCTACATGGATCGCGACGAGCTGCGGTCGCGGTTGAACATGCTGGAGCGGAGGAGGCGGGCCCGGAAGGTGGTGGCCGGGCAGGGTCCCTGAGCCGGTGATGGTCGGGTAGCGTGCTGGCGCCGGGAGGAGGCACCGCAACGGCAGGGCGCCCGTTCTCCGGCCGAGCCGACAGCCAGATCCGGCCCCTTAGGAGTCGGCCCACAGGAGTCAGGGAGAGCAAATGAGCCAGCGTCTGACAACGCCGATGGTGCGCCGGGACGGCGAGTTGCGCGAGGCCACATGGGACGAGGCCCTGGACCGGGCCGCGGCCGGGTTCCGGTCGGTGCTCGACGAGCATGGGCCGACGGCCTTCGGCATGTTCAGTTGTTCCAAGACGACCAACGAGGTGAACTACGCCGCGCAGAAGTTCGCCCGCACGGTCATCGGCTCGAACAACATCGACAGCTGCAATCGAACTTGACACGCGCCCAGCGTCGTCGGTCTGGCGACGGTCTTCGGAGCAGGCGGTGGAACTTCCTCGTACCGGGAGATCGAGGAGGCCGACGCCATCGTCCTGTGGGGGTCCAACGCCCGTGCAGCACACCCGATCTTCTTCCACCACCTTCTGAAGGGCGTCGACAACGGTGCCCGCATGTGGGTGGTCGATCCACGGCGCACCACGTCGGCCCGGTTCGCAGACGTGTGGTTGGGCCTCGACGTGGGCACCGACATCGCCCTGGCCAACGGGGTGGCACGTGAGATCATCGACGCCGGCCTCGTCGACGACGAGTTCGTCGAGCACGCCACAGAGGGCTTCGACGCCTTCGCTGCCCACGTCGAGCCCTGGACCTTGGAGCGCACCGCCGAGGTCACCGGCGTGCCCGTCGAGGCGATCCGGGACCTGGCCCACGGCTATGCGACCGCCCCGACCGCACAACTCATGTGGACTCTCGGCATCACCGAACACCACACGGCTGTCGACAACGTGCTGTCCCTGTGCAACCTGGCCCTGCTAACGGGACATGTCGGCCGCTGGGGATCGGGCCTGGTGCCGCTACGGGGTCAGAACAACGTGCAGGGCGGTGGCGACATGGGGGCCCTGCCCAACAAGTTACCGGGCTTCCAGGATGTGGCCGACGACGAGATACGCGCCAGGTTCGAGGCCGCCTGGGGGCACACGATCCCGGCCCGGCCGGGCTGGCACCTCACCGAGATGTTCGAGGCCATGGAGCGCGACGAACTCAAGGCGGTCTGGGTCATCGGCGAAAACCCGGCCGACTCCGAAGCCGACATCAACCACGCCAGGGCGATGCTCGGCCGCCTCGACCACCTCGTCGTGCAGGACGTCCTCATGACCCGGACGGCGCAGATGGCCGACGTGGTGCTTCCCGCCGCCCTGGGCTGGGCCGAGACGGACGGCACGGTCACCTCCAGCGAGCGCCGGGTGCAGAGGACCCGCGCCGCGGTGAGACCCCCGGGCCAGGCCCGCAAGGAGATCGACATCATCGCCGACCTGGCCGACCGGATGGGGGCCGACTGGGGGCGACCGTCCGCCGAGGAACTGTGGGACGAGCTCCGGTCGCTGTCGCCGATGCACGGTGGCATGTCCTGGGAGCGGCTCGAGTCCGAGGGCGGTATCCAGTGGCCCTGCCCCGACGAGGACCACCCTGGCACGCCGTTCCTGCACGGTCGCCTCTGGGAGCGACCGGTAGGGGGCCGCAGGGCACCGTTCTCGTGCGTGGACGACCGGCCGCCGGTCGACGGGCTGACCGAGGAATTCCCGCTCCGCCTCACCACCGGGAGGGCGCTGGATTCCTTCAACACGGGCGTCCAGACCGGGCAGTACAACTCTCCGATCCGGTCCGGCGAGGCCATCGACCTCTCGGCGGCCGATGCCGACTCACTCGGGATCACCCACGGCGAGCGGGTGATGGTGTCGTCCCGGCGCGGATCGATCGAGATGACCGTGGCAGTGGATCCGGACCTGCCGGTGGGCCTCGCCTTCACCACCTTCCACTTCCCGGAACAGGCAGACGTCAACCAGTTGACCTGCGACGCCTGGGATCCCAAGTCGGGGACGTCCGAGTTCAAGGCGGCCGCCATCCGGGTACAGAAGTTGTCGGCGCAGGTCCATGCCTGACCTCCATTTCGGCGGTGCTGAGCCCACCGTCGCCGAACGTGCCGCGGTCGACGCCGTGGTCGCCGACGTCGGACCGGCGATCGTCGAGATGACCGAGCGCCTCGTGTACGCCGGCCGGACCCGGGCCGTCGAACGAAGGCATCTCCTGCTGCCTGCGCTCCACGCCCTGCAGAGGGCCGCCGGCTGGATCAGCCCCGGTGGCCTGGACCACGCCTGTCGCGTTCTCGAGGTGCCGCCGGCCGAGGCGTACGGCGTGGCGACCTTCTACCACCTGTTCACGCACGAGCCCCCGGAGGCCGCCGACGTGGTCCACGTCTGCGACGACATCGCCTGTCGCCCCCTGGGCGCAGTCGACCTGATGGCCGACCTCAGGGCAGCTGGCCACCACGTCAGGCCCAGTCCCTGCCTCGGCCAGTGTGAACGGGGACCGGCGGTCCTGGTCCAGCGCACCGGCGGCGACGACCTCACGGTCACATCGGCAGGGGTTGCGGAAGTCTCCGTCGCCATCGACCGTGGCACCTCCACCGCGTCTGTCGTCCTACCGCAGGCGGGCTCGACCGACCTCTGCCTGCTGGCCCGGATCGGTGTCGTGGATCCCACCAGCCTCGACGACTACCTGGCCCACGGGGGCTATCGGGCTCTGGAGGCCGCGTTGGCAATGGGTGGTGACAGGGTCATCGAGGAGGTCGCGGCCTCGGGGCTCTCGGGTCGCGGCGGGGCGGCCTTTCCGACCGGCGTGAAGTGGCAGGCGGTCGCCGACCAGCTCGGGCGTCCACGCCACATGGTCTGCAACGCCGACGAGTCGGAACCGGGAACGTTCAAGGACCGTGTCGTCATGGAGGGTGACCCGTTCTCCCTCATCGAGGCGATGACCGTGGCGGGCACGGCGATAGGCGCGGAGCAGGGCTGGCTCTACATCCGCGGCGAGTACCCGGTGACCACTGCCCGCCTCGCCAACGCGATCGCAGCAGCCCGCTCTGCAGGGTTTCTGGGTGACGACGTGGCCGGTTCCGGCGCCAGGTTCGACATCCTGCTACGCATCGGTGCAGGCGCCTACATATGCGGCGAGGAGACGGCGCTGTTCAACTCCATCGAGGGCTACCGCGGCGAACCCCGCAACAAGCCGCCGTTCCCGACCACCCACGGCCTGTTCGGTGAGCCCACGGCCATCAACAACGTGGAGACGCTGGTCAACGTGCTGCCCATCATGCTCGACGGTGGGGCCGCCTACACCGCTCTCGGCACCGAGCGGTCGTCCGGCACCCGGCTGTTCTGCGTGAGCGGCCGCGTCAACGCCCCCGGCATCTACGAGCACGAGTTCGGCATCACCCTCGGCGGTGTCATCGAGGCTGCCGGCGGGGTCACCGACGGCACCGAGGTGCGGTCGGTGCTGCTGGGTGGAGCGGCCGGCTCGTTCGTCGGCCCTGACCGTCTCGACCTGCCACTCACCCTCGAGGACACACGCGAGGCGGGCCTCTCCCTGGGATCGGGGGTGGTCATGGTCTTTGGCCACGAGGATGACATGGTCGACACGGTCCGTCGCATCGCCGAGTTCTTCCGCGACGAATCGTGTGGCCAGTGCGTGCCATGTCGGGTCGGCACCGTCCGTCAGGAGGAGGTACTCGTGCGCCTCAGGCGGGGGGCGACCCTGGACGACGAACGCGAGCTGCTCGACGACCTGGGTGCGGTGATGAGGGACGCCTCGATCTGCGGCCTGGGCCAGACGGCTGCCGGAGCCGTTCGATCGGCCCTGGACCTGGGTCTGTTGGAGGGAGCACGATGAACGGGACACCGGTGGGGACACCCCGCCCCCTGGTCGGGATCACCCTCGACGGGAAGGCGGTGAAGGTCCCCGAGGGGTCCACGATCCTGGATGCCTGTCGCCGGGAGGGCGTCGACACGCCCACGCTCTGCTGGGCCGAGAACCTCACCCCGGTCAACGTGTGCCGGGTGTGCGTGGTCGAGGTGGAGGGCTCCCGGGTACTCGTGCCGTCGTGCTCCCGACCGGTGGAGGAGGGCATGGTCGTCGGTACGGACACCGAGCGTGTCCGCACGAGCCGACGGATGGTGTTCGAACTGCTGGCCTCGTCGGTCCGGATGGACCGTTCCGATGCCGACGTCCTGGACTGGATGGACCACTACGGTGCCCGGCCGGAGCGGATGGGGGCACGGGACGAGATCGCCACCGTCGCCCAGCCCGTCAAGGTCCAGGACGACCTCTACGTCCGCGACTACGAGCGCTGCATCCTCTGCTACAAGTGCGTCGAGGCGTGCGGCGACGACGCCCAGCACACATATGCGATAGCCACGGCCGGCCGGGGCTTCGATGCGCACATCTCGACGGAGTTCGATGTCACCCTGCCCGACTCGGCGTGCGTCTACTGCGGGAACTGCATAGGCGTGTGTCCGACCGGCGCCCTGGTGTTCAAGACCGAACACGACATGCGCGAGGAGGGGACCTGGGACGAGAGCGCACAGGAGGTGACCACCACTGTGTGTGGGTTCTGCGGCGTGGGTTGCAACCTGGAGTTGCACACCCAGGACGACCGCATCGTGAAGGTGACGTCGCCTGCCGACCATTCGGTCACACACGGACATCTCTGTATCAAGGGCCGGTTCGGCTGGCAGCACGCCCAGTCCTAGGGCGCCGGTCCCGGGGAACCTGTACCGGTGGCCGGGGTCTCGGGTCGGATGCTTGCCGCATCAGGACCGCGCGGTACCAGTATTTCCCGGATGGTGGCAAATCGGTCCGAGCCCTTCCCATTGGCTGTGGTGGTAGGTAGAGTGCCCCGCGTCACGTCTCAGGACCGGGGGCACCGCGCGGGCGTTTGCGCACAGGTGGCTGGCCGTGGTTGGAGGGATGTGGCGTCGACATGGTGTCGGCAGGTTATGGATGGAGGACATTCCGATATGGCAAATCGACTGCGTGTGATCATCGCGCTGATGCTGGGGTTCACCCTCATCGCGG
>DQOF01000213.1 GCA_015658775.1 Acidimicrobiia bacterium | reverse complement strand
GTGTAGACGGCCACGACGCCGTCGGTCGCCAGCGCGGCCGAGGCGTCGATGTCGCCGATCCGGGCATGGGCATGGGGGCTGCGCACACACGCCAGCCAGAGGGCGCCGGGGAGGTCCAGGTCGTCGATGAACCTGGACTCGCCGGTGAGCAGCGCAGCGTCCTCCTTGCGGAGGCGTGCCTCGCCGACGATTCCGCCGGCGAACGGTGATGTCGCTGTGTCGGTCATTTCGGGTCCCCCGTCACTCGGAAGCGGCCAGGACGGCCTTGACGATGTTCTGGTAGCCGGTACAGCGGCAGAGGTTGCCCTCGAGGCCCTCGCGCACGCCGGCAGCGTCGAGGTCGGGGTACTCGTCGACCAACGACACGGCGGCCATGACCATTCCCGGCGTGCAGTAGCCGCACTGCAGGGCGTGGCACTCGTGGAACGCCTGCTGCATCGGGTGGAGGCCGTCGTCGCCGGCCAGGCCCTCGATGGTGGTGATCTCGGAGCCGTCGACCTGGGCCGCCAGCAGCGTGCACGACTTGGCCGACAGGCCGTCGACGAGAACCGTGCACGCGCCACACGAACTGGTGTCACAGCCGATGTTCGTGCCGGTCAGCCGCAGGTCGTCCCGCAGAAAGTGCACCAACAGCGTGCGCGGCTCCACATCGGCAGCGCGTACAACGCCGTTGACCGTGACGGAAACCTCCATCACGAACCCCCTTGGTGTCTACAGGACGGGGCCGCCTCACCGCCGATGGTGGGGTTCCCGGCGTCCGCCCGGACATCGATAGTCGCGCAAATTCCGGTTGCCCGCCAGCGGAAGAGGGATCAGGCGCCTACCGGCACGATGTCGGCGTGGTGAACGGGCACGATCTGCCCTACGCCTCCGGTGCCAGCACGGCGACTATTGCCGTCGTCAGGTGCCCGACCAGCCGGGCACGGTCAGGAGCTCCGAGCAGGAGCGGGTTGTTGACCCCCTGTCCCAGGATCACCAGCAGGTCGGCCAACTCGTCGGGATCGGAGCCGACGATCCGGCCGGCCGCCTGGCCGAGTTGGACGAACCGACGGTTGAGGGCCCGGGCCTCGGCCTCGTGGTGCCTGAAGCTGTCCCGGAGGGACCTGCACTCGGGCAGGCGCGCCAGGGCGGCACGCATGACGAGCGTCTCTTCCGAGAACACCTCGACGAGACCGTCGACCATGGCACGGACGGTCTCCTCGAGACCCCGGTCGAGGAGGACCTCGACCGTCAGGACCTCGGCGCTGACAACGACCAGGCGGTCGAGCACCCGGTCGAACGCCCCTGCGAGCAGACCGTCCCGGCCTTCGGAAAAGCGGTTGTAGATGGTGGCGACGCTGACGCCGGCGTCGGCGGCCACCTGCTCGGCCGTGAACGAACCATCGACGCGGAGGCGGTGCAGGGTTGCATCGACGAGCGCCAGGCGGGTGCGTCCGGACCGACCCGGGGGCACTGCATCGGCGGTCGCGGTCACCCCATCATTCTATGTACATTCTATTTTGAGTTGTATTTATTAGAGGTATCTTCTAGTTTTGTCGAATGGCCGACCTGCTCCAGAGCGCCCGCGACCTCGGCCCCTCCCTCGCCGACCGGTCCGAACTGATCGAGGCCACCCGCACCCTCCCGGACGACGTGGTCCACGACCTCCGCGCCGCCGGCCTCTTCCGACTGCTCACCCCCGCCTCGCTGGGCGGTCCCGAACTGGACGTCAACACCGCCATCGACGTCATCGCAGAGGTGTCCCGCCACGACGGTGCCGCCGGCTGGTGCGTGATGATCGCCGGGACCACCTCGCTCCAGGCCGGATTCCTGTCGGAGCACTTCGCCTCGGAGATCTTCGGGCCTGCGAACTCGTGCGTCGGTGGTTTCGCCGCGCCTGTCGGCGCCGCCCACGCTGCCGACGGGGGCCTGCGGGTGACCGGAACCTGGGAATGGGGCTCGGGAACCCGGCACTGCACGTGGATCGGGGGCGGTGTCCGCGTCGTCGACCCCGAGGGCAGGCCGACCCGGCGGGACGACGGCCTCTACGCACCGTTCGTGTTCTTCCAGCCCGACGACGTCGAGTTCCTCGACACCTGGCATGTGACCGGCCTGGCAGGCTCGGGGTCGATGGACTACTCGGTCACCGACGTCTTCGTTCCGGAAGGCCGCTGGGTCCAGCTCATGGACGCCGAGCCCAGGCTCGACGGCCCGCTGTGGCGATTCCCCTTCTACGGGATGCTCGCCGCCGGAGTCGCCGCCGTGTCGATCGGGCTCCTGGACGGCGCCATCGACCGGTTCGCCGAGATCGCCACGGCCAAGAAGCCCCAGGGCTCCGGGCGGACCCTTGCCGAACGGCCATCGGGCCAGGCGGCCATCTCCAGGGCGGAGGCCACCGCCCGATCGACCCGAGCCTTCCTCCACGACGTGCTCGGAGCCGCCTGGGAGACCGCCTCGGCCGGCGACCCGCTCACCACCGAACACCGTCGCAGCCTCCGGCTGGCCGCAGCCGATGCGGCGCAGAGGTGTGCCGACGCCCTCATCGACCTCCAGCGACAGGCAGGCGGCACCGCCGTGTACCTGCGGGAGCCGCTGCAGAGGGCGGTGCGCGACGGGCAGGTGGCCGCCACCCACGCCATGGTCGCCGAGCGCATCCACGAGCTGACCGGCCGGCTCCGGCTGGGGTTGGACACCGACACCACCCTGCTGTGAACTCGCCCCCATGACCCACGACGACTTCGAGTACCTGCGGTTCGAGTACGACGGCGACGTCCTCGTCGTCACCATCGACAAGCCCGACGACCCGCTCAACAAGGTCGACGGCCGGATGCACCACGAGTTGACGCACCTGTTCCCGTGCCTGCAGGCCGAACGGGACGCCCGATCGATACTCCTCGCCGGCACGGACGCCGCGTTCACCGCCGGAGGCGATTTCGGGTGGTTCCCCGAGTTCCAGAAGCCGGGCTACGCCGCAGACCTCAGGCTGGACGGCAAGTCGCTCATCTGGGACCTGCTCGATGTCCACCTGCCCCTGGTGTGCGCCGTGACCGGACACGCCATGGGCCTCGGCGCCAGCATCGCCCTGCTCTGCGACGTGGTCGTCATGTCCGAGACGGCCAGACTCGGCGACCCGCACGTCAGGGTCGGCATCGTGGCGGGCGACGGCGGCACCATCGCATGGCCTCTCGCCCTGGGCCCGGTTCTGGCCAAGCGGTTCCTCCTCACAGGCGACGCCATCGGAGCCGGAGAGGCCGCCAGACTGGGCCTCATCACCGAAGCGACCCCCGATGCCGCCTCCTGCCGGGCCGCCGGCCTGGAATGGGCGAGGCGACTGGCCGCCGGTGCCCCTCTTGCCGTGCAGTACACGAAGCAGGCGGTCAACTCCTGGATCAAGCAGACGATGGGCCCCGCCTTCGACCTGTCCACCGCCCTCGAGATGCTCACGTTCACCTCGGCCGACCACGCCGAGGCACTCGCCGCCCTGGTCGAGAAGCGTGAGCCCCGGTTCACCGGCACGTAGTCCGGCACCCAGGCACATTGGCGCATAGGAGGGACAGCAGCATGAGCGAAGCGACCAGGCCTCAGATCGGCCTCCTGGAGGGCCTGATGACGAACCGGGCCATGCGGCGCTTCACCGACGAGCCGGTGGACGAAGAAGACATCTGGACCTGCCTGAAGGCAGCCGTCCAGGCGCCGAGCGGCGGCAACATCCAGCCCTACCAGTTCCTGATCGTGCAGGACCCCGACACGAAACTGGCCCTGGCCGAGCTCTACAGGCGGGGCTGGGCCCGCTACGAGATCGCCATAGCCCCGACCGGGTTCCCCGACGATGCCGCCCGTGAGGGGTGGGAGCGCAACAACCGGGCCACGGTCCACCTGGCGCAGAACCTGGAACACGTGCCCGTGCTGGTCCTGCTGCTCATGCCCTCGATAGACATGACGGTCCACGACGACGAGGGCCCCATGCCCGTCGGACCCACCCACGCGTCCGTCTACCCGGCAATCCAGAACTTCATGCTGGCGGCCCGCTCCCTCGGCCTCGGCACGGCCATGACCACCCTGCACCGCATCTACGAGGACGAGGTACGAGAGGTGTGCGGCATCCCCGACCGCTACGAGGTGCTGGCCCTGCTGCCCCTCGGCCACCCCACCGGGAAATGGGGAGTGGCCCCACGCCACCGACCGGCCGAGCGCATCACCTCCTGGGACAGGTTCGGCGAGAAGCGAACCCCGTGAACCCGATGCCGGTGCGGGTCGGCATCTCGATCCCGCCCGCAGGGTTCGCATCCCACGACGACGCCGTCACCTACGTGCACACCGCCGCCGAGGCGGGGCTGGACCACCTGGTCACCGCCGACCATGTGGCGTTCCACGGCGGCAGGGGCAGGGACGGCCTCATGACCGTGTCGTGGCTGGCCGGGCTCCACCCCACGATCGGCGTGTACGTGGGCGTCTACCTGCTTGCACTCCGACATCCGGTGGCGGTCGCCCGCCAGATCTCGACGCTGGCCGACCAGGCCCCCGGCCGGCTGACGTTCGGCATCGGAGTCGGCGGTGAGGACCGCCACGAGATGGAGGTGGTCGGCGTGGATCCTGCCACGAGGGGTCGGCGCACCGACGAGTCCCTCGCCGTGCTGAGGCCGTTGCTGGCCGGTGAGGTGGTCGACCACCGCGGCGAGTTCTATGAAGCACCCGATGCCGTGGTCCATCCGGCCCCCGACCCGCCGGTGCCGATCACGGTGGGCGGCAGGTCGGATGCCGCCGCCCGCAGGGCCGGCCGGCTGGGCGACGGCTGGTTGGCCTCGTGGTGTTCGCCCCGCCGGTTCGCCGAAGGCGTGGCGCTGGCCGAGCAGGCGGCCGATGACACAGGGCGCACCGGCGTGGCGTGGAGGCACGGCTACCAGATCTGGGTTGGGCTGGCCGACACACCGGCCGAGGGTGCTGCACTACTGGGCCCCGCCATGCAGAGGTTCTACGGCGCTCCCTGGTCTGCGTTCGAGAGGTACTCGCCGGTCGGCACACCTGCCGACATCGCCGCCTGGCTACGACCGCTCCTGGAGGCAGGTGCCATGGACCTGAACATCGCACCGATAGCCGGCTCGTCGGCCGAGGCGATCACCGGCCTGGCCGAGGTGCGACGACTCCTGGTGGGCCGACTACCGACCGGGATGTAGAGGCCGGGGTGCACGACGGTCGTGTCGGGTCAGGCGTCCGGGGTCTCAGACCCTCCTACCTGACCGCTCACGTCGCACAGGAGCCTGGCTGACCTTCGTGTAGGCCTCCTCGCGCACCCGCGAGATGCGCTCCGACCCCACACGCTCGCCCTCGTGCGGAAGGCCGAACCCCGTGTAGAGAACCCGCCTCTCGGCAGTCACCGGGGGACGGCTCATGTGCAGGGTGCATGACAGGTGCACGGTCACGTCGCCCGCCCCGGTCGGCAGGGGCACCCGGGGCAGGTCCAGGTACGGATGGATGAAGTTGGGCTGCACGTTGGCCCGGTGCGAACCGGCCACCACTGCCAACTGACCCGTATCGGCGCCGCCACCGGTGACCGAGATGCCCACCGTCATGCCACAACACTGGTAGCTGTGTCGACCCAGACTGCAGTCCTTGTGCCAAGGCAGGTCGGAGATTCCCTCGACGACCCCGAGGGGTTTGATGAGAGCCTCGATCGCGTTCTCGCCGTCCGTACCCTCCCAACCGGACGCGTGACCGTCGCCGGGTAGGGCAGCGATCCTGAGATGGTGCTCATCGACGAGCATCTGGCCGGCAGCAACCGAACAGGCCTGGAAGTACTGGAGCCGGACGCAGCGGTCACCACCGTCATCGGTGCGGGCCCACCATGACCGGCCGTCGCCCCGCATGTAGTCGCCCACCGCGTCGTCCATGTCGGAGGACAACTCCGCCATCAGGTCCGTGGGCCACCAGTCCTTCAGGTGGAGGAACCCGGCCTCACGCAGAAACCAGCCGATCTCCTCGTCGTCGTCGTCAGAATCGAAGGAGCGGGTGAGATCGAGCGGTGACCCGTCGATGTCGGTGAACCCGATATCGCCCGGCGAATGCACCGGGCGGCCGTCGATGATCGACCGCAGCACAGGCCACCACTTCAGGAACCGGAAGTGGTCCGCTACCGGCAGGTCGACCACCTTGGCCGTGGCGAGCGCCTGCGGCGTCTGGATGTCCTGCACCAGGTCGGAGAACGACTGCCGGTCGAGGTCGACGGTCACCGCTGCGCAGCTGGTGCCCGGCTGCAACCGGATCGTCTCGTCGACAGGTGCGAGGGTGAACGCCTCGCCCTCGACATCGAATCCGAGGGGCCGACAGCCCAGCATCACGGCGCCCTCGTGGGCCATGCCGCCATGGGCGTCCAGAAGGCCGGGCAGGTCATCCGCGAGCCATACCGCCGGGTCGAGGTCGAACACATCGGCGTCCGACCGGTAGCGCATGTCGACAGATAGCACGGCCCCATGCTGCCCTGCCGTCGGCGTGGCCGCCAGCAGACGGTGACCGTGGTCGTACCAGGGCTGTGGTCGAGCCGACCTCAGCGGTCCATGTAGGCGACCGGCACGGGTTCCCCGGCGGGCGGCATGACCTCTTCGGGGCCCAGCACGGTCAGCTGGTCATCGGGCTCGAGCACCAGGTCAGGGTCTGGGTCCAATATCACCCCGAACCGGGCAACCGACGCCACCTCCACCCCGTCGGGCAGGTCCAGTTGGGCGATCCGGTGACCGATCAGGGCGGCGTCCAGCCCCTCGGGAAGAAGCGTGTACTGCCTCAGGACGAGGTCCGGCAACAGCGCCGACTTGACCTCGGCCTCGCTGGTGGCAGCCCCGCACGCCCTGGCTCCGGTGTGGAGGTACCCGGCCAACTCGCCGGCCAGCCGCAGCGAACGGCCGGGATTGCCCGAGGTGCCCGCCAGGAAGAACAGGGCGTTCACCCACTCCCCGGAGCCGCCCCAAGCCGCTGGTATCCGGATGCCGGCGGCCGCCCGCACGATCACCAGCTGATCCTCGTCGATGGCCTCGAACAGGGCGACCGGTGTGGCGGTGGGTAGATCCTCGGACGGCTGGATCCAGAGCGATCCGGTCTCCAGGAACCGTTGACTGACAAGCTCGCGGGGCAGGCCCAGCCGATCTGACAACACGGCCGCCATGCGCTCGGCGGCCTCGGCTATGTCGGTGCCCTCCGGGATGCTCAGCACCGCCGCCCTGGCGATCAACCCCGTGTAGTCGTCGCCCGACCGCAGGCCATGGCCTGCCATGGCGGCGCTCATCTCACGGTCGAGGCCGCGGTCGACACCCTTGCCCCAGCGCTCGAACACGTGTCGGATGGCTCCGGCCCTGTCCACCCGCGGCCGCCCGTACGAGACGTACCAGGCCACCGACAGGCCCATGACCACCAGCATGAACAGCAGGGCTGTCGTCCCCAGCTTCAGGATCAGCACAACCGAGATGGCGATGCCCACGAACTGCAGCCACGGATAGAAGGGCGTGCGGAACGCCGGCGCGTACGACCTGATCTGGGCCGCCCGTAGCACAAGCACGGCGACGTTGACCAGTCCCAGGATGAGCAGCACGAACGCGCTGGCCAACTTTGCGATGGCCTCCGCGTCGAAGGCCACGACGACCAGGGCGATGGCGGTGCCGGTTGCTACGACGCCCGAGGCCGGCGTCCCGAACCGGCTGAGGCCCCCGGCCCAGGCGGGCAGCAGACCGTCACGTGCCATCGCCATCGGGTATCGGGCGGCGGCCAGGATCCCGGCGTTGAGCGCCGAGGCGAAGGCGGCCAGAGCCGCTATCACGATCAGCCAGGCGCCGAAGGGCGGCATGATGGCCACCGCCGCCGTGTGTATCGGTGCGAGGTCCTCGTGCAACACCTCGGCCGGCACCACCGCCACGGCGACCAGGACGCCGAGCGTGTAGACCAGCGTGCCGACCACCAGCGAGAGGGTCATCCCGAGGGGAATCCTGCGGGACGGGTCGTCGATCTCCTCGGCGGCACTTGCAACGTTGGTGAGGCCCCCGTAGGACACGAACACCAGGCCCACCACGGCGACCACGCCGGAAGTCCCGGAGGTGAAGAACGGGTCCAGGTTGGACCCGTCGAACCCGCGGCTCTGGGTCTCCCAGAGGCCGTCGACCAGGAACCAGCCCATCATGGCGAGCACGAACACCACCAGCAACAGCTGAACCGACGCCGTGGTCTTGGAGCCCACCACGTTGATCAGGGTGAAGGCTGCGATGAGGACCAGCGCCAGTGTCCTGCCGGGTACGTCCACGACCAGCACCAGGTACGCGCTCATGCCGACAAGGGCGAACGCGTCCTTGAGTACCAGCGACAACCAGGTACCGAATCCGGCGATGGTGCCCGCCGCCGGCCCTAGCGCCCGTTCCACGAAGTAGTAGGCGCCACCGGCCTTGGGCAGTGCGGTTGCCAGTTCGGACACGCTGAGCATGGCAGGAACCGCCAGCAACCCGGCGATGAGGTAGGCGAGGACCGCAGCCGGACCGGCCTTGGCCGCTGCCAGCCCGGGCAACAGGAACAGGCCTGCGCTGAACATCGCCCCGGTGGAGAGGGCGAACACGTGGCGCAACTGCAGTGACCGGGTCAGTTTGCGGGTCACGCCGGCCACCATGGGCAGACCCTAGGCGCTGTCAACGGACCGTAGCCGCCGGTCGGTCAGGGTCTCGTGTCGCAGGCTTGTCGTCGGGTCTCAGGACAGGAGCACCCTCAGCCGAGTGCACCCAGGAAGTCGAGAAGGGCCGTGTTCACCGCGTCGGCGTCCTCCTGCTGCATCCAGTGCCCAACACCGGGGAGGGTCACCGACGCGTGCAGGTTCGGGAGGGTCTCGGGGAACCGGCCGATGCTGGCTGCGCCCCAGATCGTCGGACCGTCCCTCTCGCCGCCGATGTAGAGAGACGGCTGGCGGATAGGCGCCCTGTGGAAGGCCCGCAGGTCGATCCAGTCCAGGTCGACACACCGGTACCGGTTCAACCCACCTGAGAAGCCGACACGGGCGAACTCCGCCACGTAGAAAGCGAGGTCGTCGGCGGTCATCCACGCGGTCGGCTCGGCCGGGTAGAGGAAGTTGTCGCCCAGCAGGCCGCCCGGCGAGACGAGGCCCATCGGCTTCCCACCCTCCGGTGTAGGTGGGCTGTCGCCCGAGGCCGTGTAGTAGAAACCCGCCAACCAGCGCGCGGGGTCGACTGCGATCTCGGCCTCGGCCCGGCCGGGTTGCTGGAAGTACTCGATGTAGAACTCGTCATCGCCGCCCATTGCCCGGAATATGTCGGTGGGCCGGTACTCGTTGCGGGGGTCGTAGGTGACCGAGAGCAACGCCATGGCGGTGAACACGTCGGGACGGAGGCGGGCGGAGGCCGCTGCTATGGGCGATCCCCAGTCGTGCCCGACGATGACGGCCGTCGTCTCGCCGAGGGCCTCGACGACACCGACGCAGTCGGCGGCCAGGTCGACCAGCCGGTAGGCGTCGACCGCCTCGGGGACCTCCGACGAGCCGTAGCCGCGTACGTCGATGGCGACCGCCCTGTGGCCCGCTGCGGCGACGACGGGCAGTTGGTGGCGCCACGAGTACCAGGACTCGGGAAAGCCGTGCACGAACAGGACCATCGGGCCCTCGCCCACCTCCGCCACGTGTATGCGGGTTCCGAATGCGTCCACGTCGTGACGCCTCAACCCTTCGATCTGCATCACGTCCGGATCTCCTCCCCCCGGTCTCCCGGGTCCTCGATGACGAGGTTCCGGACCACCGTGCCATGCGGCAGCGCCTCGGTCAGCAGCCGGTCGCAGCCTGCGGTGACCGCAGCCTCGACGGCCAGGGCGGCGCGTACAGGGATCCCGAACTCGGCGGCGGTGTCCACGGCGGCGGCCACGAGGTCCGGATCGACGTGTACGGCCGCCAGGTCGGCGAGGTCTGCGAGCGCCCGTCGAGCCGTGACGGCTGGGAGCGGCCGGGCCATTCGTGTGGTGACCATGTCGTAGAACTCGGCGAGCACGTCGGCCGACACGACGACCGTCGTGCCGTCGACATCGCCGAAGAGTGCCCTGGCGGCGGCCTGGCGCTCCGGCTCGTCGTCATCGAAGAGGCGGACGACCACCGAGGCGTCCACGAATGCCCGGCTACCCGACGGGCCGCTCATGCGAGTGGCATCCCTCCGGACCCAGCAGCCGACGAGATCGACAACGCCACCAGCCGGCGCCGGGCAGCGTGCACACGGTCGGTTGCGGCGAAGCCGGCCAGGAGGTCCCTGACCACTGCGTTGACAGAGGTGCCCTGTTCGGCGGCACGGACGCGTGCCAGGCGCAGCAGGTCGTCATCGATCGCCAGCGTCAGATTCGACACAGTTGTATGTGTAGCACAGATTCCGTGTAACACATATCCATAGCATGCAAACTTCCGGCCAGGCCCTACCAATGCCGGCCCGGGACCACTGGTGCCCCACTGGTGCAGGGGCAACCCGCTTGGCCTAGGTTCCACGCAGACCCAGCCGACCCCCAGCGAGGACGCCATGCCCATCGGACCCGGCCTGCACATCGACGACCCGAGCGACCCCTCCCTGAACCTGGCCATGTCGGACGGGGCCCGCCCCCTCTACGACGCCGTCGTCGACTTCATCGCCACCGAGGTCGAGCCCGTCACCCGTGAGTACCACAGGCTGGGCGCCGAGCGCGAGGACCACTGGGGATACCACCCCGGCCAACTGGAGATCCTGGAGGGGCTCAAGGGCAGGGCCCGCGGCCTGGGACTCTGGAACTTCTTCCTCCCCGATGCGGAGACCGGTGAGGGCCTCGCCAACCTGGACTACGCCTACATAGCCGCCGAGTTGGGAAAGAACCCGATCGCCTCCGAGAGCCTCAACTGCTCAGCCCCGGACACCGGCAACATGGAGGTGCTCGAACGGGTCGGGACGCCCGCACAGAAGAAGCAGTGGCTCGAACCCCTGCTGAACGGCGAGATCCGCTCGGCCTTCGCCATGACCGAACCCGACCTGGCCTCGTCGGACGCCAAGAACATCGCCTGCAGCGCGGTACGCGACGGCGACGAGTGGGTGATCAACGGGACCAAGTTCTACATCTCGGGAGCCGGCGACCCACGCTGCAGGATCCTCATCACCATGGTCCAGACCGACCCGGACGGACCGCCCCACAGGCGCCAGTCCCAGATCCTCGTGCCGATCGACGCCCCCGGCCTGACCATCGACCACCCGATGACCGTCTTCGGCGAGGACGACGCCCCACACGGCCACATGCACCTGACCTTCGACGACTGCCGGGTGCCCTACGACAACCTGCTCCTGGGCGAGGGACGCGGCTTCGAGATCTCCCAACTGCGACTGGGGCCGGGTCGGATCCACCACTGCATGAGGTCCATAGGCGCCGCCGAACGGGCGGTGGAGCTGATGGCCCGCCGGGGCCTCCACCGCGAGGCCTTCGGCAAGCCCATAGCCCACCTCGGCAAGAACATGGAGGTCGTATCCCGGGCCCGGATCGACATCGAGGCCATGCGCCTCATGGTGCTGCGGGCAGCCCGCGCCATGGACACGATGGGCAACGTCGAGGCACGCGTGTGGATCAGCGCCGTGAAGGCCATGGTGCCAGAGAAGGTCTGTCGGATCATCGACGAGGCGATCCAGATCCATGGCGCCACAGGGGTGTCCCAGTGGACCCCGCTGGCAGCCATGTACAAGAGCCAACGCACGCTGCGCCTGGCCGACGGTCCCGACGAGGTCCACCACTTCGTGGTCGCACGGTTCGAGATGGGTCGCTACGGGGACGGCCCCGGCGACGTGCCGATGTACGAGGCCACCGGCCCCGTCTTCTCGGGTCCCTGAGCCACCCATGGCCCACGACCCACGCGACCCCAAGCCGGCCACCAGCCACACACGCGCCGATCTGGAGGCGTTCGCAGCGTCCCTTCCACCCGACGACGGCACCGACGCCGCAAACGTGGGGCGCGGCTTCATCGGCACGCGCAGCGAGCCCGTCATCGAGAAGATCCAACCGAACGCCTGGATGCCCACCTCGTGGGACCTCTCCAGGTCCGACTTCGTCGAGGGCCCCGCACCCGACACCGTCAACCCGGCCCTCTGGCGACAGGCCGGCTTCAACGCGCAGCACGGCCTCTACGAGGTGTGTGACGGCTTCTACCAGGTGCGGGGATTCGACACGTCGAGCGCCACGTTCATCCGGGGCGACGAGGGGTGGGTGGTGATAGACCCGCTCACCACCGCCGAGACCGCCCGTGCCGCATACGAGCTGGTCACCGAACACCTGGGTGCACGGCCGGTGACAGCGGTGATCTACACCCACTCGCACCTCGACCACTACGGCGGCATCCTCGGCATGGTCGACCCGGACCGGATCGAGGCCGGCGAGGTGCCGATAGTCGCCCCCGAGGGCTTCCTTCACGAGGCGGTGGCGGAGAACGTGGTCGCAGCTCCGGCCATGGGCAGGCGGGCCACATACCAGTTCGGGATGCTGCTCCCGTGGAGCGAGTACGGCCATGTCGACCAGGGTCTCGGAAAGGGTGTGCCGACCGGATCGTCGGCACTGGTCCCGCCGACGATCGACATCACCGAGACCGGCCAGGAGCTGGTGCTGGACGGCGTGCGCATCGAGTTCCAACTCACGCCGGAGTCCGAGGCTCCGGCCGAGATGCACTTCTACTTCCCCGACCACCGCGCCCTGTGCATGGCGGAGAACTGCACGACCACCATGCACAACGTGCTGACCCTTCGCGGGGCTCTCGTGCGCGACGCCCTCATGTGGAGCCGCTACATCGACGAGGCCCTAGACCGGTGGGGCGACGTCACCGACGTGGTGTTCGCCAGCCACGGCTGGCCCCACTGGGGCGGCGAGGCGGTCGCCGCCTACCTGACCAACCAGCGCGACCTCTACCGGTGGCTCCACGACCAGGCGATGCGGCTGGCCAACCAGGGCTTCACGCCGAACGAGATCTCGGCCCGGATCGACCTCCCTCCCGGCCTCTGGGACGACTACCTGTGCCACGGCTACTACGGCACCGTCAGCCATAACGTGCGTGCCGTCTACCAGCGGTACATGGGCTGGTACGACGGCCACCCCTCCAGCCTCGACCCCTACGAGCCTGTAGAGGCCGGCAGGCGCTACGTCGGGTTCATGGGCGGGATGGACCGGTTGCTGGAGCAGGCCCGGACCGCCTACGAGAGCGGTGACCACAGGTGGGTCGCCGAGGTGCTGAGACACGCCGTGTTCGCCGATCCGACCTGTGAGGAGGCCCGGCTGTTGCAGGCGGACGCCTTCGAGCAGTTGGGCTACCGGGCCGAGTCGGGTCCGTGGCGCGACATCTACCTCACCGGCGCCCAGGAACTGCGACACGGCACGGTCGACGTGCCAGCCATCCAGCGGCCGAAGCCCGAGGTCGTGCGCGGCATGACCCTGCAGCAGGTCTTCGACTTCCTGGCGGTGAAGGTGGACGGTCCCGCCGCCGTGGAACTGGGGCACCTGGCCATCGACTGGCGCCTCCCCGACACGGGCGAGGTGGTGAGGGTGGAGTTGTCCAACGGCACCCTCCACTCGACCCCCGACCGTACCCACGTGGCGCCCGACGCAACGGTCACCTGCGATCGGGCGGCTCTCGACGACCTGGTCTCGACGGGGAGTCAGCTGGCAGACCTGGTCGAGTCGGGTGGAGCGGGCATCGACGGCGACGCCGACAGGGTGCTAGCCCTGTGGGCCGGCCTCACGGACTTCCCGCTGTTCTACGCCATTATCGAACCGTAGGCAGCAAGCCGGCCGGCCCCGGACCGGTCGACCACGCCGGCGGCTTGGCCTGCCCGGTCAGCCGCCTGCGATCTCCCGGCGGAGCTCGTCGCCGTGCTCGTCGTTGGTCGGGGGACGCCTGCGGACCGTCGGGGGCGTTGCCGACATGCCGATCGGGGACCTGACCGACCGGAACGCGTCCTCGCCGTCGCCCAGGACCCATACCGGGTCCAAGCCGAGGGCCTCGGCCGCGGCAAAGGCCTCGCTGACGCTGTTGATCTGGCCAACGGGTATCCCCGCGGTCCGCAGCCGGTCGATCCAGTCGGCCACGGTCCCGTCCGCCAGGGATGACTCGATCTCGGCCTCGAGGGCGTCGGAGTTGGCGAGGCGTGCGGCGTTGTCGACGAACCGGTCATCAGCAACCAGGTCCGGCCGGTCGAGCACATCGCACAGCCGCTGCCAGAGGGCCGGGCTGGCGGCGGCGATCGCCACCTGGCCGTCGGCGGCCCGATACGGCTGATAGGGGACTATCGAGGGGTGTCGGTTGCCGTGACGCCCGGGGTCCTGTCCTGTGATGACGTGGACCGAACCCACGTTCAGCAGGCCGGCCAGTGCCGAACCCATCAGCGACACCTCGACGTGCTGGCCGAGGCCGGTCTGCCGGCGCTCCTCGACAGCGGCCAGGATGGCGATGGCGGCGTAGAGCCCCGTCAACTTGTCGACGATCGCCGAACCCACCTTCATGGGTTCTCCGTCGACCTCACCCGTGACGGCCATGAGGCCGCTCATGGCCTGCACGAGGAAGTCGTATCCGGCAAGGTCGGCACCCTCCCCGGTGCTGCCGAAGCCGGTGATGGAGCACGTGATCAGGTCGGGGCGCTCGGCGGCCAGCGAGTCCCGGTCGAGGCCGAACCGGGCCATCGTGCCCACCCGGAAGTTGTCCACGACGACATCGGCCCCCAGGCACAGCCTGCGGGCGACGGCGAGGTCGGCCTCATCGCGTAGGTCCAGGGCGAGGCTGCGCTTGTTGCGGTTCAGCCCCAGGTAGTAGGTGCTCGTGGTGGCGCCGTTCGACTCCCACCAGGGCGGCCCCCAGGTCCGTGTGTCGTCGCCCGTGCCCGGCTGCTCCACCTTCACGATGTCGGCACCCAGATCGCCCAGGACCATGGTTGCCAGAGGCCCGGCCAGCACCCGGCTGAAGTCGGCGATGCGGAGGTGCCCGAGGGCGCCACGCTCGGCGCGGTCGGCTGGTTCGGTCATCGGGCGGAACAGTACCTGACCTGCGTGTCCGGGGACCGGGGTCGTTCGGCCCTGTGTGGGTGGTGAGGCACAAAGGTGACTTTCGGCCCTAATGCGCCGACCCCCCTTCAGGCACCATGCCAGGGCACACAGGCACACCCACAACAAGACCGTCACGGCGGTCTCCAGTCCACCCCGCTTCCGCGACCCGACCATGACACTCTGGGCAGCCGACGAACCGGCTGTCCGGTTCGGTTTTGGGTACGAACCGTCAGGCGCCGGTGTCGATGAGGGTGTCGATGAGGCCGGGCAGGTCGGCGAAGGCGTCGATGACCGCATCGGGCCGACCCTCGGCCGCCTCGAGCGCCTCGGGCAGGAACTTCCCCATCCGGACGAGCACTCCGAACAGGCCACACCGCTGGGTCGCCAGGCCTGCATCCGACCGCCAGGACCGCATCGCGGTCGAGGAGGCCTCCACTCCATTCACCCGTGCCCGCCAGGCGGGCCCGTTCGTCGGCGTAGGCGCGGATCTCGTCGGCGTAGGCGACGCCGTGGGCATGACCCATCGCGGCGGGGCTGCCTGCCAGGTCCAGGATTCGCATCGACGGTCGCCGCATGCAGGCAAGTCTGGCAGGAGGTCAGCCGTCGATGCCGACCAGATTTCCGAACCGGTGCAGGGTCCGGCTGATGGTCTGCTCGCGGAGGAACCACCTCAACTCCAGGCGCCCGCTGGCCGTGACGGGTGCATCGATCAGGTCCACCTCGGCAGCGATCGCCGCCCTCCTGACCTCGATACCGACCTCACCGACGTACCTGATCCGGCCGAACCTGTGACCGGGGAGCGAGGCTGCGAAGGAACGGTCATCCACCTCCTCGGCACGGCTCACCTCGGGTTCGACGCCGCAGCGACGGGCGGCGGCCAGGACCCGAACCACCTCATAGGGATCTGCGCCCGTACCCACCCTCACGATCACGTCGGGTCGTCGCCTGTATCTCAACACGTTCGCCTCGCAGAACAGCCCGGCGGGGTCATGGTCCACCCCGTAGCGGCGCTCCCACCAGATGGCGTCGCTCTCTGCGGCCGCCGCCAGGTCCTCGTCGCCGTGGAGCGGTCGGTCCGGACTCCAGGTGCCGAGTTGGAGCAGGTAGTCGGGGCCAC
>DQOF01000135.1 GCA_015658775.1 Acidimicrobiia bacterium | reverse complement strand
GCCTGTTCGGTACTGCGCGCCACCCGACACGTGGGGTACCTTCACCCGATGGCCCGGCCACCGTGGATCGTCTTCTCCGATGACGCGGGGAGCCTGGAACCGGACCGACGCCTGGCACTGCTGGGTGGCAAGGGCGCTTCCCTGGCCGAGATGGCCACGGTCCTCTCGTTGCCGGTACCTCCCGCCTTCACCATCACCACCGAGGTGTGCTGCTCCTACCTGGACGGCGGCTGGCCCGATGGGCTGGACGCCGAGCTGAGAACCGCCATGACAGCCCTGGAGGAGCGGGCCGGACGTCGGCTCGGCGACCCGGGCGACCCCCTCCTGGTGAGCGTCAGGTCGGGAGCAGCGGTATCCATGCCCGGGATGATGGACACGGTCCTGAACCTGGGACTCAACGACGAGACCGCTGCAGGACTGGCAGCCGCGACCGATGACCGGTTCGCCGTCGACTCGCACCGGCGCCTGGTGCAGTCCTTTGCCAAGGTGGTGCTCGGCCTGGACCAGGACTTGGGTGCGGTCGTCGCATCGGCGGTGGATCGGGCCGGCGTGGCCCGAGAGGCCGATCTGCCGGCTGATGCCATGGCCGACCTGCTCACCGACCTGAGGCGTCTCGTCGACGAGCAGTCCGACAAGCGGTTTCCGTCCGATCCCTTCGAACAGCTACGGGCATCGGTGGCCGCTGTGTTCGACTCCTGGTTCGGTGATCGGGCCGTTGAATACCGGAGGCAGGAGGGAATTCCCGACAACCTGGGAACCGCCTGCACAGTCCAGGCGATGGTCTTCGGCAACCGCGACGAGGCCTCGGGAAGCGGTGTCGTCTTCACGCGTGATCCGGCAACGGGCGACAACGGACCGACCGGCGACTTCCTCTTGAACGCACAGGGAGAGGATGTCGTGGCGGGTACACACACCACCGTGTCGTTCGGTGATTTCATGGCGCTCATGCCCGGCCCGGGTGCGGAGTTGACTCGGGCACTCGGGGTCCTGGAGTTCCACTACCGCGACATGTGCGATGTGGAGTTCACCGTGGAGCAGGGCCGCCTCCACGTACTCCAGTGCAGGGTCGGCAAGCGGACGGGGGTGGCCGCACTCAGAATCGCCACCGACCTGGTAGACGACTCCGACATAGCCCTCTCCCGTGCCGAAGCGGTTGCTCGTATCACCCCCGACCATCTCCACCAGGTTCTCCACGCCGGCTTCGAGGACGGCGGCGGCACCGAGATCACCCGCGGTCTGGCCGCCTCGCCGGGAGCGGCGGTCGGCCGGGTCTACCTGACGACCGAGGCGGCGATCGACGCAGCGGATCGGGGGGAGCCGGTGATCCTCGTGAGGCGGGAGACCTCGCCGGACGACGTGGCGGCCATGGCGCTGGCGGAGGGTGTCCTCACATCGCGCGGCGGTCTGGTCAGCCATGCAGCGATCGTCGCCCGTGGATGGGGCATACCGTGCGTATGTGGCGCCGACGAGATCAGGATCGCCGACGACCACTTCGCTGTCGGCGACGTGGTCGTATCCGAGGGCGACACCATCTCCATAGACGGATCGACGGGTGCGGTGGTGCTGGGTGGACGAGGACTGGTCGAGGCGGTCGTTCCGGACGAACTGGACACGGTGTTGGGTTGGGCCGACGAGATCGCAGCAGGCTCGTTGGTGGTCAGGGCCAACGCGGACACGGCTGACGACGCCCGTACAGCCAGGTCCGCGGGGGCTGTGGGAATCGGGTTGTGCCGCACGGAGCACATGTTCCTGAGCCCCGAGCGTCTTCCGCTGGTCCGGGCGATGATCCTGGCCGAGACCGACGAGGATGAGGCGGAGGCCCTCGATCGTCTGGCTGCTGCCCAGCAGGCCGATTTCGAGGAGATTCTGGAGGCGATGGACGGCCTTCCGGTCACGGTGCGGCTCCTCGACTCGCCATTGCACGAGTTCCTGCCCGACATCGAGGAACTCGTGGTGGCCGAGGCACGCGGCGACCTGGACGACGAAGCTCGCGAGTTGTTGCGCTCGGCCCGCTACTGGGCCGAGGTGAACCCGATGATGGGGACCCGCGGGGTTCGCCTGGCGCACCTCAGGCCGGGTCTCTACCGAATGCAGGCCCGGGCCCTTTTCGCGGCCGCCGAGGCCCGGCGGTCGGCGGGGGGGAAGCCCATTGTCGAGGTGATGATCCCACTCACAGTGTCGGGACCCGAGTTGGCCTCTGCGAGGGAGTGGGTGGTCGAGGCGGCTGCCGGCCTGGGTCTCGAAGAGGTGCCGGTTGTCGGGACGATGATAGAGACGCCCCGTGCAGCGTTGTTGGCAGGTGACCTGGCCCTACATGCCGACTTCTTCTCGATCGGTAGCAACGACCTAACGCAACTGACCTTCGGCTTCTCCCGCGACGACGTCGAGGGCCGTTTCATGGACGTCTACCTGAGCCGGGGCCTGTTGGACCACGATCCGTTCGAGCATCTCGACGACGAGGGAGTGGGGGAGTTGGTCGACCTGGCGGTTGCCCGTGGGCGGGCCGCCCGCCCGGGATTGCCGGTCGGGGTGTGCGGCGAGCACGCCGCGGATCCGGTGTCGATCCGGCGGCTGTACGCCGCAGGGGTGGACTACCTCTCGTGCTCACCGGCGCGCCTGCCCGTGGCCCGGCTTGCCGCGGCCCACGCCGTCCTCGGAGCGGCCACCGGTTAGCCGCCACCCGCAACGCCGACTGCTCCTCGGCTCAGGCGCTGCGTCGCTCGACCAGGAGGTCCCGGCCGGGCCAGACGTCGACCTCTCCGTCGTACCTCGCTTCGAATCGCTCCGCGGGCAGTGGGTCGACCCACTTGCCGGCCGATACCAGCGAAGCGGCCAGTGCGCCGAGGGGATCCGCCCACTTGGCCGACCGCCCGTTGCCTCCGATCGCCAGGTACAGCCGACCCGGGATGAGCGTGTCGATGTAGGGAAGCATGTGGCCCGTGTAGGTGACCACGCAGCGGTGGGTCCGCCATCCGAGCACCTCCAGGCCCGGATATGTGGCCTCCATTGACGGACGCATCAGGCCGATGGAGGCGTCGCTGTCGCCGTGCCTGTACCAGTCGGCGATGGCACCCGGTCCCTCGATCCAGCGGTCGTGGATCGTGTTCGCACCCCACTTGAGCAGCACCGAGCCGTCCGGGTAGGCGGCCGGCGGTGCCGTGTAGACGTCACCGACGCCCCTGTCCCGGACGCCGTAGTGCATCGGCGGCAGGTCGGCCAGGCGGCGGGCCTCGGCCTCGCCCAACTCGGCAAGCAGCACGGTCTCGGTCTTCATGCGCAGTGCCAACGGGCGCTCCAGCAGGCCGGTGCCGTTGGTGAATGCACCGGTCGCCACCAGCACCTTGCGACTCCTGACACGTGTGTCGTCGGCCAGTGTGACGGTGGAGGTCGCATCGGAGGCCACGCCGACGGCGCTGCTCGTGAACACGTGGGAGCCTGCTGCCGTCGCCGCCCTGAGTTGTGCTGCGACCAACGCCCTGGGGCTGAGCAGGCTACCGGTCCCCGGATCCAGGAAGCCCACCATTCCAGGCTGGAATTCGATCGACGGGTATCGCCCGGCCAGGGCCGCCCCGTCCAGGACTTCGACGCCGTCCGGCATGTTGAGCACGGCCTCGGCCATGCCCTCGTCGTCCTCGGGCCGGGACACGAACAGGTGCCCCGATCCGGTGTACACGGGGCGGTCGGCGAAGCCCTCTATGGACGCGACAGCCGCACGGGCACGTCGCGCCAACTCGGCCTCGACCGCACCCCTCTGGACGGTTCGGGAGAGCCTGGTCTCGTCGTAGTGGGCACCGAACGGGCCCGTGTGGGCTGCTGGATCCGTTGGTTCCGGTGGTGCCACGACGGCGACGTCCAGCCCGTCCTCGGCGAGGTGGCGCGCAGCCGACGCGCCGATCATGCCCCCGCCTATCACCGTCACGTCGAACACCCTGGAAGGGTATGGCATCCCGACCGGGCCGAACCACGGCGGGAGCGGTGCTCACTCCACCGACGAGCGCCGTGGTCAGGTCTTGGTAGCCGTGTTGTGCGATGCTGCCGCGATGACTGGAGAACATGTGAGTCGGGCAACCGGCGGATGTGCCTGCCGAGGCGTCCGCTACAGGGTGAGCGGTCCCATCCGACACGTGGTCAACTGCCACTGTGAGCCGTGCCGGCGCATCACCGGACACTTCATGGCTGCCACCTCCGCCCACCCCGACGATGTGGCCTTCGACGCTTCGGGGACACTGCGGTGGTACGACCGGACCGGTTCAGTGCAGTACGGGTTCTGCGAGAGGTGTGGTTCGACCCTGTTCTGGCGGGCAGCGGACAAGCCGTCCTCCCTCGCCATCGCCGCCGGACCCCTGGACCAGCCGACGGGTCTCCACACCGAGTTGGCGCTGTTCGGCGACGAGGCGGGCGACTACCACAGCCGCGACGACTCCATCCCGACCAGTCCCGGCGACCACTAGGGCCGGGGCCACCGGCCGACACGCGGTGGGCGACGTGCCTCGTCGGTCTCATACGCTAAGACGGTGTCCGTGCGCCTGACCCCCGATGACGAAGGTCGCCTGGCCGGCTCGCAGGGTCCCGCCGACGAGATGGCCATGCGGATCATCGTCCGGCTGGCTGAGGCCGTGGGGGCCGAGCGCCTGTTGGACATCACCGGCGCCCACATCGATTCCTGCCTCTACCACGGGCAGGCCGTGCTTGACTTCGCTGACCACCTCGCCGAGCGCGGCGCACGTGTGAGGGTTCCGACCACGCTCAACGTCTCGTCGCTGGACCTGTTGCATCCGGAGCTGTACCGCGGCGACCCGGAGGACGGTCGGCAGGCCCGACGTCTCATGGAGAGGTACGAGGAGATGGGTTGCCGCCCCACCTGGACCTGCGCCCCCTACCAGCTCGAGGAGAGGCCGGCGTTCGGCGAGCAGATCGCCTGGGCCGAGTCGAACGCCGTGGTGTTCGCGAACTCTGTGCTCGGCGCCCGCACCAGTCAGTACGGCGACTTCATCGACATATGTGCGGCGATCACGGGTCGCGCCCCGGCCTCAGGCCTGCACCTCGACGAGAACCGCAGGGCGACGGTGATGTTCCGGCTCGCCGGTGTGTCGGCCGAACTGCTCGACAGCGATGTCCTGTATCCGGTACTCGGCAACCTGATCGGCTCCAAGACCGGTACGGGGGTGCCTGTGGTCGAGGGCCTGCCGGCCGGTCTCGGAGAGGACCGCCTGAAGGCGCTCGGGGCCGCGGCCGCCTCGGCGGGCAGCGTGGGGCTGTTCCACGCCGTGGGAAGCACACCCGAGGCGCCGACCCTGGAGGCGGCCCTGGGGGGCATGCAGCCCTTACGGACCGTCGAGGTCGCCCCGTCCGACCTGCGCCTGGCCCGTGAGGGCCTCAACACCGCCGAGGGTGGCGACCTGGCCACCGTGAGCCTCGGCACGCCGCACTACTCGGTGACCGAGTTCGCCGGGCTTGTCGCTCTCATGGCGGGACGACGGGTGCATGCCGACGTGGACTTCTACGTCTCCACCGGCCGGGACGTGCTCGCAGAGTTGGAACTGAGGGGTTGGGCCGGGGCGCTGACTGCGGCAGGAGTCACGATCGTCACCGACACGTGCACCTACATCACCTCGATACTCACCGACACCGTCGGACCGGCGATGACCGATTCGGCGAAGTGGGCCTACTACGCACCTGGGACCCTGGGGGTCGGGGTCGTGTTCGGGAGCACCGGCGACTGTGTCGAGTCGGCTGTCGCGGGTCGTGTCGTGCTGAACGAGGAGATCTGGTCCTGATGGACGACCCGCCCCGCGTACTCGTGGCCGGCGAGGCGTCCGGAGAGGTCCTGCGCCTGGACGAGCCTCTCAGTCTGTGGGGTGGCGTCGATGCCGCCACCGGAGTCATCATCGACCGCCGCCATCCCCAGGTGGGTGAGTCGATCTCAGGCCGTGTGCTCGCAATGCCGCACGGCCGGGGGTCCAGTTCGGCCAGCTCGGTACTGGTCGAGACCATCCGCTGCGGCACGAACCCCGTAGCCATCGTCATGCTGGAGCCGGATGCGATCCTCGCCCTCGGTGCCATGGTCGCCGACGAGGTATACGGTCGGTCGCTGCCGGTGCTGGCGGTCGGTGAGCGCATGTTCGCGTCGTTGCAGACGGGTGATTTCGTTGCCGTCGGACCCGACGGGTCGGTGCTGCAGGTCGACGTGGGTCGCGACGGCCCTCGGACGGGTGGCCATCGGAGGGGTGTGGAGACATGAGCGGAGACGACACATGCGATACCTGAACCCTGAAGCGGTCCGTGCGGCCCTGCCTATGGTCGAGGCCATCGATGCGATGGTCCACGCCTTCAGCGGCGACCGTGAGGCTCCCAACCGGATGCTGCTGGGCGTGTCCCTGTTCATGCCCGGGCGCCTCGACGACCACACCGGGGTGAAGGTGGTCTCGTCGGTACCCGGCGACCCGGCGGGAATAGTGGCCGTGTTCGACCAGACGGGCCAGACGCTCGGCCTGGTCGACGGACCGACCCTCTCGGCCATCCGCACGGCAGCCGCACCTGGCCTGGCCACAGATCGCATGGCCGCACCGGACGCAGCTGTGCTCGCCATGCTCGGCGCCGGAGCCATGGCCGCCGACCAGGTGGCCGCGATCAGGGCCGTGCGGCCGATCCGTCAGGTGCTGGTGTGGAGTCGTACCGGGTCGTCGGCCCGGGCATGCGCAGAGGTCGTCGGCGGCGAGGTGGTCCTGGACGCCGACGAGGCAGTTGCCCGTGCCGACATCGTGAGCACGGCAACGCCTTCGAGGTCGCCTCTTTTCGAGTCGCGCTCGCTGCGGCCCGGTACCCACGTCAACGCCGTGGGTGCGTTCACCCCGGACATGATCGAGATTCCCGGAGACGTGGTCCGTCAGGCGTTCGTCGTGGTCGACGACAGGGCGGCGGCGGCCGTGGAGGCCGGCGACCTGCTCCAGGCGGGACGTCAGCCCGACGCCGACATGGCCGAGCTGATAAGCGGGCGGGTCCGGCCGGACGGGCAGCCGTTCACGCTGTTCAAGTCGGTAGGCATCGCCTCACAGGACATAGCGGCGGCGGTTCGTGCCCTGGAGAACGCCGAACGGGACGACCTCGGGGCCAGGCTCCTGTAGCCGTCAGGCATCCTCGGGTATCCACGACTCCGGGACCACTCCCAGGCCGTCTGCGATGCGGTTGACGTAGGCGTAGTAGGCGGCCACCTCCACGATGTCCAGGATGTCGCGGTCGGTGAAGCCGGCCTCCCGGAGCGGAACCAGGTCTGCCTTGGCGACGGCACCCGGTGCGACGGTCAACCTCGTGGCGAAGCCGAGCATTGCCCGTCGTCGATCGGACAGGGGGGCCGAGCGCCAGTCGGCTTCGATGGACGTGGCCAGGTCGTCGTCACCGAGGAGCCGGCGCAGACCGCGCCGGTGGTGGGTCACTCAGTAGTGGCACTCGTTGTGGAGGCTGACCACGAGGGCGATCATCTCCCGTTCGACCTTGCGCAGGGTGGCCGTGCCCGCCATGGCCGATGTGTACAACTGCTGGTGTGCGGCCAGACCCCGGGGGTTGAGGGAGTGGACAGCCATGATGTTGTCGACCCGGTGGTGGGTCGGGTCCACGACCTTGGCGTAGAGCTCGCCCAGCATTCCGCCGCTCGCCTCCCACTCGTCGTCCGGCACGGTCTGGATCCAGGTCATGGTCGAGTCTCGCGCACCCCGTGGGTGTCAGGCGGGCCTGATCGCGTACCCTGCGAGTCGGTCGTAGAGGGGCTGTGCAGCCTCGAGGACCTGTGACAACTCGTCGGGTAGCGGATCGTCGCTCGGCAGGCCGGCCTCGAAGCCGGTGGAGCGGTGCGTGTTGGCGTACCAGTGCTCAGCCCACACGCCGTCTTCCGGCTTGGGGCCGGGGGGCCACGACAGCATCGCCGCTTCGAACGGGATTCCGAGCCTCCGGCACAACTCGAGCAGCACCGGTTCAGGATCCGCGAGCAGCACGGCCGAGTCGATCACGATCGGCTTGTCGCCTTCCGCCAGGATCGAGTCCAGCAGGTCGACCTGGCCTTCGAGACCCGTGTCTCCGAGGCGCACGTCTGGAAGGTTGGCGTACAGCGACCTGATCACGTGCCGCGGCTCGCGGATCAGGAGGATGTTGCGGCACGAGCCCAGAAAGGAGCGGTCCAGGTCGACGAGGTGGTGGCACATCAACTTGAAGAACACGACCGGACTGTCGTGTGGTCCCAGGATGACCTCTCGGACCACGGCTTCGCCGTCGGGGTCCTGGCTGGCCATGACCTCCTCGTCGCCGGGGTGCTCCCTGCCCGTAACCCGCAGGTAGTGGGCGTAGATGGGCTCGTCGAACACGGTCGTGTCGGAGCGTTGCCTGAAGGAGTACATGAGAGCGGTCGAGATGTTGCGCGGTCCCGACCAGCAGTTCAGCCTGAGGGTCACAGGCCCACCGAGGCGGCCACGGCGGCCTGGTAGAGGTCGCGCAGGCGCGCGGTCATGGGACCCGGCCTGCCATCACCGATAGTCCGGCCGTCGATCGCCGCCACCGGCGTGAGGCCGCCGAACGTTCCGGTGACGAACGCCTCGTCGGCCGAGTAGACGTCGGTTAGCGAGAAGGGGCGCTCGTGGGTGGGGATGCCGGCAGCCGTCGCCGCCTCCAGGATGACGTCACGCGTGATGCCGCGCAGGCTGTAGTGGCCGGTCGAGGTCCACAGTCCGCCCGCCCTCACGATGAAGAAGTTGGTGGCATTGCAGGTTGCCACGGCGCCGGTGGTGTCCAGCATGAGCGCCTCGTCGGCACCGGCGTGCGTGGCCTGGATGAGCGCGATCACCTCGTGCAGTTTGGAGTGCGAGTTGATGCGCTGGTCCAGGGTGTCGGGCGGTGGTCGCCGGATGGTGGCCGTGAACAGTGTGATCCCCTCGGCGGTCACCTGGGGGTCCGCCCTCTTGTGCTCGGCGATGATCACCATGTTGGGACCGCCGATGACGTTGGCAGGGTGCTGTGATGGTGTCGTCTTGTCGCCCCGGGTGACCATGAGGCGGACGTGGACGGCGTCGTGCATGTCGTTCCGCTCGACCGTGGCGGTCAGTGCCGCCGTCACGCCTGCCCGGTCCATGCCGATGTCGAGGCCGATGGCCGCTGCGCCGGCGAAGAGGCGGTCTAGGTGCCGGTCCAGGAATGCGAACCGGTCGTTGTGCAGTCGGATTCCCTCCCAGATCCCGTCACCGACCAGGAAGCCGCTGTCGAAGACGGAGATCCTGGCTTCGACCCTGGGGTGGAAGTCGCCGTTGATGTAGATCTGGACGGACGCGTTGCGGGGGTCGGGGAGTGCCTTGTGGGTGTTGCGCGGTGAACCCGCGGGCGTGTCTGGTGCCATGGCCGGGGATGGTACAGGCGGCGGCATACGGGTATGACGGGCATGGCGGGAGCCGAACCGGTTGGGGTCCCGATCACGGCGCGATACGGTGCCGCCCTACGACTCTGCAGGGTTCCTGTCCGACCATCAACTATGGTCGCTCTCCTGCTGGTGATCAGGGGGCGAGAAGCCAGGTGAAGTTGCACAAAGTCGTGCACGGGGCCGTACAGGGCGCCGTAGCGGGGATGGGTCGTTGACCGCGACCATCGGGAGGAAGTCGGCGCTCCGCGTATCCAAGGTCGACCGGTTCCTCACCTTCATCAGGATCTTCCTCGTCAGCCTGATTATCGTCGGAATCCTGGCCTTCGTGGCCCAGCAGATATCACCCGAGAACCCCTTCGCCCGCTGGCGCAACCCCGGTGCTCGGGCGCTCACGGGAGACCAGTTCAAGGGCCTCCTCATGTCGGGCCTGTCGCAGGGCGCGATGTACGGCCTGATCGCGCTGGGCTACTCGATGGTCTACGGCGTCCTGGGCTTCATCAACTTCGCCCATGGCGAGGTCTTCATGGCAGGTGCGATGACCGGTTTCATCACGTCCGACAAGCTTGCCGCCAACGGCCTGTGGGAGAGCAACTTCCTCCTCTCGCTGGCCCTCGTGATCGTCCTGGCGATAGTCGTCTCCACGCTTGCCGCCGTGCTGATCGAGCGGGTCGCCTATCGGCCCCTGCGCGACTCGCCGCGGCTTATTCCCCTCATCACCTCGATCGGTGTGTCGTTCTTCATCCAGAATGCCGTGCTGGGCCTTCTGGGGCCGTCCACCAAGAGCTACCCGCAGTTGCCCAAGTGGCTCTCGCAGCAGCGGTCGATCCTGACCTTCGAGATCGCCGGCACGAAGATTCTCGTCCTCGTGGTGGCTGCCGTCTCCATGGGCGTCCTGTGGTACCTGGTCGAACGGACCAAGACCGGAAAGGCCATGCGGG
>DQOF01000188.1 GCA_015658775.1 Acidimicrobiia bacterium | reverse complement strand
TCGACCCGGCCCTCTCCAAGATCTTCGCCGCGGTCACCAAGGCGTTGACGGGCGACCTGGCGGCCGACCTGGCCGGACCGGCAGGCATGGTCGGATCGGACCCTGTCAGCCTCTGGGTCCAGGCCGAGGTGATCAACCGCTTCAACGTGTCCATAGGCGGCGGCACGACCGAGGTCCAGAAGAACAACCTGGCCGAGAGGTCACTCGGACTACCACGGGAACCCGGCATCGACAGGGACCTTCCGTGGAAGGATGTCCCGCGCACATGAGCACCCACCTGTAACAGCGGAGACGCGATGGACGACGACACCGACCAGCATCCCGAGGCTACTGACGCCGCTGCCCTGGCCGCCACCGTCCTGGAGGAGGAGGCGACCCGACGCGCCCGGCAGGAAGCCACCGAGGTCCTGTTCCCGGACGATCTCCTGCCCGGTGTGAAATCCGAGGAAATCGGCCTCAGACGGGGGCTGGCAATGGGAGGCGGCGCTGCGACGTTCATCGTGCTGCTCGTCCTCAACTCACTCGACGAACTCCAGGCGGCCGCCATAACGGTGCTCGCCCCCGACATCCGTGACACCTTCGGGGTGAGCGACGGCACCATCACCTTCATCGCCAGTTCGTCGGCGGCGTTCGTGGTCTTCGGGGCCATCCCGATGGGCTGGATGGCCGACCGCATGAGAAGGGTCCCGATCATCGGGTGGGCCAGCGTCTTCTTCAGCGGCATGATCGCCCTCTCGGGCATCGCCACCAACGCATTCCTGTTCTTCTGGGCCCGATTCGGTGCCGGCATAGCCAAGGCCAACACCATCCCCGTGCACTCGTCGATGATCGCCGACGCGTACCCGATCGGCATAAGGGGCCGCCTGGGGGCCCTTACCGGGGGTTGCGGCCGCCTGGTGTTCGTCATCAGCCCCGTGCTGGTCGGCGGCATAGCAGCCATCGCCAACGGGCCCGGCGAGATCGACGGCTGGCGATGGGCGTACTACCTCCTCGGCATCCCCGTGGCGGTGGCAGCCCTGGCGACGTTCCTGCTGAAGGAGCCCAGGCGGGGCCAGTGGGAGATGACAGACGTGCTGGGTGAGTCGTTCACCGAGCCCGACCCCCTCCCCGTCTCACTGGACGCAGCCTTCTCGAGGCTGATGCAGATCCGGACCGTCCGCACGGTGGTCGTCGGCTTCAGCGCCCTCGGGTTCGGCCTCTTCACCGCACCCGTCCTGGAGAACCTGTTCCTCGAGGACAGGTTCAACCTGGACGCCCTCGACCGCGGCATCACCGGCACGGCCAGCGGCGTCTTCGCCGTCTTCGCCCTCTTCTACATCGGACCCAGATTCGACAAGCTCTGGCGCCGGGATCCCACCGCGACGCTCCGACTCATAGGGGCATGCATCGGGCTGAGCGCCGTCCTAAAGCCGATCCAGTACTTCATGCCGACCGTGCCGCTGTTCATCGCCTTCGGCATCCCCACCATGGTGCTGCTCACCTCGGCCTTCGCCATGGTCAGCCCCCTTATGCAGGCGATCGTGCCCTATCGGCTGCGAGGCACCGGCACGGCGTTGATCACCCTCTACATCTTCTTCATCGGCGCAACCGGCGGCGGCCTCATCTCGTTGCTGTTCGCCGACGCATGGGGCCCCCGCACCACCACGCTCGTGCTCTCGGTGCCCTCATCCCTGCTCGGAGGCTGGATCATGTACCGGGGCGCCCGGTTCCTCCGCCACGACCTCTCCCTCAACGTGCAGGAACTGCTCGACGAGCAGGACGAGCACCGCCGCAAGGGCACCCCCGACCGGGTACCGGCCCTGCAGGTCAACAACCTGGACTTCTCCTACGGGCCTGTCCAGGTGCTCTTCGACGTGGGGTTCGAAGTCCAGCGTGGCGAGACCCTGGCGCTGCTCGGCACCAACGGCGCAGGCAAGTCCACGATCCTGAGGGTCATCAGCGGCCTGGGCACCCCACAGCGCGGGGTGGTCCGGCTGAACGGCCGCACCATCACCTACACCTCGCCACAACTCCGGGCGAGGCTGGGCATCCAGCAGCTGCCCGGCGGCAAGGGCGTGTTCCCGGACATGACGGTGCGCCAGAACCTGATGATGGGCGCCTTCATCCACCGACGCGACCCCGGCGAGGTGGAGCGCCGGACAGACGGTGTGCTCGAGTTGTTCGACGACCTGGCGGGCCGCACCGGGCAGAAGGCAGGTTCGCTCTCGGGCGGCCAACAGCAGATGCTGGCCCTGGCACGCGTCCTGCTCCACGACCCCGAGGTGCTACTCATCGACGAGCTCTCCCTGGGACTCGCCCCCGTGGTCGTCCAGGACCTCCTGACCGTCGTAAAACGACTCCAGGAGCGGGGCCAGACGATCGTCGTCGTCGAGCAGTCGCTGAACGTCGCCCTGGCGATCGCAGACCGGGCGATATTCCTGGAAAAGGGCCAGATCCGATTCGAGGGCCCGACCGCCGAGCTGCTGGAGCGGGACGACCTGGCCCGGGCGGTCTTCCTCGACCGGGACGACGACTGACATGGGTCGATTCCTGGTGGGAGTAGCCGACCTTCCCGTGCTCGCCGTCTGGACCACCCGCCAACTGTGGTTCGACGGGCTCGTGAACGGCATGGTCTTCGGCCTGCTAGCCCTCGGAATCGTGCTCATCTACCGATCGACCAGGGTGATCAACCTGGCCGTCGGCAACATGGGAATCCCTGCCACAGGCCTCATGGCCCTGATGGTCATCAACTACGACTTCCCGTACTGGCTCGCCCTTGCCGTGGCGCTGTCGGTGGGAACGCTGCTGGGAGCGGTCGTGGAACGGGCCGTCATCAGACGCCTGTTCGAGGCACCCAGGGTCATCGTGCTGGTGGCCACCATCGGCATCGCACAGCTCATGCAGGCCATGGTGTCCGCCTTCCCCGACATCGAACGCCAGCGCGGCGTCCGCTTCCCCGTGCCGGTCGGCTTCGTGTGGGACGACGTGGCCGGCCTCAGGGTCACCGGTCAGAAGCTGACCATCCTCATCGTGGTCCCGCTGCTGGCGATCGCCCTGGGGTGGTTCCTGAACCGCACGGTGTTCGGCCAGACGGTTCAGGCATCAGCCGACAACCCCGACCTGGCACGCCTCTCGGGTATCGACCCCAAGATGGTGTCGCTGTTCGTGTGGACGGTCGCCGGGGCGTTGTCGAGCGTCTCGCTGCTACTGCTGTCGGGCAACCGGGGATCGATCACCGGCCTGGCCAACCTCGGCCCCAACACCATGACCAGGGCACTGGCTGCGGCGGTGATCGCCGGAATGGTGTCCTTCCCCCGCGCTCTGGTGGCTGGCCTGGTGCTGGGCGTCGGCCAGGCCCACATCCAGTTCGTGTTCCTGAACCAGAGCGGACTCATCGACTTCATCCTCTTCCTCGTGGTCGTGGTCGCTGTCGCGGTGCGCAGCAGGTCGTCCGACGACAGCGACGGTTCGTTCTCCTTCACGCCCAGGCACCGCCCTGTACCCGAACGGCTGAAGGAACTCTGGTGGGTGCGCTGGCTCCCCCACACCACCCTCGGGCTCTTGACCGCGATGGCGGTGGTGCTGCCGTTCCTGATCACGCTGCCCTCGAGGCACCTGCTCTTCGCCAGCATCCTGGCATTCGCCGTCTGTGCCACGTCCCTGACCATCGTCACGGGCTGGTCGGGGCAACTTTCTCTCAGCCAGATGGCATTCGCCGGCATCGGCGCCCTGGCGGCTGCAGCCTTCAACCGCGGGCTGGAACTGGGCATCGGGATAGGCGAGGGGTGGCACTTCTTCACGGTTTCCCTGCCTGCGGTTCCATTTCTCGTGTCAATGCTGCTCGGCGCACTCGTCGCGGCGGCCTCCGCCACCGTCATCGGCGTCGGTGCCCTGCGCGTCAAGGGCCTCCTGCTGGCCATCACCACCTTCGCCTTCGCACTGGCCGCCCAGCAGTACATCTACCGCCGTCCGGTGCTCAGCGGCGGCAACAGCCAGAGCGTGCCGTTCCGGCGCGGCAGCCTCGGACCACTCTCCCTCAGCGACCAGCGGACCTACTACTTCCTGTGCCTGACCGCGTTGGTGGTCGTGCTGTTGGTGGTAGGCCGCTTCCGACGTACCGGCATCGGTCGTTCGATCATCGCCGTGCGCGAGAACGAGGCCAATGCCGCCGCCTACACGGTCGGCCCGTCACGGGCGAAGCTCATGGCCTTCGCCCTCGCCGGTGGCGTGGCGGGCCTGGGAGGCGCCCTCCTCGGTGGCCTCGTCCAGAACATCCCCTACACCGAGCGGTTGTTCCAGATCGGCGACTCCCTGCGGCTGGTCTCGATAGTCGTCATCGGCGGTCTGGGCAGCCTCATGGGACCGGTCATCGGAGCCATGTGGGTCATCGGCCTTCCGGCGTTCTGGCCCGACAACGAACTCGTCCCCCTCTTCACCTCGAGCATCGGCCTCCTAGTCCTGCTCCTCTACTTCCCCGGTGGGCTGATCCAGTTGCCGTACTGGATCCGGGACAACCTGCTCGGATGGGCCGAGCGCCGCCTCGAACCGGCGCCCGCCCGTGCCCGGCCGACCCCCCGGATGATCAGTCGACACGCCGATTCCGACCGGAGCGCTCCAACCGGACCGGCTCTGACAGTCGTAGACGTGTCGGTCTCGTTCGGTGGCCTCCGCGCTGTCGACAACGTGTCGCTGCGGGTCGAGGCCGGCGAGGTAGTGGGCCTCATCGGCACCAACGGTGCCGGCAAGTCGACCCTCATGAACGCCATCGGCGGCTTCGTGCCTACCACCGGCCGAATCCGGATCCTGGGCAGGGATGTAACGGGAACACGTGCAGCGGACCGGGCACGGATGGGCCTGGGCCGTACATTCCAGGCGGCTCGGCTGTTTCCCGAACTCACGGTGCGTGAGACGGTCCAGGTGGGGCTCGAGGCCAGGGGTCGCACGGACCTGATCTCCACCACCCTCGTACTCCCATCCTCCGTGCGCGCCGAACGCTCCAAGGCGTCGACGGCGACTGAGCTCATCGACTTCCTGGGGCTCGGCGACTACGCCGACATTTTCGTCGCCGAACTCTCGACCGGGACACGGCGAATCGTCGAGTTGGCTTGCCTGTTGGCGCTGGATGCCCGGGTCCTCTGTCTCGACGAACCCACGGCAGGCGTGGCCCAGCGTGAGACAGAGGCGTTCGGCCCGCTGCTGGTCGAGATACGGAAGGAACTGAGCGCCGCGATGATCGTCATCGAACACGACATGCCGATGATCATGGCCCTGTCGGACAGGGTCTACTGCCTGGAGGCCGGATCGGTCATCGCCACCGGAACTCCAGCGGAGGTCCGAGCCGACCCACGGGTCGTGGCCAGCTACCTCGGCACCGACGAGCGTGCGATCGCCAGAAGCGACAGCTGAGGTCGGACCGGTAGCCGCCTCCTAGTCGTCGCCGTCGCCGCCGCCGCCCGACCGGCCCCCCAGCAGATCGAACCGCACCTCTGTTGTCGGAGCCGGCGGACCGTCCTGTTGCTGCTCGTGCCTGAGCCACACCGTTCGTTGCGGAAACGGGATCTCGATGCCGTTGGCGTCGAACGCCCTCTTCAGACGTGCGCGCAACAGGCGAGCGGTCCCCCACTGCTCGCCGGGTTCGGTCTTGACCGACAGTCGGATCGAGATTGAGTCCGCACCGAAGTTCTGGACGCCCTTGATCACGGGCTCCTCCAGGATCGTGGTCGAATCGGAGCCCTCACGCCACAGTTCGTCGGCCACGCCCTTGATGACGCTCGCGGCCAGGTCGATGTCGGTGTCGTAGGCCACGTCGACATTCATCTGGACATACGAAAAGAGTTGCGAGAAGTTGCCCACACGCCGGATCTCACCGTTCGGGATCACCCAGACCGTGCCCTCGGGGTCACGCAGTACCGTCGTCCGCAGGCTTACACGCTCGACCGTTCCAGAGGCGGCGCCCACATCCACGTAGTCGCCGACTCCGTACTGGTCCTCGATCACTACGAAGATGCCCGCTATGAAGTCGGCGACCAGGGACTGTGCGCCGAACCCTATGGCCAGGCCGACGATGCCGGCGCCGGCTATCAGCGGTGCGAGGTCGAAGCCGACCTCGCCCAGGGCGAGCATTGTCGCCATCATGTAGATGGCCGCCCCTGCGATGCTCCTGAGCACCGCCCCGAGCGTCAGGGCCCGCTGACGCGACCGTTCGGCCTTCTCGTTGATACGCCGCAGCTTCCCGCGTGCCCGCCTGCCCATGCGAGCTACGAGCGCACCGGACTTCGACTCCTGCTCCTCCTCCTCCCTTGTCGTGACGAGCCGCTCCACCATGCCGTTGATGGTCCGCTTGACCAGACGATTCACCATCACCGCGCCTACGAGGATGACCACGATCTTGAGAGGTCTCTCCACGAGCCATGCGGTCGCCTCTGCCAAGACCTCGCTGTCGGTGGCGTCCCACACCGCCTCGCATATGAAGCCCGGCTGGTCGCCACAGGCGTCCGTCAGGCCCTGTACCGGAGCCTGAGCCATTAGTTCGTTCGCCATCACCTTCACCTCCGGCCCGGGACGGTATCCCACCATCGGGCCGACCGGCTGCGTTCCCCGGGCGGGACGCCGCAGAAGCCGCCAATACCTTCCAGCGGATCAGGCCGTCATGCTCAGGCAACCAGGGTGACGAGCGCCCAGAGCGCTATGCCCGAACCCAGCAGGATGTAGACGAGGCTGCGCCACAGCGGCGGCCGTTCCAACCCGTTCCCGGGGCCCGGCACCCGGCCTTTCGGCGGCCTGACCAGCGCCGCCACGTTGCCGGCGGCCATTGCCCCACCGAGTGCCAGGAGCAACCAGGCCAGAAGGTCGTCGCCCAGGAACACCTCGGGCGGCTCAGCCCACCCGGGCCATGTTGGCGAACCGGGTGTAGTGGGGCAGAAACGCCAGGCGGACCGTACCCGTCGGACCGTTGCGGTGCTTGGCCACGATGATCTCGGCAGTGCCCATGTCGGGGCTCTCGGGGTTGTAGACCTCGTCTCGGTACACGAAGATCACGACGTCGGCGTCCTGCTCCAGCGACCCCGACTCGCGCAGGTCGGCAAGCATCGGCCGTTTGTCCTGCCGGGACTCGAGGCCACGCGACAGTTGTGAGAGGCCTACCACCGGGGTCTCGAGTTCCCTGGCGAGGATCTTCAGCCCACGGCTGATCTCGGACACCTCGATCTGGCGGCTCTCAGCAGTGGACCGACCGGTCATGAGCTGGATGTAGTCGACGACTATCACGCCGAGCCTGCCCACACGGCTCTTCAGACGACGTGCCTTGGCCCTTATCTCCATGATCGACACGCTCGGGTTGTCGTCGATCCAGATGGGTGCCTCGGCCAACTTCCCGACACCG